>JAVEWA010000151.1:0-12332 GCA_034004785.1 Polyangia bacterium
GTCTCATCGAGCCTATGCGGTGCCCTGCGAGCGCCCCTCTGATCTCCGCCGACCGCCGAATTCTCTACGATCCGATTTTCGGGGCACTGGGGATCTGCACCCCGTCCTGATCGGGCTTGTCGCACAATTGTGCACCATGATAGGCTGGATCTCGCCATTGGTGGCTTTCCGTGACGTGAGCACAGCGCCGCCCACGAGCCTTTGGCGTGGATCCCGTGACGTTGGCGATGGAAATGGGAGCGAGGACCCAGGGAAAGAGAACAAGCAATTTCTTGGCCTCATCTCCCGTCGCGAGGTATCTCGATACGGGGGACACAGGCCTGTGTCGCTCGGGCTTTGGGCGGCACCTGGGCTGGAAGGGAGTGGAGGACATGAAGAGACAATGTCTCGCGGTTGCTGGTGGGCTTACAAGTGTAATCAGGTTGACGGCTGCGCGGGGGGCAGTAGCCTCCATGGGCCGGACCCATTGGCAGCGCAACCACTCCCAGCGGCCACCAGGCCCCTCGAAGCCTGGCCCCGCCCTGAGACGCCCTGGCCCTGCCCGCTCGCCCAGGCTGCTGGCCACGTCCATCGTCCTCGCCTCCCTGGCCCACCCACTTGGCCCTATTCCGGCTGCTCGGGCCCAGTGCGGCGCCATCGTGAGCTCTCCAGAGCTGCAGGCTACCCTTGGTCGCTGCACTCAGTGGAGAGAGGTCACCTACGATCCCTCCCTGGGCCTCCTTCCGAGCGAGGTGGAGGATCCCTGGGTGGCCATCACCCTGCCGTGCTCGAGCGCCTACATCGTAGACGGCAGGCTCCGCGTCACGAACAGCGACTGCGGCACCTACGCTGGACCTGCCGGCTACCATCGCAGCGTTCCAGACCTCGCGACCTCCCAGATCTACCTGATGCAGGTCCATCTCCAGGTGATGGAGCTCATGCCAGGCGCCGAGTCCGGAGTCTATTTCACACACATCTCCGACGGCGAGCGTTTGGGCACCGCCTCGCTTCTCTACGAGGGAAGCCAGCCCGTGGTGGAGCTCGGCACGCACTCCCCCACGAACCCCGTTCTTGCGGGCATGCCCTGGGACTGGACCGTGGACACGCGCTACACCTACCTGGTGGATCGCGCCGGTGACGTATCCCTGGAGGTGGACAGCGAGCCTCTCTTGCAGGGGAGCTACGAGCAACTCGTGGCAGTGGACCCCACGTTCCTCGACGTCTCCTTCCAGATCTATGCAGCCGAGGTCGATCTCTCCTACCTGCGTCTGTGCATCTGTGAACAGGGTGCCCCGAGCCCCGACGCCGATGGTGACGGCATCCCGGACGACACCGACAACTGCCCCTTCGAGCCCAATCCCGATCAGACCGACTCCGACGGCGATGGCATCGGGGACGCTTGCGCGTCCACCATTGGCGTGCTGGGCAAGATCGCCATCTCCAACCTGCGCGACTCCCCGGACCCCTTCCACCCGCCCGGCGAGGTGAGCCGGCTGGACCTCGACCTGCAGGTTTTGGAGCTTCCGGGCCTGGCCTCCGGGCAGTTCGACTTCTCATACCGCGTTCAGTGGACCCTCAAGTCCCCTGACGGAACCTTCGAGGAGCGTGTGCTTGCGCGCCAGGACACCGTCGCCCAGAAGGGCACCCGGGCTGTTAGCCTTCAATGGAACGGCGAGGACGGCTCGGCCTACATTCTTCCGACCGGCACTTACCAGTACCAGGTGCGGGCTGAGCTGCACAGGAAAAAGCGCAAGGACGGCAGGGCTAGGATCGTGGACCAGGTGGAGTCTCCCTGGAGAACAGTGACCCTGGAGCGCTTTTCGTCAGGGCCTGCCATCGTCACCTTGGACGCCGCGCTGGAGCCGCAGGCCGGTCTCGAGGTGGGTTCATCCCTGCTCGTGTCCGCGAGCGGGCTTGAGCCCTATGGCATCTACGACATCTATCTGAGCACGGAGAACCCCACCGAGCTGTCGCCCGCCAGAATCTACAGCTTCGCCCGCCTCGGCGCGAACGCTGCGGGGAAGCTCGAGCCCTTTGTCCTCTGGTACCAATCGGGGGTGGTGGGCTGCCCCCTGGTTCCGCCTCTGCCCACCGACCTGGGCGTCAGGAGTTTCGTCACATTGGAGGAGGCTGAGGAGGTCCTCGTGGGCACACGGGTCCGCGTGTCCTTCTACCGGACGGACGGATCCTCCCCTCCGGGCACCGCACCTCCCTGCACTGGCGGGGCTTTGCCCGCGGCCACCCTCAAGCTGCCCGTGGTGGCCAGGACGAGCCCACTCATCTACCCGTCGCTCGCAGATGGCTGCCTGATCCACAGCCGCTCCTTCCGGACCGAGGATCTATTCGTTCACGGCAGGAGCTTCTCACCGGGAGCGAGTGTTGCCATTTCCGTGGTGCCTCACCAGTGGACCTGGAAGGTCGGCGACCGAATAGCGGACGTAACCGGGAGGCAGGGCGAAGATCTCATAGTAACTGCGGACGACCAGGGCCGCTTCACGGCCAAGATCTGGGATGTCGACCATCAGTTCTTCGGCCGCTTCGACCTCGTAGCGCACACTCCGCCTCCGTCCCTTCCCGCTCCACCCGAGCGCCCAGATGCGCCGGTCCTTGGGCTCGGCGACATCGTGTCTTTACGCTGGGAGTCGGGGCTAGTGCTCTTCGACCGGCCCTGGCCATTCCCGGTCTTCCAGTTCACTCCTTCAGACCTCGCGGTGCGCAGGCTCGACATCTCGCCCTCCTTCCCCTTCTCCTCGGGGACTCGCCCGCAGATCACCGACGCCTTCACCATCGACGACACCGTGTACGCCGCTCTGGACCCCATGCGCATCCCCTCAGGCCAATCCGGTGGGCAACTCGCATACATCCACATCGTCAACCACCGTCCGATGGAAGAATGGAAGCTGAGCATCGTCGGCTCCACCCCAATCGTCGATTTCAGCCACGATCCACCCTATACCGACCCCTCCCCAGGCGGTGCCGAGATCGTGCCTATCAAGGACGCCTGGTTCTCGGGCCCAGTGCCCATCTGGCACGGTCCCCTCTGGTACGGCAAGTGGGACGTTGTTGCGAGCTTCGTAAGGGATCCCGCCAACCCTGGGCCGGACAATCTCTTCGACACCGTCAAGGATTACCTGGACGGAGCCACAAGACCCGGATTCGTGGTGGCAGAGGACCCGCTCACCAAGGGGCCCTACGCCGTCGCTTGTGGCGAGTACCTCACGGAGAGCCTCTACAGGGCCTATGTCAACCAACCCGAGTTCGAAACTGACGTGGACCTTGCGGCCATGATCTGTCTGCCTACGGTCTTGCCCACCATGGGTTATCCCACGCTGACACTGCCGCCCGGGAGACACCCGATATTCCTGATCCAGCATGGCTATCATAGGCCGTGTACCCATCACTACCCCAGTACCAACGGGGTTTACTCGATTGCCTGGGATGAGTGCGGGGTTACAGAACCGGGACAGCGCGTGCTGAGCCACAGGGGATACACAGGCCTGCTTCGGAATCTCGCCAGCCACGGCATCATCGCCGTGTCCATCGATGCCCATGACTTCAACTATGTAAAGGGCGCCGATAACCTGGCAGACAACTACGAGCGAGGAAATCTCTTCCTCTGGCATCTCCGCTGGTGGGCCCACTTGGATGACCCGAGCGCGTTCGATGGCCCACTTGATGATGGCCTGAATATTGCGCTCAAGGAGCTCGACGATGACCACGTTGTTCCCGATTTCTTCGATCCGGAAAACCTCATCCTCTACGATCCGGTCCACCTAAACAATGCCATCCGAGACCACGTGGACATCTCCAGGATCTCCATCTCCGGACACTCCAGGGGTGGAGAGGCAGCGAGATTCGCCTGTGAGCTCGACACCTCGTTACCCTCTCCATTCGACATTGGCTCCATTTCGGCGATTGCGCCGTCCCTGATGACCTCGCCACTACAACAGCCAGCCATCAGCGACATCCCCTATTTCGTGATCATCGCGACCTCGGACTGCGAGATCAAGTGCTGTAGTCCTGTCGAGCACTACAACAGGGTTCTCGACTCGACGACG
Organism: Polyangia bacterium; assembly: GCA_034004785.1. GTDB lineage: Bacteria > Myxococcota_A > Polyangia > HGW-17 > JAJRWW01 > JAVEWA01. The sequence continues at coordinate 4,038 of JAVEWA010000151.1, forward strand.
AAGAGCGGAGCCTACATCTACGGAGCCAACCACGAGTGGTTCAATACGGTGTGGGCTGCCGACAGCGAGTACCCCGACGGCGATGACTGCTGGAGTATCCCTCCGCGGCCTCTTAAGATCCCAGAGTCGCGGCAGGCTGAGGTCGCAGCTTCCCTGCTTTCTGCCTTCACGAGACTTCATCTATTGGGAGCGGTGGAGTACGAGGATCTACTGCGAGGCAGGCTCTCCTTCCCTTCGATGGACGGCATCTGTGCCTCGTATCTCCACCATGACAAGACTCACATCAAGTTGGATGACGGCAGCGGAAGCGCGAGTGCTTTCTACTCGCCGAGCGGGGGTATGCTCGAGGCACTTACTCTCGTGGGAAGCCCGCAAGATATCTGGAACACGGAGCTGTTCGATAACACTGGAAGAGATTGGGCGGTGCAGAAGATCTCCTGGCAGGTTGGCGGATGGCAGAACGTCTCCGCCGACGATGTGCCCTATGTTGAGTACGTGGGACCCTGGGATGTGTCGTCCCTGGATGTGGTCTCCTTCCGTGCCTCCTGGACCGACGCCTACCTCGACTGGTTTCCTCCTTCCAGCCCCGAGGTTTTTCAGTGGTTCGTCGTGGAGCTTCGAACAGGGGGGAACGCCAGCGCGGTGGGAGTCTGGGAGCATGGGGGCATCCCAGAGCCGTACCAGCACTCTGACCCAGTCCTTGCGGATAACCCCTACAACGTCATGACTACTGTCCGTGTGCCGCTACGGTCCTTCCTCTCCTCGGCGGCACCCGGGGTGGATCTGTCGCACGTAGATGCCCTTCGAATCTACTTCTACTATCCGCTGGAAGGCGAGATCTACCTCGACGACCTGGAGTTCTCGAGATGAGTCGCGCACATCTCAGGAGAGCCATCGAGGTCTGCACCCGATCAGTTGACGCTGCCAGGTGCGGAAACTCAGTCGCCACGAGAGTCGGAGTTCTCGCTCTGGCGCTGATCTCTATGGGGGTGTCTTCGTGCAGGGATGCAAGGCCGGGACCTGCCGGAAGTCGCTTCCATGCCTCGATCCCCCAGAACGGAAAACGTAAGGTGGACATCCTCTTCGTGAGCGATAACTCGGGCTCGATGATGGTGAGTACGTGGGAGTGGTGCTCAGGCGGCGCCTTCGGTGCGATCGGGCAGTTCTCCGAAGAGTTCAACATTCACGTTGGTGTGGTGTCCACCAATCTAGGCTCCGGCACTGCCAATGTTGACTACTGCGGTTCAGGGGATGGGGGAGTTCTTGGTACATTTGGAAGCTGGGATTCGGCAGCCTACTGTCTCGGCTCTGGTCGGCGATTCCTGATCGAAACCGAGCCCGTCGATTGCACGATCGAGAGGCTGAGCACGCCCCCTGGTGCCTGTGCGGAGCATGACTGCACACAGGACTCCTGCGACGCCGTGACAGGAGAACCTGAAACCCTCTCACTGAGAGAATTCTCTATGTGCCCGAGGTGCGCGAACTACCAGGCAGGGTCTTCACTTTCTATGGGTACAGACTGCATGGTGCGTCCTGGACCGCCCGGCTGTGGCTTCACACAGCCACTCGAGGCGATGCGCCTGGCTCTTGACCGGAACCCGGCCAACGTCGGATTTCTCCGACAGGACGCTCATCTCCTCGTCGTTTTTATCACCGATGAGGACGACTGCTCCGTAGGCAACGCAGCCTTCTGGGACACAGAGCAGGACTCCATGGACGCTCCCCTGGGGTACTTCTCGTCCTATCGCTGCTTCGAGTTCGGCGTCACCTGCGACATCAATGACAGGACCCATGAAGGCGAACGAAATGATTGCAGGCCGAGGGACGATCCCGATGCCCTTCTGTACCCGATCTCACGCTACGCGGATTTCCTTCGTGAGCTGAAGGACCCGCAGATGCTGACTCTGGCTGCGACGGCAGGTCCGGTGGAGGGCGGAACCGTCACTGTGCGTCGAGACAGCCTCGACCGACCCACGGTGTTCTCGAACGGAAGTGCGCCTGGGATTCGGATCCGTTCGCTTCTCCAGGCGTTCCACGACGAGTTCGATCTGGCCTGGGCATACCAATCTGTCGAAATGGCCTGCTGGGGCTTTTTCTCAGATGTCGCCGATTCGGTCGCCCGCAGGCTCTTGGAAAACGACTGTCTCCCCAAGCCCCTTGCCGGGTGTCCAGATCCCGGCGTAGAGCAGGGCACGCCCCAGGCCGCTGTGCCTTGTGGAACAAACAGCCGCTGCCTTGCCCGCTGCGAGGTCACCGACGTGCGACGGCGAGGCACGGCCGAGGAAACCCGCGTCGAGCTTCCTGCCTGCCTGAGCGTGCAGCCAGACGGCACGGTGGACCAGAGGAACTATTTCAAGGAGCTGGCCTATCAGGGCGGGTACCCGGCCGAGCGAGACGGGGAGCTTCCCGTGGATGCTTGCTGGTCAATCATCTACGACCTGATCTGTAATGCGTCCAGGGGAGCGGCGCTGCGGGTATCGAGGCGAGTGGACCCTCCGCCGCGGACCTTTGTCGAGGTTACCTGTGACGCCCTCTCGGACGTGGAGACTGAGTGCAAGAACGGACGGGACGACGATGAGGACTGCCTGGTGGATCTGGACGATCCCGATTGCGGAGCGCGATGAAGTGACCAAAACAGTTTCGGCCTTGGGACGGCAATCATAGGTCGGCAACACTGAAGGGTCTCCATCAATCGGGCGCGGGTGATGTAGACCGGGTGCGGCTTCACCACCGGTGGTTCTCCCGCCGGTTCGTCGGCCCGGCGGGTTCCAACTGGATTTGGGTGCCCAGCCCGAGACCCACAGCACTCGATCGCCCGTGCGCCTGGAGAGCCTGGCTCGGAATGAGAGGAGAACCCGATGTTGCCTTGAAATCCGAGATCGGAGCCAAGCGGGCCCAGCGGGTGCAAATCCTGCCCGGCCAAGGCCCTGCCAGCAGGTCGGTAACGAGTTTTGCGTGGTCTGGGGCGACCCAGGCTGCGAAGCGTAGACAGCGAGCGGATGGGCCGTGTGAGTCAGCCCCGAAAGGAATTGTTCGTGGATGCCGACGGTGTGGGGTAACCCGGAAGGCAGCACAGGCGGGATCGTCATGGCGAGATCTCGCCAATCCACCGGGGTCAAGGAGCAGGGCACGTCCGTAGAAGGGCTCCCTGGACCGGATTATTGGGCTGGATGCACACCTGTCAAGCTGCACGATGGCCGTGCTGGGGCCGAGCGGGAAGCGGATTCAGACGGCGGTAGTGGAGACGAACGCCGGTGCGCTTGTGGACTTTGTCCGCGGCGTACGCGGTACCCGGCGACTCTGCATGGAAGAGGGGACCATGAGCGATTGGCTGTACGAAGTGCTTTCACCGCACGTGGAGGAGCTCGTGGTCCTGGGGATCCCGCCTGGGAAGAAGGGGCCGAAGAGCGACGCGCGGGATGCCCTTGGCCTGGCGAACCAGCTTCGACTGGGGAACGTGGAGCTGGCGGTGTGGAAGAGCCACGGAGCGTTTGGTCAGCTTCGCGAGCTGTCGCGGGTGTACACGAAGATCACCGACTATGTGGTGCGGGTGAAGAACCGGCTGAAAGCGATGTACCGATCCCGCGGCATCGTCACGTCGGGGCGGTCAGGGCATCTGGCAACGTGTCGCAGACGCGCTCCGACGACCAGTGCCTCTCGCGCATCAGCATCAGCGATGTCTCGACGCACCGCTTCGCGCGCCGATTCATCTCGTCTGCGGTGATTTCGCCCTCGCGCTGCGGTCGCTTCATGATCGACATTGCGACGACCTTATCGATGCCGAGCGTCAGGTTTGCGAGGACCCGGACCCCGACGTTGGACTTCAGCTGGGTGTTCAGGTCGCTCATCTTACTCGCTCCAGTCGTGCTTCTCGAGCAGCGCGTCCAGCTTGTCGAGCAGCTCCTCTGGGTCGTCCTGGAGCATGAAGAGCTGCTCGGAGTCGTCCGAGGTGTATTCGCCAGCGCGGAGGCGTTCTTCGGCGTAGGTCAGCGCGCCCTGCACGTCGTTGCGCTTCAGCGATAGGATGGATGCCATCTGCTTCTCCTAGTCAATGACGGACTTCAAAAAGCCGTCCAGAACACCCTTAGAAAACTTCTTCTTGAAGGCGTCAAGAGCGGCGAAACTCGTGTGGGCCGTCCCGGCCTACCACGTATCCCCCGCATGCATATCAACTTCATTAAGCGCATCTCGCGGGATCATCCGGAGTACGGCGCTGCCCGCATCGCCCTCGAGCTGAAGCTCAAGCTCGGCGTGGAGCACGCCGAGTCCACCATCGATCGCTACCGGGTTCTCATCCACGACAACGACGACCGCTACGGCCAGCTCGGCCACACCGTTTGCCTGTTCAACGAGAGCAAGGGGAAGGCCCACTCCTGCCGCTCCACGCTGGCCGCCTGGCTCTGGCAGACCTTGAACATCCGCAGCGTACCCATCCCGTACAAGGCGCCGAACGCCGCCGCGCACATGGAGCGCCTCATCGGAACCCTGCGTCGCGAGTGCCTCGATCATTTGCTCATCTGGAACGAGCGCCATCTACATCTTGTGCTGTCCGAGATGATCAAATGGTATTGCGGAGGACGCGTCCACCAGGGGATACACGGAATCCCCGATCCGGATCCCGATCTCGCTGAACCCAAGCCCGCCGTGTAAGTCGGCCACCTCGTGGCCCACCCCATCCTCGGCGGGCTCCACAACGATTGCCGCCTCGTCGCGTAGCCTTGTACTTGGCCTCGGCCGCCTAGCCCAGTGAAGCGTTCCCAGGAGACATGCGTCTCGAATCACGCGCCAAGTCGTCTTGCTTCATCAACACCTCGCCTGATCCGCAACTCGACGACCTTCGTCTGTCTCATCGAGCCTACGCGGGTGCCCTGCGAGCGCCTCTCTGATCTCCACCGACCGCCAATTTCCCAACGATCCGATTTTCGGGGCACTGGGGGGCACCACTGCAGGGGGCACCAACGCGTCGTCGACTGCTGAGATGTCGCGGAGGAAGGGTACTCGTCATTACTGAGGGGCTCGCCATCGACAGCTCTCTCAGAGCCTGCGACGCCACCTGACCCTACCGGACCTGACGTCGATGCCCAGGGCGTAGGAAGGAGAAGCGCCCACCACCACCGCCAGGGTGGTGCCGCTCAGGTGCGCGAGGCAGAGGTTGGGGGCCGGAGCCTGCACCGACCACAGCACCCGGGCCCCGCCCTCCATTGCCACGGCGGTCAACAGCAGGCGGGACTTCAGGTGATCGACGGAGCTGGCGTGCGCAACCAGGATGGTGAGGGGATTCGACAGTCGGATGGCTGCCGAGCGCTTCGATGAGCCTCCGAGGAACCGGGGGTCGATGAAGGTCTTGTTCTGAAGGAGCACCTCGCGATCCTGCTGCCGCCGCTCGACGTTCCAGCCACGATCCAGCAAGAGCTGATGTTCAGGGTGACCACTGCTGAACCAGAGGGTTCCCTGGGGAAGCTCCAGGACGGAAGGGCCGTAGCCGTGCGTGGCGCCCAGGTCGGTGCCATGGCAGTGCTCCTTCATGGTTGAGGCCTGGAGTCGCAGGGTGCGCCCGTCCAGCCGATGGTACCTGGCTACGGAGCGAGCAGATCCTGCGCGGCCCCGTGACTCCAGCAGCAGGTGGCCAGCCCCATCGACGCGCGCCGACAGCTCGGTGTCGAACAGCGCCGCTTGCGTCCGGTTTCGAGAACGGAGATCGCTACGGCCGGCGATGACCTTCAGCGTGGCTGCGTCCCGAGCCTCCACGGAGCTCTCGCGCCCGGTGTTCACGCACCAGATCCGGCCCGGCGTGGCCGGCACACAGCGGGGAGGGCCGCCGGAGACCACGGACTTGGCCAGAAGCCCTCCGGTCTGCACGTCGACGAGCTGGAGCTTCCAGAAGCGCCGCACCTCCAGGTCCGGGATCGTGGTGATCAGCAGCGCGGTCCGGCCGCTGGGGAGCCTGATCACGCCAGCGGTCTGGGTACGCCCCGGTGTGCGTCCGGCCCACCACGAAAGGAGGCTCCGGCAGGTGGGAACGGCCAGAACCGACAGGCACGCCGCCACGGCGCCCGCCCACAGCAGCCGTCGTCTCAGCACGACCTGCCCGGGGGGCAGTGGCCAGCCCCAGCGGGCCGGCGAGGCCGCCTCGGGGGCCCTCCGCGCAAGGAGCCAGAGGTGAGCTTGCTCCACGGATCCGGCGCCAAAGGCAATGTTGGCCTTCGCGGCCCACAGCAGGGTCCGCGAGGGCCCCGTGGAATGCAGGATCATCGGTTCGCGCGTGTGCGTGGAGATGCTGAGCCCCTCGAAGCTGCACGTGCTCACCATCTCCTCGCCCTCGAGCTGGATCTTGGCGTTCCACCCTTCGAAGTCTTTGACCTCACCCCACCGCAGCTCGCCGTGAGCCATCGCCTCCCGCTCTGCGCGGCACCTCCGGAGGCCTCGTCGCAGCGCCATGGCCGTGATCGCGAGGGCCACGGCCGTCCCCAGGGGCATCGCGATCGCGGCGAGCAGCATGAAGTAATCGACCTGTGTCCGCCCGATCATGCCGTGATAGCTGACGACCAGGGAATCCCAGGTCAATGGAATGGGCAGAAACAGCCACAGGAGGAGGAGCCCGGGTATGCAGAGCAGCAGCATGGTGCTGACCAGCGACGTCAGGTTAGCGCCTCTCAGGTCGAAGCAGCGGTAAAGGTGCCAGAGCCATGGTGGCGAGAGGATCCTGCGCGGCGTGAGCATGGGGATCTCTCGCACCACCGGTCCTATGCTGGCAGGGTCCACCGGGCGCTCGAGGTCACGGGGCCGGGGCTGCTGGTGCTTGCGTTTGGCCCTCCCGCTGGCCTGTGGAGCGTCCGTCTCGCCGGCGCCCGCGCGGTCGTCGTTTTTCGGCGGGACCTCCGGAGTTAATTGAACGCCTGCAGCGGCCAGGACCCGCGCCAGCCACTGGCGCCGAGCCAGCGGGCTCAGGCCGGCCTGTGTGTCCCCTTGCCCATCGCCCTGCGCCGCGGGCGGAGCCGAAGCGCCGAGGGTAGTCGCCAGCTCCTGCAGGGAGGCCCGCTCGGCCTGCCCGATGGCCTGCATGACCCGGGCGAAGGCCTCGTCTTCCACCAGCTCGAACTGCGACAAGTCCTTGCGGAGGCCATCCCCCCTGAGCACGGCCACGAAGCCCTGGGGCTCCAGGTCGAGCTTGCGCGTGGTCAGCAGTACGCCGTTGACGACGAAGTGGGCCAGGCTGTATTTGAGGTCCGGCACGAACCCGGCGATCCCCCCAGCCTCTGGGCTGGGGATGGGCACCACGCCCGCGCCGTGGGGCAAGACGAATCCAGCGGACACCCGTTCCCCGTTGACGGTCACCGGGATCTCGGTGAAAAGGCAGCGGTGGCGTAGCTGGATCTCGTCGGGGTACGCCACCTCCCCAAAGGGCTGCTGTGGCGCGCGGCGGTGACGCCGCCGCCTGTAGCTCACCCGGATCCGCGTACCCACCCAGGTATCAGGAGTCTCGTCGTACCGATCGTCCTGCCCGGGTCGCGCCTGGAGCCGAGCCGCGCGGGCTCCGTCTCCGGAGGCGATCTCGACCTCCCGCGGCTCTATGGCCATGGCTCCCTGGAGCCCTTGCGCCAGCTCGGCCAGGGCCCTGGCGCCGGCCGTGTGCCTGGGGCCCAGCGGCGCGCCGTACAGTTGATCGAAGTCCGACAGGGTGAAGGGCTCGCCGTCGAAACACAGGTCCAGCCGGTCTCGATCCACGGCTATCGTGATCGACGTGGCCCGCTTGAGCACGGCGGCCTGGACCCACAGCAGGACATAGGTCCACGGGTCCTCGAGCTGGAACTGTCGCAGCTTCTCGCGGGCCGCGGCCCGGTCCAGCGTGAACTCACATGCCTCGGCAGGACCGTCTCCGCGCAGGTCGGCCACCAGGCCGTCAACTATGGGGCTCATAGGAGCTCATAGGCATTGTATGGAAGTAGCGGCCGCAGACGCCACTCGAGGTGAGCGGCGTCGAGAAGTCGACTCGGTGCGAAGAAAGCCGATGCTCACCATACGCACCTGTCACGCTTCCGACTCCGCTGCACGATTCAAGATCAAGGGGCGTCCTCCCAGTGGCTACAGGAATACGTTACCCTGTGGCCTGTCGAAATCAAACGAAAAGGAGGGCACCCATGGACCGGTGTATTGGGCTGGATGCACACCCTGTCAAGCTGCACGATGGCCGTGCTGGGGCCGAGCGGGAAGCGGATTCAGACGGCGGTAGTGGAGACGAACGCCGGTGCGCTTGTGGACTTTGTCCGCGGCGTACGCGGTACCCGGCGACTCTGC
>JAVEWA010000152.1:0-12314 GCA_034004785.1 Polyangia bacterium
CCCAGCTTCTCCAGCCCGGTTGTCGCTGAATACTGTCTGCTGGACACTTGGTGTCGCCAGGGAGTTGTACATCCCACCGCCCTCGGAGAAGGAGTCATTTGCCACGAAGCGGCAGCCCGAAACCGTGGGAGATGCTCGGAAGCAGGCGACCCCTCCGCCTTGGTCTGCCTGGTTACCGTGGAAGGTACAGTCGAGAAAGGATAGCGATGGGGTCATGAAGAGGCAGGCGCCACCTCCTGCCGCCGAGGCAGAGTTATCTGTGAAGCGACAGGCCTTGAAGAGGAGGCGTCCAGTGGCATAGGCATAGAGCCCGCCGCCGCTGTCATCATTGGAGAGCGAGCTCCCCGTCGCCGCTCCTCCGTTGAAGGTGAACCCATCAACAGTGGCGTCGTCCGTGCCCACCGCGGTCACCACGTGGAAGACCCGACGGGAGTCATCTCCCTCGGCGCTGCCGTCCAGGATGGCAGGATACGCGGTGGCGTCACGCATCTCTCGTGCGGTTTCATTGCCGGCGAAGCCTCCATACAATGAGACCCCCGAGCGAAGCCTGAGAGTGTCCAAGGGCGAGTTTTGGAACACGTGGTACCTTCCGCCTGCCACCCAGACCTCGCAGCCTGCCTCGGCTCCAGCGGCGGCGTCCACGCCCTGCTGCACCGTACGATACGCACTGGCCCAGGAGCGCCCGTCGGCAGGGCCCATCGCGCTGATGTCCACAAACACGACGCATCCGGCGCACGCAGGGCCGTGGGCATATCCCGAGCATTCGCAAAGGCTCGGCGACCCGGAGCAGGACCATCGGGGCTCCATCTGGCAGTCGGCGGCACAGCCGTCGCCATCCACAAGCGCTCCGTCGTCGCACTCCTCGTCGCCACCCAGGTGTCCGTCACCACAGCGCGTGAGTGTGCAGTCGGCGAGGCAGCGCGAGGGGCTCTGGCCGTTCAGGTCGGCCGTGTCGCACTCCTCGCCGAGCTGCGGATCCAGTACTCCGTCCCCACAGAAGGACAGGCAGTCCGACGAGCAGGAGAGATCGTCGAGGTTGTCGCCGTCGTCGCAGCGCTCTCCCGCGTCCAGCACCCCGTCTCCACAGCGTGGAGCGCGGCAGTCGGTGCGGCACGCGTTGGGAAGGTCGTCGGAGTTCAGCTCACCGTCATCGCACTCCTCCCCCGGATCGCTGGCGGAGTTGCCGCACAGGGTCTCGTCCTGCCCGCAGTCTCCCCGGCAGCCGTCGCCGCTCACGGCGTTGCCGTCGTCGCAGACCTCTCCTCCGCCAAGGTAGCCGTCGCCGCAGACATTGTGCGTACAGTCAGCCTTGCAGGTGCTGGGTGAGACGCCAGTAGCGGGACCCTCGTCACACTCCTCGCCGGTGTCTATGATCCAGTCGCCACAGCGGGGCAGCCGGCAGTTCGTGCGACACGCGTTCGGGGCGAAGTCGCTATTGGCGATGCCGTCGTCGCACTGCTCGCCGTCGTCCTGGAGCCCATCTCCGCAGAGCCCAGTGACCTGGGCGTCTGGCGGCTCGGCATTGTTGGATGCGCCGTCCCCATGGCCACAGGCGATCAGCGCCCCCGGAAGCAGGAAAACTACGGCTCTTTTGCTCATCCGGGCTCTCATTGGTGTTCGTAGGCGCCCATGTCTGCCCAGGGCGGGCCCAGACCGACGTTGGCGCCCGGGCCATCCAGCCTTGGGAAGCCCTCGACGTCGAGAGGGGGAGCTGCCTGGCCATCCCCTGCGTCGATGCAGGGCGAGGCCGCATCAAGGCGCAGGTCATAGACGACATATGCAGACCCTAGGGGCACCTCCTCGGCGTTGCCGAGGACCGTGATGGTCGTGGCGCTGTTGTCCACGAGGTACAGCCAGCGGGAAAGGCCGCCGTACTGAAGGAACCGCCCGGCCAGCTCTCCGGGAATGAGGCTCGCCGAGGCGTCCTCGAGCAGGGTAACGAATCGAGCGGGGTCATAGGCCACCGCCGAGATGATCCCTTGGAGGCCAGGGTGTGCGAACAGGGGATCCAGCGAGATGTTGCCCGTGCCCGGGGAGCCTCCCTCGATGTCCGAGTAGGTGACCGTGGTGACCGAAGGATAGGCGTCGCGGGCAAAGCTGTCCGGACTGTTGCCGAAGACCACGGAGCTGTTAATCGATGGGTAGCAAATGTTCGAACTGCCGCCACCCCCTGTCATGTTGTAGAGCCCACCGCCCGAGCTGGCACGGTTGCCCACCAGCGTGCAGCCCACCAGGCTGGGCTTGGACCGCATCACGTTCAGGATGGCTCCGCCGTTGCCGTCTGTCACGTTTCCTGCGAACACGCTGCTGGCCAATAGTGGCATGGCGATGTCGTTTCGCATTGCTCCGCCGCCCGAGCTGGCCCGGTTGCCCGCCAGGATGCAGCGGTCCAACAGGAAAGGCAGGTCGTTGTCATAGGAGTTGGCGATCGCTCCGCCATAGTTCGCCAGATTACCCACCAGCCGGCTGTCCTGCACCGTTGCGATGCTGGAGTTGGTCAGTGCGAGCCCGCCTCCGCTTCCACTGGCCAGGTTGTCGATGAAATCACAGGACCGGACCGCCGGGCTGCTTTCGTTCCGGCAGTGCATTCCGGCTCCGTCTCGAGCCTCGTTGCCCACGAAGTAGGCTCGGGACACGCTAGGGCTCGAACTCCAGATGTTGGAAATCCCTCCCCCATCATAGGTGGCCCAGTTTTCCAGAAACAAGCAGTCTTCGATTTGGGGGTTCGATGAGGGGCCCGGCTGGAGCCAGTGTCTCGGGCCCAGGTTGATCATCCCACCGCCACCCTTCTCAGGGTCCCATTCGCCTTCGGAGGTGAAGGCGCCGGTTGCGCCGTTCCTGGTGAAGGTGCATCCCGAGATCAGGGGGGAAGCCGGATCGTTGCACATCCCGCCTCCGCAGGCAGCCTCGTTGTCCTCGAAGGCGCAGGCGACGAAGCGCAGGCCAGTGCCCTTGTACAGGTAGGCGCCGCCTCCGCAGCCCTGGGCGGTGTTGCCAACGAACCGGCACCCGCGGAACCCCAGGTTCCCAGCGCTGTAGGCGAGCAGCCCGCCCCCCCGGTCGTCCAAGTCTTGGCTCATGCCCAGTGCTTCGCCGCCGGTCACGGTGAAGCCGTCCACCGTCGCGTCCCTGGTGCCGATGGCGGTGATGACGTGAAAGACCCGTAGGGCCTGGTCGAAGCTGGCCCGACCGTCAAGCACCGTCTCGTGCGCCAAGTGGTCTCTCTGCTCCCGAGAGGTTTCTTGACCCGTGAACCCGCCGTAGATCGAGACGTTGGAGCGCAGGGTCAGGCTGTCGAGGGCCGAGGCAACGTACAGATGATAGCGGCCTTGCGCCACCCAGACATCGCATGTCCCACCGTCGGCGCTGGCTGCGTCCACTCCCTCCTGAACCGTACGAAAGGCAGTGCTCCAGGTGCGTCCGTCTGGGGCGCTAGTGGCGTTCAGATCCACGAACACGAGGCATCCGCGGCAGTCGGGGCCATGGGCGTGCCCGGCGCAGGCGCATTGGCTAGGAGAGCCCACGCACTCCCACCTGGGCTCCACCAGGCAGTCGGCCGAGCACCCGTCACCGGGCTCGTTTCCTGCGTCGTCACAGGCCTCTTCGCCACCCAGGTATCCGTCGCCGCAGCGCGTCAGAGTGCAGTCCGCTAGGCAGCGCGATGGGCTCAGGCCGTTCAGGTCCGCTTCGTCGCAGGACTCGCCCAGGCGTGGATCCAGCGCTCCGTCACCACAGAAGGATAGGCAGTCGGCAGAGCAGGTCAGGTCGTCCTCGGAGTTGCCGTCGTCACATCGCTCACCCTGGTCCAGGACGCCGTCGCCGCATCGAGGAGCTCGGCAGTCTGTTCGGCAGGCGTTCGGGACATCGTTCGAGTTGAGCGGTCCCTGGTCGCAGTCCTCCCCAGGATCCAGAGCCCCGTTGCCGCAGAGGGCCTCATCTTGGCCGCAGTCTCCCCGGCAACCGTCTCCGCTCTCGGTGTTGCCGTCGTCGCAGACCTCATCGCCGCCCAGATAGCCATCCCCGCAGCGGTTGATCGTGCAGTCTCCCCTGCAGTTGCTTGGTGAAATGCCTACGCGGGGCCCGTCGTCGCACTCCTCATCGGTGTCTACGACCCAGTCGCCGCACCTGGGCAGGCGGCAGTTGGAGCGGCATGAGTCCGGCCGAAGGTCGCTGTTGGCCGTGCCATCGTCACACTGCTCACCCGGATCGAGTACTCCGTCGCCGCAAAATCCGACCGCCTGCGCATCGGGGGCGTGGTTGTCGTTCCCAGCGGCGGCGCGCTCCCCACATCCTCCGACGAGAGCGGCGCCCAAGAGGGCAGCTGTGAGCAGGTGGCTTCGGCGTCCGGCTGTCGCTGGCGGGTGAGCCATAGAAGGCGTCAACTTGCCTGGATACACGAGGGACATTTCCACACTATCAAGCCTGCGGAATCACCGTTCAAGACATTTTGGGAGGTGTTAGCTGTCGGATAGCCTTCTTGGTTTCGTGTCACGGGCTTGGTATGCAAACGCTGCCCTCGTTCAAGAGTCGAGTATCTGGCGGTCACGGGGTCCCAGGCACTGGGCAGAGGGGCTCGGAGCCGCAGGGCAGAAGGCCGGGTAGGTAGATACCGATGACCCGGCCGCGCGCCTGCTCGAGCGGGCTCGCCTCCGGCCGCCAGCCGGGCTCGAGCACCATGAGGCGCCGAACGCTCCCGAGGGGATCCGTCATCCCGAACTGGCTGCTCGCCACGAAGGCGCTGCCGAGCTGCCCGTCCTCGACAGAGCCGAAGACCGCGAGGAGGGGGAGGCCAATCGCGCTCATCTCGGCGGCGGCCTGCATGAGCTCGATCGCGGGGCTCGCGAAGTAGTCAACCCTGGGAGAGCCAAGGACGACGTAGATGGCCCCGCAGCGCAGCCAAGGTCGATGTTGGTCCACTCCGTTGGCGGTGGGAGCGCCGATGAGCAGGTCCTGGATGCCGTCGCCGTTGGCGTCCTGCCCGCCCAGCACCGCGCCGAAGCTCGCGGTGGCGTCTCCCACGAGACGGACCGCGTCCAGCTCGAGATCTATCTCGGCGCCCGAGGCGCGGTAGTCGGCAAAGGAGGTCCCCGAGATCAGCACCACCTCTGAGGGCGGGACGGACGAGCCCCGCCGGCCTCGCGTCACGGCCAGCTCTCCGCGGCCGTCGCTGTCGAGGTCCGCAACCGCGACCGCGCCGCCCAGGTCTCTGGCATCCGATGGGGTGCTCGTGTCGGCCGTGAGCCGCAGCAAGTCCGGGTCGCCCTCCAGGCTGGCGGCGTGCAGGTCAACCGTGGTCTCGACGATGGCGCGGACATGGTCTCCGCCGAAGAGCACGAAGACTCCGCCGCAGTGATCGAAGCCGCAGTCTGCCGTGACCGAGGAGGTGTCGGAGCCCATTATCAGGTCACTCACGCCGTCGCCGTCCAGGTCGCCGGTTGCGAGGGAGACCCCCAGCCGGGTGCCGGGGCGGCTCGCCTGGAGGGTCACCCTCGGGAGCTCGGTGAGGTTGCCGACGAGCCTGCTGCCAAGGTCGTCCCCGCCCCTGAAGATGTAAACCTCCCCAAAGGAGTCGCGCTCGGCCGTGGAGCGCCCGGGGGCAGACACCACCAGGTCCGAGAGGCCGTCTCCGTCCAGGTCTGCGGCGGCGACGGCGTAGCCGAAGCGGTCGCCAGGGAGCTCGGCGGTTGTGGCCTGGAGCCCGAGGATGGCCTGGTACTGGCCCAGGCTGGAGGGCGAGTCCACGCTGAGGATGTAGTTGCTCGCCGGCTTCGGAGGGACCGCGTTGCCGATGCCACCGTGCAAGAGGTAGGCCGCTCCTGCGCCCTGGCCGCGAATGGGGGCGCCGGCCACGAGGTCCAGGATGCCGTCTCCGTCCAGGTCGCCGGTCGCCAGGCTCGCGCCGAGCCAGCTCACGCTGTCGCCGCTAGGCTCGAAGGTGGCGTGGTCCCTGGATGGATCGCCAAAGGACGGCGCGCCCACGAGGGGCCAGTTCTTGACGATCACCTTGCCGCTCGCGCCCGAGCCTGGAGTGCTGCCCAAGCCCTCCGAGAAGCCGATGGCCAGCTCGTCCTTGCCGTCCCCGTCCAGATCGGCGGCGAGCAGCGCGCCGCCCGGCCTAGGGGCCTCGGTCAAGTCGAAGCGCAGCTCGTGCAGGCCGTGGGTCAGCGGGTCTCCTCCCTGGAGCCCGGTCAGCATGGGCGAGCCGGAGAGCCCCAGGGGGTCGCTCCCGTCGGCGCTGACGGTGATGGACCTGGGCAGGGGGATGCAGCTCCACTGGCAAAGCCCGGTGAGCTGATTCTCTTCGCAGAGCTCGCCCTGCTGGAGGTCCGTGTAGCCGTCGCCGCAGCTCGACTCCTGGCAGGTCGGCACGCAGCCGGCGCCGGGCGCCAGGCAGCGGCAGACCGCTGGACCGGTCGCGCTGCCAACGCAGGGAGCGCCCTCGGGCTTGTCCTCGCAGGTCTGCGCCGCGGACACGCTCATGGTCTGGTTCAGGTAGCAGCCCCTGGCGCTTAGGGTGGCAGTCCTATGGCCCTCCGCCAGCAGGCGGTCCGGTTGCCCGGCCGCTCCCCCATAGACCCGGATCCACAGGGTGTGCTCGAACTCGATGTCCGCGGCCGAGTTCGCCTGTAGGCCACGGACATAGCCGCCCGGATCGAACACGAACCTGGCCTTGCCGCTCCTGGCCTCGCTTGGAAAGACCAGGCTGCCGAGACGGACATCCTGGTAGAAGGGGATCGAGTCGTCGAGGCTCGGGGCCAAGACCGTGGACTCGAGCTCCAGCCTGCGAGCCTGCGAGAGGTCGAAGCCAGAGAAACTGACCGTCAGCTCCAATCGGGCCGAGGCCTCGGTGCAGACGTCCTTCACGCAGCCGTTCGATGCGAGATTGGCGAGGAGGGCGAGGGCGAGCCCGAGCCAGAGTGCGAGAGCGCGCATGATGGGCTACCTCCTCGTCAGGTTGTCGTGGAAGAGCAAGATCCCGGTGGGGTCCCTTGGGTTGTCCCGCGTCCCGTACACTACCCCGAGGGCAGAGGCGCCTCCAGCCACCAGCGCCCCGATGGCTGTCCAGAACCACCACTTGTGATAGACGGGCGGGTCCTTGATGACCTTGACCTGCCTGATGACCTTGGGCTCCACTCGGATGAGCTTGATCCGGAGGTCCAAGGACTGGCCCGGCTCGAGCTTCATGTCTCGCCTGAAGGGGTAGTAGCCGTTTGCCAGGGCGATGACGCTGCAGCGACCGGCCTCCAGCCGCAGGACGCCGTCGTGGGGGGCGGAGGCGACCTTCGCTCCGTTGACCCGGAGCTCGGCCCCAGGGGGGCCGGGCAGGATCAGGCGGAGCTGCGAGATCTTCAGAAGGAGCTTCTTCACCTCCCCCTTGACCTGCTCGCGTAGCCTGAGGGTGGACTCCTTGGCCGACGGAGAGTCGGAGAGGCGCAGGAAGGTCTCGTAGTGCTCGAGCGCATTCAGGGGCCGGCCCAGCCAGATGTAGGAGGCCGCGATCCTCGTGTGAATCACCGGGCTGGGATAGACGATGAACGCCTCCTTGAACTTCCGGATGGCGCCCTGGAAGTCTCCGTCGTCGAAGAGGCTCTTCCCCTCCCCAAAGAGCTTGTTCGCTTTTTGCCGTTGCTGAGACCTCGAGGCCTGGTCGTCTCCCTGGGCCGAGGCTTCTGCGCACGAGAGGAACGAGACTAGCAGTAAGCTCGCAATCAGCGAGCGATGTCGGTTCACCGTGGGTGGCTTCATCATCTGCTCCGGATCAGTCAAGCTCTGTGTCATCGCCGACTATGCGTCTTCGCATTCCCGAGGGTCGTCTTGGAGGAGAATCCAGTGTCATGGCTGGCCGGGAGCCCGTGGGAGGGGTGGATTGGGGCCGCGGCCTGACCGTGACGGTAGTGATGCCCATGGTGCGGCCCGGTGAGTCCCTCGGCGACGGCGCATCCTCGACCCTGACCAGGTTGATCGGGATCGTCTGATCCGCGACGGGCAGGATCTCGCTGAGCTTGTCGCCGTAACCGGGGGCCGAGATCCGCACCGAGATGGGCGTGTCCTTCCTGGGAACCTCCACGCGCCGTTGGAACTCGCCCCTGTCTCGCTCGTGCTCCTTGCCGTCCAGGATGAGCGTGGCCTCCTTGGGCGTCAGGATGAAGGTGAGGACGACGTTGGCGGAAGAGGGGGCTCTGGCTGCTCCGGCGTCCTTGGTGGTCGAGCGAGAGGCCTTGGATGCGTCCGAGTTGCCTGACGGGGCCTGGTCCCCTCCGCGGGAGTATCGCAGCCCCAGGAAGAGACCGACCGACAGCACCGCGATCCCCAGGATCGCAGCGAGGTAGAGCCCCCACCTCGATCTCCCGGGGCTGCGCAGGTCAGAGATCTGCGCCGAGGCAGACTGCAGGGTCGCGTTGCTGCCGGTGGCTCTCGGGGCCGAGGAAGGCTCGATTTGCCCGATATCGGGGGCGGTGGACAGCTCCTGGAGCTTGGCGTCGAGGGCCACTTTTCGATCGTGAAAGAGAGCCTCCATCAGCTCGGCGAGCTGAGGCGGCCCGACCCGGATCTGCTCGGAGAGGAGATAGCCCTCGATGGACTCCTGCATGGCCGCGGCGGTCTGGAAGCGGTCCTCCCGGTCGAGGGAGAGGGCCTTGCGGATGATCTCGGCGAGCTTCGGCGGCAAATCGGGCCTCAGCTCGGAAGGGTCTGGAACGTCGGCCTGAGTGACCCTCTGGTAGGTCCTAGCCTCGCTCTCCTCGCGGAAGAGGCGCCTCCTGGTGACCGCCTCGAAGAACACCACGCCAAGCGCGAAGACGTCGGTCCGGCGGTCCACCTTCTCGCCCCGCGCCTGCTCGGGCGACATGTAGGCGAGCTTTCCCTTGAGGGTGCCGGTGCCTGTGTGCTGGATCTTCTCCGCCGCGTAGGCGATGCCGAAGTCCACGACCTTCAGGTAGCCGTCGTAGGACAGGAGCAGGTTGTGGGGCGAGACGTCCCGGTGCACGATCCCGAGGCTCTGCCCGCTGACGCCTTTCAGCTCGTGGGCGGCGTGGAGACCCGCGGCGGCGTCGGCGATGATCCTGGCGATGAGTGGGTAGGTGAGGAGCGGGCTCTGGGTGTTGAAGGCGGTCTGGAGCACGGTCACGAGGTCCAGGCCCCGGATATACTCCATGGCGATGTAGTAGGCGCCCTCGGCGGAGCCGAGATCGTAGATCTGGACGACGTTCGGGTGCTGGATCCTGGCCGAGAGCCGGGCCTCGTCGAGGAACATGTTGACGAAGTTCCGGTCGTCCGTCAGGTGATCGTGGATCTTCTTGATGGCCACGAGCTTTTCGAATGACTCGGGACCTCGAAGGCGGGCGAGGTAGAGCGAGGCCATGCCGCCCGAGCCGAGCCGCATCATGAGATCGAAGCGCCCCACGCGCTTGACCTCGGAGTGCCCGAGGGGCTTTCCGAGGAACCTCGAGTCAGTGATGACCTGCGAGGTCGATGATTCGAAACCGTGGGGCTCACTCATGGCTTGGTCGGGCGCCGGACCGGTCGGACCTCTCCTTGGTCACGGCTATTCTTCAATCAGACAATGTATCACAGGCCGCATATCCAAACCAGAATCATGGCATCTCCGGCTCCAGGTGAAACATGATACCTGATTGTTGTGGCTGAGGAATTCAGGCCCTGCCAACTTTGACCGTGGTAGTATGTTCGCGCTTCACTCTTGGCGGTCTCGCTTGGAAGAACCCATGGATCAGATGCAGCGCGCCAACTCTCCCCAGGAAGCCACAGTGATCTCCCAGGCCAGGTCGCCCGAGGTCACCTTGAGGCGCTTCGGCCGCTACGATCTCCTCCTTCAGATCGGGGTAGGAGGAATGGCCTCCCTTCACCTGGCCAGGCTGCTCGGGCCCGAGAGCTTCGAAAAGCTCGTGGCCATCAAGAAGATCCACGGGCACCTGACCGTCGAGACCCAGTTCGTGCACATGTTCCTCGACGAGGCCCGGCTCTCGGCCAGGATCCAGCACCCGAACGTCGTCCAGATCTTCGAGCTGGGCGAGGCCGAGGGCTCCTACTACATCGCCATGGAGTACGTGCACGGCCAGAACCTCCTGGCCGTCCTGAACGCGGTCATGAACCAGGGCCGCCGCGACCTGTTCGATTGGAGCATGGCGGTCCGGATTGTGGCGGACGCGGCCTCTGGACTTCACGCAGCCCACGAGCTCAGGGGCCTGGACGGGCAGAGCCTCGGGATCGTGCACCGGGACGTGTCCCCGGGAAACCTGCTCATATCCTACGCCGGGTTCGTGAAGGTGGTGGACTTCGGCATCGCCTGGGCCGCCCAGAAGATCGGACAGACCGGCGTGGGCATCGTGAAGGGGAAGCTCGCCTACATGTCGCCCGAGCAGGCCGAGGGCGCCAAGGTGGATCGGCGCACGGACGTCTTCGCCCTGGGGATCGTTCTCTACGAGGCCTGCTGCCTGAAGCGGCTCTTCCGGGCTGAAACCGACGCCGAGGTCCTCTTCAGGGTTACGGGCGCGAAGGTGCCTGATCCGAGGCAGGCGAACCCGGGCCTCCCGGAGGAGCTGGCTCGGATCATCGAGAAAGCCCTCGCCCAGGATCCCGCCAACCGCTTTCAGAGCGCCTCCGAGATGCAGGACGCCTTGGAGCAGCTCCTCATCCATCAGAGGACCCACGTGGGCCCAGCGCAGGTCTCGGAGCTCCTCGAGACGCTCTTCAAGGAGCAGCGCCAGTCCCTGGACCAGCGCATTCGCGAGCTGCTGCGCGCCAGCGTGGAGGAGGAGGAGGCCACCCGCATCTCCCCAATGTCGCACCTGATGGCCGACGCGGGGGAGACCGTGACGGATCACTCCCTCGCGGAGCTCAGCGGAGAGTTTCCAGCGGAAGAACCTCTCGAGCTGCCCCGCCGCAGGTGGTGGGCCTGGGTGGGGATTGCCCTCCTCGCGGCGGCGGCCCTGGCTACGGCGGCCTATCTGGGTTTGCGTCACGACAGGAGCCAGGGCCGCGGCAGAGAGCCCACCGAGGCGCCTGCTGTGGTCAAGGCGGACGCCGGCGCACCGGTCCCGAGGACGGTGGAGCTGGTCGTGCGCCTGACCCCGAAGGAGGCGGTTCTCACCATGAACGGCAAGGAGGTGGAGGAGGACAGGGGCAGCTACGTTCGGCGGGTGAAGCTCCCGAGAGACGGCAAGGCTGTGTCCATCCAGGTCTCCGCTCCCGGGTATCTGCCCCAGGTCAGGGAGGTCGAGGCCTCCAGGGACGCCTCTATCGAGGTCTATCTGGAGAAGGAGCTGGCGCCGGCGCGCGAGAGGCCCATGTCACGGACCCGGCGACGGCGGCCTGGGAGATAGGCGTTTCGAACGTCGGAGCACGCCGTTCTTTTCACAGTCCTGTCCGTTTCGGAGCTGGCGAGTCCAGCACCTCGCGGACCCGCCGCAAGAGATCCTGGGGGCCGAAGGGTTTGGCCAAATACTCTGTTCCCGGCTCGAGGACGCCGTGGTGGGCGATTGCGTTGTCGGGGTAGCCCGAGGTGAAGAGGACCTTCAGGCTCGGGCAGAGTCGGCAGAGACGCTCCGAGAGCTCCTTGCCGTTCATCTTGGGCATCACCACGTCGGTGAGGAGGAGCTGGAAGCTCGCTCCGATTCGCTCGGCCTCTGCCAGGGCCTCGCCTGCGTTGGCCGCGACCGTGACCCGGTAGCCGGCGGATTCGAGGATCCTCCTCGCCAGCTCCCTCACCTCGGCTTCGTCCTCGACCACGAGGATTGTCTCGGTGCCACGGATCTTCCTCGATGGAAGCGTCTCCTCCGATGCCGCAACCTCCCCGAGGATCTGCGGCAGATACACCTTGAAGGTCGTGCCAAGGCCCGGCTCGCTATAGACCCAGATGCTGCCGCCGGTCTGCTTCACGATGCCGTACACCGTGGCGAGGCCCAGGCCGCTGCCTTGTCCCACCTCCTTGGTGGTGAAGAAGGGCTCGAAGATCTTCTCCCTGACCTCGGGAGTCATGCCCACCCCGGTGTCGCTGACAGCCAACATGACATGGGGGCCGGGCGCGGTCTCGGGGTGGATGCTCGCGTAGTCCTCTCCAAGGGTGACGTTGGCGGTCTCGATGGTGACCCTGCCGCCCCTCGGCATGGCGTCCCGGGCGTTGACGATCAGGTTCAGGACCACCTGCTCGAGCTGGGCCGGATCGGCTCGCACGAAGCCGAGCCCCTGGGCCTTGACGGTCTGGAGCTCGATGTCCTCACCGATGAGGCGCCGCAGCATGGGATTCAGGCTGTCGAGGATGGCGTTGAGATCGATGATCTTTGGCTCCAGGACCTGCC
>JAVEWA010000153.1:0-12267 GCA_034004785.1 Polyangia bacterium
GCGGCCCTGAGGCTATACTGTCTGCGCGTTCGGTCTCTGTAGGAGGAGCCATGTCCATGCGTCGCATTCCCCCTCTCTATCGCGCCTTTCTGCAGGCGCTGGCCATCTTGCTGCTCATTGGAGCGTACGGCTGCTCTGACGACGACTCGAATCCAGACGCCGACGCACAGCTCGACGCTGCGCCAGGGGACGCGGGCCTGGATGCGGAGCCGCCCGACGGTGACCTGCCCGACGGTGGCCTGCCCGACGGGTGCCTTCGGGCAACTGGCCCGGGCGCCGAGGGGACAGATACCTGGCTGGACGGGACCGACCAGGCCCAGGTGTCAGTGACCGGGCCGGCCTGCGGCCGTTCCTTCACCCTCTCCACGACCCAGGCCCTCAGGGACAACCAGCCCGCGAACCCGCGCCTCTACAGCGAGGTGGAGGGCTGGCCCAGCCTGTCCACGAACAACCTAATGTTCGACGCCCTCTATGCCCTTGCCTTGGTGGAGGTTCGCCAGAACAGCGTTGCCTCCATCCAGGACGGGGCCTACAACGGCGGTCAGCCCATCACCTGTCCACAGGGAGGCTGCTTCGAGACCGGGCGGCTGTGGACCTTCGTCTGGACCCGCGACACCTCCTATGCAGTGGATCTGGCCCTTGGGGCACTGGACCCTGTCCGGGCCATGAACTCCCTGCTCTTCAAGGTATCGGATCGCCGTGGGGGAGGGAGCCCGCAGATCGTGCAGGACACTGGGTCTGGTGGGAGCTACCCTGTCAGCTCGGATCGGGCGGTCTGGGCCTTCGGCGCTGCCCGTCTCTTGCATTGGCTCGGTGGCCAGGAGCGCCAGACCTTTGCGAGCCGCGCGCTGGAAGCGGTCATAGACACCGTGATGCACGATCGCGAGGTAGTCTTCGACGCCCGGACCGGGCTTTACCGCGGGGAGCAGTCCTTCCTGGACTGGCGCGAGCAGAGCTACCCGTCCTGGACGGGGCAGGACACCGCACAGATCGCCATGTCCCAGTCCCTCTCCACCAACCTTGGGCACCTCGCGCTCCTTCGCTTGGGCGCGAGCCTCGCGGCGGAGGCAGGGGATGTGGCCTTTCAGACCCAGGCCCAGACCTGGGCGTCCGAGCTCTCCGAGGCTATCCACGCCACGCTCTTCCACCAGGACTTGGGTCTGTGGGGGACCTTCACAACCGGCACCCTGGATCCCTCGCCCGTGCGCCACTTCGACCTCTTGGGGACCTCCCTCGCGGTGCTCGCAGGGCTGGGAGATGTCGAGGCTAGGGAGAGGGCGGTGCGAGGCTATCCGCAGCTCCCCCCGGGACCGCCGGTGATCTGGCCGCAGCAGAAGGAGACGGCAATCTACCACAACCGGGGCATCTGGCCCTTTGTCACGGCCTACTACCTGAGGGCAGCAAAGGCCGTGCGAAATGACGCCGCCGTGACCCACAACGTGCACTCCCTGGTCAGGGGCGCGGCCCTGAATCTTTCGAACATGGAGAACTTCGAGGCCGTCACCGGGGACCCATGGCACGACGACGGCGCCTACTCCGGCCCGGTGGTGAACTCCCAGCGGCAGCTCTGGTCCGTGGCCGGGTACCTGTCCATGGTCCACGACGTGATCTTCGGCCTGGAGTCCTCCGACGCCGGGATCAGGTTCCAGCCCTATGTCCCGAGGGCGCTCCGAGCGGGCCTCTTCGGGGGCGCCGACACGCTGGTCCTGAACCGCCTTCCCTACCAGGGCAAGGCCGTCACCGTGGTCATCGATTTGCCCCCGGTGACCGCGGACCGCGCGGGCGCCTACGGAGTCGGGAGCGTTCTTCTGAACGGCGCGGAGGTGGGAAACGCGTTCCTGGCCGTTAGCCAGCTCCAGCCCGAGAACCTCCTCGAGGTGACCCTTGTGGACCAGCCCGAGGCGTCTGACGTCATCGCGCTCGTCTCGGATACCTCGGAGTACCGGAGCATCTTTGCGCCCCTCCCTCCGGAGATCACGGGGATCGACGAGAGCGGGGGGCACCTTCGGGTGCTGTTCCAGGGAGGCGGAGAGCCTTCCTCCGAGATCGTCTTCGACATCTACCGGGATGGCCTCCTGGTCGCCTCGGAGCTGCCCGGCGGCTCCATCTCCTGGGTGGACCCAGAGGCGACCGCTGCCTCGCCGAGCCACTGCTACAGCGTTGCAGCGCGCTTCCTGCTCTCGGGCAACGACGGGCAGCACGCCCGACCATTCTGCTGGTGGGGGGCCAGCTATGAGCGGATCCAGACCTGGGACGCCCAGGTCTTCGACGCCCTCGGGGGCACCCTGGTGAACAACCATGGTCGTTATCACTACGAGAGCTGGGGCGAGCCTGGTCACACCATCACCCTGCACGGCGTCGCGCCCGACTTCACTGGGCCGCATCTGGTGCAGGCCACCTACGGCAATGGCGCAGGCGCGGTGAACACGGGCATCACCTGCGCGGTGAAGCGGGTGGTGGTGGAGGACGAGGCGACCGACCAGGTGGTGGGGGAGGGGCTCCTGGTGATGCCGCACCTCGGGTCATGGGACCGCTGGGAGGGCTCTACCTTCGCGGAGGTGTCTCTGGAGGCCTCCCACTCCTACCGGGTCATCCTGCTCCACGACGAAACCACGCTGAACATGTCCGACTTCGAGCACAACGCGCTCTACGGTGGCTCGGGCGGCTCGGGCGGGGCCTACCACTACGTGAACATAGCCGAGCTGAAGCTGCTGTCGCGCGTTGGGAGCCCATAGCAGCCGAGGGGCCGGGGCCGGAGGCTGGGGGGCCGGAGGGTCTGGGGGAGGCTGGATGGCGCTCGGCGTCAGTTGATGATCGGGCCCGAGACATCGGGGGGCACCACGAACCAGATGATGCGGGTGTCGAGCAGGGTGACCCGGTTGCCCCAGAGGTGCAGCTCGGCGCGGAAGATCTGGATGTCCTTGGTGGCAGGGACCGTGTCGTTCTGCTTCACGTGGATCTTCCAGCAGACGGGCAGGCCGGCTCGCACCCCCAGGTACTCGTCGTCGTGGCCGTCCAGATCGGTGTCCTGGTGGTTCGGCCAGTCTATGCACTCTGGCGTGCCGGGAGTGAAGGTCCGAAGGGAGTCCAGGAACTCGGCGATTGCGTCCACGCTGTCGCTCGGGTCGTCCTCGGCAGTCGGGAGCATGTCCAGGGGCAAAGAGGAGGTCAGCTCCCTGATGCCGTCGGCGATTGCCTGACCCGCGCTGGCGTCGAGCCCGTTGAACACGAAGGGATTACCGAGACCGTCCACCGAGCCCGTCTCCAGCGCGAGGGTCTCGAAGTCCAGCGTGAGCTCGGCGTTGCTCGCAGCGGCGTTTATGCCGATGACCTTTGCGCCGAGGTCGTTCACCGCGCCCGAGACGACCGGGAAGGTGCGTGGGGTCATGGTGTTCATCCTGGAGCTGACGCAGTCGCCCAGGCTGGCGCCGTCGGGCAGGTAGCACTCCCTGAAGGGCTCGTCACCGATCAGGAGGATGATCGGGAGGGAGTCTGGCCGGAAGCAGGGGTAGCCCCGGTAACCGTAGGGGCAAGCCGCGGGCTCGGGCACGGCGAGGGGAGGCACCGCGAAGCCCGCGGCCGTCGCAGAGGCCGAGCCCATGCCCGTGACCGTATAGAAGGTCGCGGCCAGGCCCGGCTCCCAGCAGGGTGCGCCCCAGCACCAGTCTGGGAG
Organism: Polyangia bacterium; assembly: GCA_034004785.1. Classification (GTDB taxonomy): domain Bacteria; phylum Myxococcota_A; class Polyangia; order HGW-17; family JAJRWW01; genus JAVEWA01. The sequence continues at coordinate 3,674 of JAVEWA010000153.1, forward strand.
CACACTCTGGGTGGTGGCTGGATCGGGCTGTACGTTCAGCAGGTTATTGTACACGAAGCTGCCGTTCTGGTTCGGGTCGCAGTTGCTGCTGGTGCCGCAGGGGTTGTTCTGGCTGGAGGTGCCGAAGGCGCCGGCGCCCGACCAGATGTTGGGGATGCAGGCGGTGATGGCGGGCTGCTCCCCGGCGTGGCAGACGCCGTCCCCGCAGGTGCCCGTGCAGTCCGATGGGCAGGAGGCGGGCTCTTCGGCAGCGTCGCAGACGCCGTCGCCGCAGGTTGCCGGGCAGTCGGCCGGGCAGGACTCCGGGGTCTCGCTCCCCAGGCAGACGCCGTCGCCGCAGGTGCCCAGGCAGTCCTTGGGGCAGTTGAGGGCGGTCTCGCCGGGCTCGCAGGAGAGGTTGCCGCAGCCCACGGGGCAGTCGGCGTTGCAGGAGGTGTTGTCCTCTCCCGGGTCACATGTGAGCTCATCCAGGATGGTCACCACGTTGTCGTGGATGGCCTGGAGCTCGGCCTGCATTGACACGGAGATGTCCTCGAGGAAGTAAAGATCCACCTTGGAGATGTTCGTGCGGAAGCGGAGCTCGGCCTCGGGAGGCTCTGGCGCCCTCTGGTAGGGCACGAGGAACACGAAGTTTCCCTGGGCTATGGGGTTGTCCGTGGGATCCCTGGGATCCGTGCCCGCGACCTTCTCGATGAGGTCGGAGACCCCGTCGCCGTCGGTGTCGGGGTTGTAGGGGTCGGTCTCTCCTGGATCCAGCACGCCGTTGCCGTTCAGATCCTCCTCGCCGTCCGGGATGCCGTCGTTGTCGCTGTCGTTGTCCCTGAAGTCGGGGATGCCATCGCCGTCGCTGTCCCTGGGCGGGGTATCGAGGTCCGTGTCTCCGGCCTCCACCGAGTCCGGGATGCCGTCGCCATCGCTGTCCGGATCCAGGTAGTCCGGGGTGCCGTCGCCGTCGGTGTCGATCAAACTGTCCCGGCCCTCGTGCAGGTCTGCGATGAAGTCCCCGTCCTCGTCGGTCATGGGAATGTTGGAGGCGTCGTTCGTGTTCGTGCCGCCGTCCCCGCCCGCCCCGGTGCTCCTCGGGCCGCAGGCCCCGCCGGCAAGCGCCGAGGCTAGGATCGCGACAAAAATGGTGAGTTCCTGGCCTCTCATGGTCCTCGCTCCTTTGCTGCTGCCCCTTGGCTCCTCGGTTAATCATAGCCCCTTGGGGCGCCCGGGCGCCATAGGGCACCTGACCGAGCTGGCAGAGGCCTTATATGAGAAAAAATTTTGGTGAGCGATCTTTCCAGTTGCAAAGGAGGCGAGCAGGGATTCAAATCGAGCTGGCTCCAAGCGCCACTCATAATCTGGAGCCTAGGAACCGGGAGCCGAACCCCAAATCAAGGAGCGTACATGGCCTCAAAGAAGCGAGTAGTAAACCCACGCGGTGCGATGCTGGCGGTCGGACTCTGTTTCCTGCTCGGAGCTGGTTGCTTCATCGGCCCGCGCGAGAGCGCCAGCCAGGGACAGACCACCACCTACACCCAGACCGCCAATCCGACCATCACGATCCCCAGGTTCAGCGGATCGAGCGGCGTCATCCGAATCTTCAACACGACAGGCAACCACCTCACTCAGGTCACCATAGGCGTTCGGGGCTTCAACTGCTACGGCCCCACCCCCACGCGCACCATCATCCGCACCTTCAATACCTACCTGCGCCCCGGCGCTTGGAGGAGCTACAGCTTCACCCTGGGACACCGCTGCCAGAGCGTTCGCGCGGTCACTGTGGGCCGCTGAGCTCGGGCGAGAGTTCCGAAGCGGGGCTCGCTTTCGAGCCCGTACATGCGCCGCACCGCGCCGCACCGCACCGAACCCGGAAATTGCATGATCTCCTCTAAGGAGAGGTGCGCCCTTTGCCTTGCCCTTGGGTTGGGGCGTGGTCTATGATTGGACCATGGCAAGACTAACTAAAGGTAAACGATACTGCATTTGCGGTCGGATGCTCTCTTTCCTCTGCGCGGCGTTGGTGGCTGTGGGCTGCGCGCAGGGCTCGGGTCAGCAGGTGGGGAACGGAAACCAGAACGGAAACCTCAACCGGGACGCGGGCACAGGGCAGTGCGGCAACGGCGTGATTGACGGCGACGAGGAGTGCGACGGAGCGGATCTCGGAGGCACCTACTGCTCGGATCTGGGGTTTTCGGGGGGCACCCTGGCCTGCGGCGTGGACTGCAAGTTCGACAAGACCGCCTGCGAGGCGTCCACCTGCGGCAACGGCGCCCTCGACTCGGGCGAGGCCTGCGACGGGGCGAACCTGGGCGGGCAGAGCTGCTTGTCCCTGGGCTTCGTGGCCGGCACCCTGGCCTGCTCCGGGACCTGCCAGCTCGACACCTCTGGGTGCGTGTCCTGCGGAAACGGGACCCTGGAGACGGGAGAGGAGTGCGACGGGGCGAACCTCGGAGGGCAGTCCTGCGCCGGTTTGGGGTTCTCCGGGGGGACCCTGGTCTGCGACGCCAGCTGCGGGTTCGACACCTCGGGCTGCACGAGCGCGAGCTGCGGCAACGGGGTGAGGGACGGGAGCGAGGACTGCGACGGGGGCGATCTCGGAGGCACGGTCTGCGCCAACCTCGGGTACTACGCGGGCACCCTGTCCTGCAGCTCGAGCTGCACCTTCAACACCCTCGGCTGCACCAACTGCGGCAACGGCGTCATCAACGGCACGGAGCAGTGCGACGGAGCGAACCTGGCCGGTCAGAGCTGCCAGGGGCTCGGCTTCACAAGCGGGGTCTTGTCCTGCAACTCGGACTGCACCTTCAACACCGCGGCGTGCACGACCCAGGCCTGCGGCAACGGCACCATCGAGTCGGGCGAGGCCTGCGACGACGCCAACGGCACGAGCGGCGACGGCTGCTCCAGCTCTTGCCAGGTGGAGTCTGGCTATACCTGTAGCGGCACGCCCTCCCAGTGCAGCACCATCTGCGGCGACGGCCTGGTCCGGGGGGGGGAGCAGTGCGACGGCTCCAACCTGAACGGAGCGAGCTGCCAGAGCCTGGGCTTTACGAGCGGGACGCTGTCCTGCTCCTCGTGCAGCTTCAACACGAGCGGCTGCTTCACCTCGGGGTGCGGCAATGGAGTCATGGACTCTGGCGAGACCTGTGATGACGGAAACACCGTGGCCTTCGACGGCTGTAGCCCCACCTGCCAGGTGGAGCCGTCGCTGTATCTGCCGGTGCGTCTGAGGGGCGGGGAGGGCACCAACCACGGTAGGGTGGAGCTCTACTTCCAGGGAACCTGGAGGGACGTCTGTGACGACTCGCCCAGCACAGCTGCTCAGCAGAACTTCGCCCTGGTGGTCTGTAGGCAGCTCGGGTTCACGGGCACGGGTCACCAGTTCATCTCAGCTTTCGGGGGAGGGACGAACACTCCGCTCATGGACGACGTGAACTGCACGGGGACCGAGGAGCACCTCGGGCAATGTGCGTTTCCGGGCTGGAGCGTGGAGAACTGCAGCGCGACGGAGGCCGTGGGCGTACGATGCATGCCAGCCGAAGGCGACATCCGCCTCGTGGACGGGCCGAGCAGCATGGAGGGCAGGCTGCAGATCTACCACAGCGGCGCATGGGGGGAGGTCTGCGACGACTACTTCGACGGCGCCTACTCGTCCTATTACGGCTACGGGCCGGTCACGGTGTGCCAGCAGATGGGCTACAAGGACGGCGTGTTCTTGTCCACCTATGACGCGCCGAGCGATGTCTTCGTGCTGGACGACGTGAACTGCACCGGCACCGAGTTCAGGATCGGGGATTGCCCGCACCAGCCCTGGGGAACCGAGAACTGCTTCGTATCGGAGGGCGCGGGTTTCCTGTGCGATATCTACACCGAGGGGGACATCAGGCTGGTGGACGGCGCAACGCGCAACAGCGGAAGAGTGGAGATCCTGCACAACAACGTGTGGGGGACGGTGTGCGACGATGGCCTCGAGTACAGCGGAACGACCTTGACTAACTTCATCGCGGTGGGATGCGGTCAGCTCGGGTTCACGAACGCGGGCACGGGGCTCACCACCGGCTTCTCCGATGGCATAGACCCGATCTGGATGGACAACCTGTCTTGCGCTGGCGCCGAGTCCCTGCTCTCGAGCTGCCCCTTCAACGGGTGGCAGATCGAGAACTGTAGTCACGTTGAGGACATGGGGCTGAACTGCACGCCCTAGCCCCGGGCGGGTAGGGCACCTCGGGCCGTCCCTAGCGCTCTTCGAGGGGCGCGCCAACCCGCCCGCTGAAGAGAACCGTCCCCGTGCGCTCGTGCAGGATGAAGAAGAGGAAGGGGCGGTCGGCCCTCAGCTCCTTGGGGGCCGCGGGGGCTGCACCGCCCACCACGCCAACCGCCGTCGTGGCCGCGGCCTCGGTGCCCTGCTCGTCCACCGAGGCGAAGACCTCGTGGGTCACCTGGTCGATCCACAGGGGCTCCTTGGCGTTGCTCAGGCCGGAGAAGTCCGCCTCGCGCCCAAAGGCGCGCTTCATGCCGAGGGCCCCGAGGGCGTCCTTGAGCTCCACCCTGGTTCGATGGGCGAAGCGGGGCAGGAACACGCTCACCTCGGCGGGCTGCAATGTGGACCTCAGACGTGCGAGCTGCGCCGCGTCCAGCCGGCCCTCGAAGGACTCCAGGGCCTCCTTCCCAGGGGCCGGCAGGAGCAGCAGCATGGAGAACTGCCCGCCCTGGTAGGGCAGGGAGAGGGCCTGCACCCCCTCGGCCTCGGCGTAGCGGAAGCTGCCCTTCTGGCGCATCAGCGGCGCCTTCACCTCGCCTCCGAAGCTCTTGAAGGGCTCGACCTTCGTGCCTGCGCTCGGGAAGCGCGAGGCCCACTGGCCCTTGAAGTAGGCCGCGCTCGCCAGTGCCAAGCGGGTTTCGGTCGATAGGGTTTTCAGGAGCTGGGGGATCTTGCCCGAGGTGGCCTCGGAGACCCAGCCGTTGATGGACTTCAGCGCCTCGGCGTTCTTCCCCTTGAAGTCGAGCAGCCCGAGCTCGGCGCCTTGGAGGTCCCCGAGGAGCTTCGCGTAGTCCGCGCGCAGGGGGAAACGGTCGGATGCCCAGGCGCGGCTTGCCATGCGCAGGGTGGCCATCGGGCTGCCCCCGGCCCGCAGGATCCTCAGGTTCAGCAGGCGGAGGCTGCCGTGCTGGGCCTGGCCAGGGAGCTTGGCCCCCAGAGCCTCGCGCATCTCCTTCTCGGTCTCGCCTCGGGCCCCAAGCATCAGGGCGTGCAGGACGCCCGATGCGCTCCAAGGAGACAGGAGGCGGTTGCCCTTGGCGTCTGGGGGCACTCGGCGCCCGAGGGCCAGGGAGAAGTCGTTCAGGTGGCCGGACATGGCCCTTCCAGCCTCCTTGAGCTGCTTGAAGGTCTGCCCCATGGCCCTGGCGCCATCCTTGCGAGGAGTCCGGCGGCCCTTCTTGGGGGTTCCAGGGCGGGACTCCAGCACGGGACCTTGGTCCTGGGTCTGGGCGGCGGTCTCGCCGCTTGCCTTGGGCTTGGACGGGGCGCTCGTGTCCTTGCAGCCCGAGGGAGACAGGAGCAGCCCGAGGAGCGCGAAGCCTAGAGCAAAGCTCCGAAGATGAGCAGGTATGTGGGACATTCGTCTCCTCGCTCTCTCTGTGGACGGAAGGGATTCTCGCACAGCCTGACTGCGGGTGCCACACTCCAGCGGCAATGACTTCGCAGGCTCGTCAATCGGCCTGGGGGCCCAATGGGCAGATATTGCACACGCGGTCCATCAAGGCTATTGACCTCCACTGGCAAATGCTGGTGCACTGGAGCCATGCGCGCCCCTCTGCCAGCGAGGAGACCTCGGCCATGACCCGACACGGGTGCAGGGGCTCGATTCTTCTGGCGGTTCCCATCGCGCTGCTCTGGCAGGGTGGTTGCACGGTCAGCTTTTCTTCGCCCTCGGACGACGGGGGGATCTCCGGCGACGCCAGCTCCATGGCGGACGCCTCGGGCATCCCCGACGCCATGCCCCAGGACTCCTCGCTGCCCGACGGAGGGCCGAACTGCGGCGACGGGGTGCTGGACCCGGACGAGGAGTGTGACGACGGCAACCAGAGCAACACCGACGCCTGCACCAACGCCTGCCGCGACGCCCGCTGCGGAGATGGGGTCACCTACCAGGGCTTCGAGGAGTGCGACGATGGCAACCCGAGCGACACCGACGCCTGCCTGAGCGACTGTCGGTCGGCCCGGTGCGGGGACGGCTTCGTCTGGGTTGGCTTCGAGGAGTGCGACGATGGCAACCCGAGCGACACCGACTCCTGCCTGAGCGACTGCCGGTCGGCCTGGTGCGGGGACGGCTTCATATGGTCCGGCGTAGAGGCCTGCGACGATCAGAACAGCCACGGCGGGGACGGCTGCACCGCGAGCTGCCAGGTGGAGAGCGGCTACTCCTGCGTGGGGCAGCCCTCCCAGTGCAGCACCATCTGCGGCGACGGGCTCGTGAGGGGGAGCGAGGCCTGCGACGACGGGAACCAGGTGAACGGGGACGGCTGCAGCTCCTCCTGCACCATCGAGGCGCTCCCTGCGCTCTACTGGTTTGGAGGGGGCTCCGCCTGGTCGGGCCAGCTGATCACCTACGCCTATCAGAGCCACGCCCCCACCCCCTCGGTCTATCCGATCCTGGCGGCGGCTGCGGCCTCGGACAACCGCGAGGCCTTCGTGTTCACCCAGACCACCTATCACGTCCTCGACCTCACGAGCTTCACTTGGGTGGACTCGGGGAGCATCGGCAGCATGTTTTCCGGCGTGCCTTACTCCACCGCGACGCTTCGCTCCGCAATGGGCGCCTCCTTCGGTACGAGGGCGGACATCTACTTCATCTACGGGGAGCTGACCTACATCTATAGCTATGACTTCTACTCGGGGACCGCCACCGCCGACAGCAACAACCCCTACACCCTGGACCACTGGTCCTACTGCTGCGGAGCGACCGTTCCGAGCATCTCCTCCATCAAGGCGAGCTGGTACGATCCGGCCAACTATCGGGGCTGGACGAGCGGCAGCTACTACGACATCTGCAACCCAGGTTGCCCTTGCGGAGTCCAGGCCTGCGAGACGGGCGTGGTGGGGCCCTACGACGCGCACATCACAACCTCGAGCGTGCTGCACATCAAGGACATAGGCTGCTGCGATCGGTTCTACTCGCAGATGTCGGCCTCGAGCTTCTCGCCGTTCTCTGCCTCCGGGGCGCCCATGATCTACTTGATAAGCGCCGCCTTCTACGACCCTGGAACCGAGCGGCTGTTCGTGATCACCGACCCCTGACCAGCTCTTTGGGGCGAGGCACGGCCGCTGCGTAGCTCGGGAGGCCCGATGGGGCTGGGCGCATTTCCCTCGTCATGCCATCCCTGGGGATGTAGCCTTCTTCGAGGGTTGCCCCATGGCCTTCTTCGTACATCGGTCCAACCGCCTGGATCTCCTGGTCCAGGCCCTCGCCCAGGTGGTGCGCGAGCCAGCTCAGCCGCTCGAGCCCCTGCGCCCCGAGACCATCGTGGTGCAGAGCCGCGCGCTTGGGCGATACCTGAGTTACAGCCTCGCTAGGACCTTGGGCGTCTGGGCCTGTCCGGAGTTCCCATTTCCCCGAAGGACCATCGACCTGGTCCTGGGCGCCGTGCTCGGGGACTCCGCCGAGGCAGAGCTGAGCGTCTTCACTGAGGCCCGAATGACCTGGGCGCTCGCTCGGACGATTCCCAAGTGTCTGGAGGAGGAGCCGGAGGTCTTCTCCCCCGTCCGGCAATACCTGACGGTCGAGACAGGCCCTTGGCCGGTGGGGACCAGGCCGAATGCCGAGGAAGCCCCCCGGCCAGTCGGGGCCCGCCTGATGTCCCTGTCTGCCCAGCTCGCCGCGGTGTTCGACAGATACCTGGCATATCGCCCGGAGTGGATCCTGGCCTGGGACAGGGCTCCCGAGGAGCACTGGCAGAGCAGGCTCTGGCATCGCCTCGTCCGTGACTACACCTCGCCTGGCGCGCCAAGACCGAGTCATCTCGCGGCCCGCGCCCAGGCTTTCTTCGAGGCCGTGGGGGACCTGGGCGCCCCGCCCGAGGGGCTAGCCCCTCGGCTCCATCTTTTTGGCATCCGGACCCTTTCGCCTCTGTTCTTGCGGATCTTCGCGTCCCTTGGCCATGTGGTCGAGCTCCATTTCTATCACCTCGCGCCATCATCCGAGTACTTCGCAGACCTGCGTCCGTCGGATCTGCTCTCCGAAGCTGGCTCGTCGAACCCGCTCCTAGGCTCCATGGGGCGGCTCGGCAGAGACCTCCAGGACATGCTGGAGGAGCACGACTACGAGGAGGCGGGTTCCTCCTTCCTGGATCCGGCGCCCGAGCTGGCCCTTCTCACGAATGTCGAAAGGGAGTCGAGCCACCCGGCCCTGGCCGTGGTGCAATCGGACGTGCTCCACCTGCGGAGCCGGAGGCCGGGCGATGCCTCCGGGGCCCGCCCACTATTACTGCGCCCGGATGATCGCTCCATCTCGGTGCACGCCTGCTTCGGTCCCATGAGGGAGGTGGAGGCCCTGAGGGATCAGCTCCTCGCGGCCTTCGAGGAGTTGCCGGGTCTTTCGCCGAGG
>JAVEWA010000809.1:0-2695 GCA_034004785.1 Polyangia bacterium
GGCAGTCTCCTTAAATTGGCCACGCAGAGGACATGATAGCCAAGCCTGAGAAGAATCACAACTGCCCTGAGCTAGTATCCGGGGCTGAATGTGACAGAGGTCACGACGCACCGTGTCGAAGGCTGCCGGAAGGGCCCTTGTGCAGTCACCACGGCACCTACCCCGGGGAATCAGAGCGAGGCCATGACGGCGCCTGCATGACTGCGCCTGGACGAAGCCCGGCGGAACCACTTGACAAGCCAAGGCTCGAAGTGCCACATTGCGCCCGCTTCGAAAGGGCGCCCGGCCCTTGACTTGACAAGCGCCCGCGGCGACGATAGGAACATCTGCCCGGTTTTCAGCGGGCGAAAGGATCGAGCGATGGGTCTTGCACCGGCACGCAAGAGCACGATCATCAGCCAGTTCAAGCAGCACGAGAAGGACACGGGCTCGCCCGAGGTCCAGATCGCGCTCTTGACCGAGCGGATCAGGTACCTGACGGAGCACTTCAAGCTCCACAAGAAGGATCACCACTCCCGGCGCGGCCTGCTGAAGCTTGTCGGTCAGCGGCGACGGCTCCTGGACTACCTGCGCGGCAAGGACGTGGCCCGTTACCGGAACCTCATCGGGGAGCTCGGCATCAGGAAGTAGCGGCTGCCCGCGACGTCCCATCTGGACCCCTCCGTGATTTTGTCTCCCGACGGCCCCTCCATTACCACCGAGATGCTGGCGCCCCAAGGGATGCCCGGGTCGGCGGCTGTGCGGGAGTTGGCGAACAGATAACGCTCGACGGCAGGCAGGCGATCCGGCCCGGCCCCCTGCCCCGAGCATGACGCGGCCGCCGCCCTCCCCGAAGGCTGGCGATGGCTGGACGAGGTGGATGGGCTTTTTTCCAGTGCGCATCGCTCCAGGGCTTCGACGCCAGTGCGCCTCGCGGCGCGCACCGGAAAAAACCTCGTTCCCTCCCCGGCTCTCTCCGCCTTCCCCGTGAGCGGCGTCTCGCCCCAACATGGCCTACTGCGCCAGAGCGTAGGGCCACAGGAGAAAGCACATGTTCGTACGAGAGACCCTCAACCTGGACGGCCGCGAGTTCTCAATCGAGACGGGCCGCATGGCAAAGCAGGCCGACGGCGCCGTGGTGATCCGCTACGGCGACTCCATGGTGCTCGTGACCGCGGTGGCCATGCGCTCCAAGCGCGACACGGACTTCTTGCCCTTGACCGTGGACTACCAGGAGAAGCGCTTCGCAGCGGGTGCGATCCCTGGTGGGTACTTCAAGCGCGAGGGCAAGCTGAGCGAGTACGAGACCCTCACCTCCCGGATTATCGACCGGCCCTGCCGCCCTCTCTTCCCCAAGGGTTGGCGCTACGAGACCCAGGTCATCGCCACGGTGATCTCCTCGGACAAGGAGAACCCGACGGACATCCTCTCGCTGATCGGGGCCTCCGCCGCCCTGACCATCTCCGACATCCCTTGGGATGGACCCATCGCGGGGGTGCGCGTGGGGCGGATCGACGGCCAGTTCGTGGCGAACCCCACCTGGGAGCAGATGGAGCGCTCCGAGCTGAACCTCGTCATGGCTGCCAGCCGCAAGGCCATCGTGATGGTGGAGGCGGGCGCCACAGGCCTGCCCGAGGAGGTCGTGGTTGACGCCCTCTTCTTCGGCCACGACTTCGTGATGCCCATCCTGGACCTTCAGGAGAAGCTGCGGGCGGCCATCGGCCGGGAGAAGCGCACTTTCGAACCGCCCAAGGTGGACACGGCCCTCGCGCAGCGCGTCGCCGAGATCGGGCTCGGGCGAGTCCGAGATGCGGCCTTCATCCCCGAGAAGCTCCCGCGCTATCGCGCCCTGGCGGAGGTCGGTGATGCGATCGTCTCCGAGATGGGGGAGGAGTACGCCAGCCGCAAGACCGAGATCCTCGCCGCAGTGGATCGCATCCGCACGCGCCACGTGCGGGGCGCCATTTTGAACGAAGGCCGGCGTGTGGACGGCCGCGACCTCGTGACGGTGCGGCCAATCACCTGCGAGGTCGGCGTGTTGCCACGCGTGCACGGTTCGGCCCTGTTCACCAGGGGCGAGACCCAGGCGCTGGTGGCCACGACCCTCGGCACCGAGTCCGACCGGCAGCGCGTGGACGCCCTCATCGGCGACGTGGTTCGCCGCTTCATGCTGCACTACAACTTTCCGCCCTACAGCGTGGCCGAGGCCAAGATGCTGCGCGGGACAGGCCGGCGGGAGATCGGGCACGGCGCCCTTGCCGAGCGGGCGATCACCGCGGTGCTGCCATCCCACACGGTCTTCCCCTACGTCCTCCGGGTGGTCAGCGAGATCCTGGAGTCCAACGGCTCCTCCTCCATGGCCACTGTCTGCGGCGCCTCCCTGTCCCTGATGGACGCCGGAGTCCCCACCGCCGCTCCGGTGGCCGGCATCGCCATGGGCCTCGTGGAGGAGGGGGACCAGACCGCCATACTCACCGACATCCTCGGTGACGAGGATCACCTCGGGGACATGGACTTCAAGGTCTGCGGAACGAGCGAGGGCATCACCGCCCTGCAGATGGACATCAAGATCAAGGGGCTGTCCCGGGAGCTCATGAAGAGGGCCCTGGATCAGGCCAGGCAGGGCAGGCTCCACATCCTGGAGCTGATGGCCAAGGCCATCGCCGCCCCGAGGGCCGACCTCTCCCCCCACGCGCCCCGGATCGTCACCATCAAG
>JAVEWA010000810.1:0-2684 GCA_034004785.1 Polyangia bacterium
TTTGAAGCAAGAAAAAATGCCAGATTTTCGGTGAGAACTGGGGAGTTTTCAAATCCCGTTGTCAAAGGGACTGTGTGCATTCGTTGCGATTGCAGATCGAGGAGCACAAGGTCAGAGCATCCGACCCCGGACTGCGGAGTAGGGCTTGCGAAGTCCTCCCAAACCACCTCAAAGTTGCGCTTGAATGGTGCCCATACTCGTGCTCCCGATGTTTGTTGAGCATCGATGCAGGTTTCCAGGTTCAAAAGATGCAGTTCCTTTGTGCCGATTCCCTGATTGAAGTGCGATCTTGAGTAAACGACATGCTGGTCTGCCAGACGAATTCCGGTGGTTTCCTCCGATGGCCCGTCCACCGGCAGCTTGAACCAGGGCAGGGCGCAGAAGTCGTGCTGCGTCACGATGGGCAGCACGCGCGCATCGGACATGGCGTCAGGCAGCGGCAAGGAGGCGTCCGCGTCCGACGAGGCATCCAGGCTCGAGGCGTCTTCAGGCTGGCCAGGCGGCTCGGTGCAGCCTGATACCAGCCAGGCCAGCGTCAGGTAGGCCGCAAGGGCATTGACAAGGGGCCTTCGCATGGCGCCCTCACTGCCCGGTGGGCCGGATCGCCCAACGCTCCATGCGGGGTCCGTTCACGGTATAGGCCTGGTCACCGCGGAACCGGAGCGCGAAGGCCTGTGCCGCGTCCTCGGTGATCTCGCCCAGGAGAACCGGCGCTGCAGGGTCGGCGACGCTCCACACCTCGACCTTCGTCCCGCCTGCTCCCAGAAGCCACAGGTGTCTCCCCACGTAGGCTGCGGCAGAAATTGGGCCAAGTGCCGGCACGACGCCGGCCTGCCGCGGTTCTTCCGACAGGTCGTAGAGCGTGACGCGGGTCTGTGAGGCCACGGCCAGGATCGGCCACCTGAGGGCCAGGCTCGTCACCAGGCCGCCAGGCTCGAAGCGCCGGACGAAGCTCGGGTCGCCTGCCGGGCCCACGAAGTACTCGCCCACCCCGCGCGCTCCCTCGGCGACGAAGACCCTGGAGCCCAGGGTCGCCAGGTCCCATCCCAGGCCGTATGTGAAGGCGCTGCCGACAAGCTGTGGGGCCGTAGGGGTCCGGGCATCCACCACGGCGAGCCCCCTCGGGTGGAGGTGCGCCACGCACAGGAAGTCCCCGCAGCGAGCGAGCCCCCTCGTGGCCAGCAGAGCTGGGGGGTGGATGCTGCCCATCGCTTCGAGGCTCTGCGGGTCGAGCAGCTCGAGGCCGAAGTGGCCCACGGTCGCCACCTGACCGACTGGCAACTCCAGGGCACGGACGGGTGGACCGGCTGCGCTCTCGGTGTCGAGCACGGCCTCGGCGACCTGCACGGAGAGGGCGTACTCGGCGGCGCTGGACCCTGCTCGCCGGACCACCTGCACGGTGCAGGCCTCCCCAGGCGGGCAGCGCCACGCGGCCCGCTCTCCGGTGAAGCCGCCTGCCGCGCCCTCGGCCAGCACCTCGCCGCCCGCTCCAAGCACGCGCAGTCCGAGCGCGCCCTCCGGTTCGGTGGAGAGCGACGCCAGCAGCAGCTCGCCTGGCCATGAAGCACTGGCCGTGGTCCTCCACGGGAAGGATGGGGTCTGCCCGACGAGGGCAACCCCGGTCACGGGCCAGGTGGCCGGCTGCGCCGGCAGCCAGGGCGACGTGCTGGCCCATGCCAGGGTAGCGTCGCGCACCCACAGCCGGGCATCGACCCCGGATGGGCCGGCCGGGGTGGCCACCAGGAGACGGTCGCGCTGCCGGTCGCGCAGGATGGTAGGGGCAACGCCAAGCCCACTGGGCTCTCCCTGGGCGCCGGTGGCGATCTGGCTCCAGGTGCCACCCAGCAAGTCCAGGCGCCAGAGATCGCCTAGTAGCGCATCCCCTCGTTTCCCGCCGCCCACGTACAGGGCCTGCTCGTAGGGCTCATACATCGCGCCGGGCTGCGTGCGCCTAAGAGCCGGGCTCGCGCCCACGGTGGAGATAACCCTTGAGTTCAGCGACTGCAGGTCCAAGGCATACAGGCCGTCCGATGGCTCCGGGGCATGGGTCGCGCTCGCCTGGCGCTCGCCGCTGAAGAGGAGCAACTGGTCATGCAACGGGTCCAACACCACAGCGCAGCCGCGGAGGTCGCCGAGACCCAGGAGCGGCGTCGGTCCTTCCCAGGCCCCGGCATCCAGAGCGAGGCGCCAGAGCGAGATGCTCCCTCCGCCGATGGGGTGACCGACCAGGAGGAGCTCGTCGCGTAGCCCCGCATGGACCAGGGTCGCGCCCTGCACCTGGGGAACGGCTCCCGAGAAGACAAGAGATCCATCCTCGAGCAGTGCATCCGTCTCGTCGCCAAGCTCGGCTACGAGTAGCCTCGCGGGAACGGTCGCGCCGTCGGCCGAGAGGCTGGCCTCGCTGTAGAGGAAGAGTAGATCCGTCGAGTGGTCTCCCGAGAGCGGCCAGCTTCGTGAGCGCGCCACGGTGCCCTGCACCTGGGCGGCCTGGAGCAAGGCGCCGGCGACCTCCACGAGCCTCCAGCCGGTCTGGGCCATGAGAGAGGACCGGCCAAGCCGTCCAAGCCGGAGCTCAGCCGTTTCGGGGTCTCGGCCGAAAAACAGCACTGGGGTCTCCCTCCAGCGATCCTCGCCCAGTCTCCACAGGAGCTCCACGACCCCCGGAATGATCCGCATCACGAAGG
>JAVEWA010000811.1:0-2683 GCA_034004785.1 Polyangia bacterium
CTCGTGCCTGCTGGAGTACTGCGGCAACGGCCGGCTGGATCCGGGTGAGGTGTGCGACGACGGGAACACCTACCTCGGCGACGGCTGCTCCATAGACTGCCAGTCGAACGAGACCTGCGGAAACGGGATCGCCGACTTCGCCGTCGGGGAGACCTGCGACTGCGGCTCGGATCTGGCCACGCTGTCGCCCTACTGCACCTTGCCGAACGGTACGGACGGAGGCCCCTGCGACGCTAGCTGCAACTCCATGCAATGCGGCAACGGCGTGCTGGACCCAGGGGAGGTCTGCGACGACGGAAACCTCGTGGCGGGAGACGGCTGCTCGCCGGACTGCAGATCCCTGGAGATCTGCGGCAACGGCATCAGCGACTACGCCTCGGGCGAGGAGTGTGACGACGGAAACGCCGAGGCCGGGGACGGTTGCGGCCCCACCTGTCTCCTGGAGCGGTGCGGCAACGGAGTGCTCGATCCCGGCGAGTTGTGCGACGACGGGAACCGCGTGTCCGGGGACGGCTGCTCCGCGCTCTGCGACTCGCAGGAGCGGTGCGGCAACGGAGTGCTGGACCCTGGCGAGGCCTGCGACGACGGAAACCTGCTGGACGGAGACGGCTGCCCTGGAAACTGCGGCCACATCGGCTGTGGAAACGGCGTGCTGGACCCAGGAGAGGCCTGCGACGACGGAAACCAGGTGGACGGAGACGGCTGCAACTCGCGCTGCACGTCGGACGAGACCTGCGGAAACGGGATCCTGGACGCGGCCCGCGGAGAGACCTGCGATCAGGGCACTGCCAACGGGGTCAGCCCGAGCCTCTGCAGGAGCGACTGCCGCCTGACCTCCTGCGGCGACGGCTACGCCGGCGGGGCCGAGGCCTGCGACGATGGAAACAGGTTGGATCGAGACGGCTGCAGCGCCGCCTGCAAACGTGAGTACCGGGTGGGTGGAACAGTTACGGGTCTCACCGGGGCCCTCGTACTCCAACTGAACGGCGGCTACGACCTTTCCATCACCACGGATGGGCCTTTTGTCTTCGGAACGTACCTTCCGGATAGCACCGCCTATTCGGTGGCCGTGCGGAGCGAGCCGCTCGAGCAGCGTTGCAGGGTCTCGGCAGGCAGCTCGGGGACGATCATCGGGGCAGACGTGACCAGCGTGGTCGTGCAATGCGACTTCCGGACCGTGTTCGTGGACGTCTCGGTAGGAGCGGCGCACGCCTGCGCTGTAACGAACCAGGGACGGGCGTACTGCTGGGGTTATAACGCCTGGGGCCAGCTCGGAAACGGCGCCGTTTCCCTCCAAGAGGACTATCCGAGCCCGGTGGACGCCACCCCCCTTCAAGCAGCGGAGTCATTCGTGAAGATCGCCGCTGGCATCATGCACACCTGCGCCTTGACGAATCAGGGACGGGCCTACTGCTGGGGCAGCGACGACTACGGACAACTGGGGAATGGCGGAGTGTTGATAGACGATCAGACCTCGCCCAGCCCAGTGGACGTCTCGACCCTGCAGATCGGGGAGTCCTTCTCCCAACTGACCGTCGCCGACCACTCTTGCGGTCTGACCAACCAGGGACGGGCGTACTGTTGGGGCCGCGACGACGTAGGTCAACTTGGGAATGGCGGAGCCATCATCGGCAATCAGGCCTCGCCCAGCCCGGTGGACCTCACGACCCTGCAACCCGGCGAGAGCCTCGTCACCATCGCTGCCGGGCTTCGCTACACATGTGGAACGACGGACCAGGGCCGTGCCTACTGCTGGGGCAGCGACACCGAAGGGGTACTGGGCAACGGCGATATCCTCACGGCCGATCAACCCTCGCCGAGCCCCGTGGATCTCTCGGCGCTTCAGGCGGGTGAGGTCTTCGTGGCCATGGCCACCGGATACAGTCACAGCTGTGGGCTGACGGATCAGGGGAGGGCATACTGTTGGGGGGCCAACAGCTACGGCTCCCTGGGCAACTTGGGCGACTCGTCCCACGTTCCGGTGCCAGTGGACATTTCTCCACTTCAGCCCGGAGAGCATTTCGAGTCGCTCTCGGTGGGGATGACGCTCTCCTTCGGCGTCACGAGCCTGGGTGCTGCCTTCGGCTGGGGGGGAGGGCTCTACTGCATTTTAGGCAATGGGACCACGTTCGCCTTTGCCAATTCTCCCGCGCCCATCGATGACTCGAACCTGCTGCCGGGCGAAGCGTTCGAAGTCGTCCGAACCAGCGCGGCAATGGAAGGCCCTAGCTTCTCCTGCGGCCTCACGACCCAGGGGAGAATCCTCTGCTGGGGATGGGACCTCCTCGGACAGCTCGGCAACGGGCCCCAGCAACTCGACAGAATCATCCCCTATCCCGTGGATGACTCTATGCTCTAGAGCATTCCCATCCCAATCGAGTCAGAGGTCCTTCTCCCTTCTGCAACCCGGCCAGATGCGATTCTCGCTGCATGAGTGCGAGTCGATTTCATGGTAACCTCGCTCGCGGAGGTTCCCAGCCATGAAGAAGCTCCTAACGAAGTCGCTCGCGCTTTCGCTCGTCGCCTTCCTCGCAGCCTTCCTCGCAGCCTTCCTCACCGCCTGCGGGGACGACGACTCGCCTGGTAACGACAACCAGAACCAGAACCAGAACCAGACCGGCGCCGTCTGCGGCAACGGCCGCGTCGAGAGCGGAGAGGAGTGCGACGACGGGGCGCAGAACTC
>JAVEWA010000812.1:0-2676 GCA_034004785.1 Polyangia bacterium
TTCCGACCCCCCTCGTGCCAGATCCCTCGGAGCCGTGCTAAACACTTCCCCAAGAGCGAGCGGCTGCTGACCTTCCTCTACCAGTTCGGAGTGGGCGGGGCGGTGTACCTCGTCAGCGTGATCGCGCTCTACAAGACCGGGGCCCTGGGCACCGAGAAAAGGGTGAGGAGGCGGCGCCTGGCTTGGGTGACGGTGCTCTTTTTGACCTATCTCGTCGGGCAGGGCGTGCTGCAGTTTGCCGGGCCGGAGATCTCCTGCAATGGGGGAGCGCCGTGAGCCGCGGTGGAAGCGCCGTGAGCCGCGGTGTGCGACCTGAGAGACCAGGCTGCTCGAGGGTGGGCGGGAGGGGAGCGCCTTGAACGGCGGGACCATCGGCACCGGCCTCGACTGGGCCGTGATGGTGGGCTACTTCCTGCTGGTGCTCGGCTTCGGGAGCCTGTTCGGGAGGCAGAGCCGCACCACCAGGGACTTCTTCTTCGGCGGGCAGCGCTTCAGCGCCTGGCTCGTGGCCTTCTCGATGGTGGCCACCCTCGTGGGGTCCTACTCCTTCGTGAAGTATGCGGCGGTGGGGCACGACCACGGCTTCGCCTCCTCCATGGCCTACCTGAACGACTGGGTCTGGATGCCGCTCTTCGTGTTCGGTTGGCTCCCTGTGCTCTACTTCGGCCGCATCCGCTCCATCCCCGAGTACTGCGAGCGTCGGTTCGACCGCCGTACCAGGGTGGCGGCAACGGCGATCCTGCTCTTTTACATGGTGGGTTACATCGGCATCAACTTCTACACCCTTGGGGTCGCCCTGAACCGCGTGGTGGGCTGGGACGTCTTCCCAACGGCGGCGATCATCGCGGTGGCTACGGCCCTGTACGTCACCGCCGGAGGGCAGACCGCGGTGATAATGACGGACCTCCTGCAGGGGCTGCTCTTGCTTGCGGCCGGGGTGGTCATCCTGATCCTCGGGTGGGTGGCCCTCGGGGACGGATCCCTGGTCCTCGGCGCCGCGCGGTTCTGGGACGGGCTGGAGCCCGCGCAGCGGCAGGCCTTGCCCGGGTTCAACCGGCCCGCCGACTTCAACTTCGTGGGGGTATTCTGGCAGGACGGCTTCGCCAACTCCCTCTTCTTCTATTTCATGAATCAGGGCGTGATCATGCGCTTCCTCGCCGTGCGGAGCGTGAGGGAGGGCCAGCGGGCGGCGTGGATGACGGTGCTCTTCCTGGTTCCGCTGGCGGCCCTGGCGGTCTCGGCGGCGGGCTGGCTGGGGCCGGGCCTCGTGAAGGCTGGGATCCTGCCACCCGAGACCTCTTCCAGGGACATCTTCGTGGCGGTGTCCCACGCCCTCACCACGCCAGGGGTCTTCGGCCTGCTCCTCGCGGCCCTCACCGCCGCGCTCATGTCCTCGGCGGACTCGCTTATAAACGCGGTGGCGGCGGTCTTCGTGAACGACATCTACCAGCCCTTCTTCAAGCCGAAGGCCCCAGATGGCCACTACCTTCGGGTGGCCCGAGTGACCTCCCTTTGCGCCGCGGGGGCAGGGATCCTGCTGGTGCCGGTGTTCATGTCCTTCGAGTCCATCTACCGAGCTCACGGCGCCTTCACCGCGGCGGTGACTCCTGCCATGGCGGTTGCGGTGCTCATGGGGTTTTTGTGGCGGCGCTTCACCGCGGCGGCGGCTTTCTGGACCCTGGTGGGGGGCTCGGTGGCCTCGGCGGCCTCCTTTGTGTGGCCGGAGCTCGTCTGGCCATTCGCCCATGGGGTCCCCATGGAGGGCGGTGGCTTGAAGTCCTACTCCTACATCCGGGCGCTCTACGGCCTGTCGGTGTCGGCGGCCATCGGCGTGGGGGTGACGCTCTTTACGAAAGCGCCTGCGGCGGCGTCCCTCGCCGGGCTGGTGCTCGGCTCGGCCCGGGAGGCCATGCGGCGCTTCAAGGGGGGCGAGGCCGTCGAGGGAGAGGGTGTGAGCATCCTGGTGGAGGTGTGGCGAGAACCAGTGGAAGGGGTGGAAGGACTGGAAGGGGGTGATGCTCTTGGAGAGGCCGCGGCCCGGACTGGTGGGTCGGGAGTCGTGGATGTTGAGGCCGAGGCCTGGACAGAGGAGGTGGGGAAGGAGGGGGTCCGAAGGCCCATCGTGCGGCTCTCGGAAGGGGACCTCGCCCTGCTCGGGGCGAGGGAGGGGGACCTGCTCTTCGTCTCACATCCCTCCTGGTGGCACGGGGGGCTGATGGGCGCGCATGTCAGGGCTGGGGCAGCCTTCGGGCGCTCTGGCCAGATCCTCCTGCCCATGGGGGTGCTCGGCAGGTTGCGACGGAGGCCCGGGCAGAAGGTCCGGGTGGAGCGGATCCTCTGACTGGGCCTTGTCTGCCATCTTGCTTGACACCCGGTCGAATCCTAGCACTATCGTCCGCATTGGAAACTGTCCCCTATGGTGCAGATAATCACCTGCCAGCACTGCCGGACCGAGGTCCCCTCGGATGCGGCGCACTGCCCCAACTGCGGGCAGCCCATGCCGCGTCACCTCCTTTCGCCAGGGGACATCGTTGGCGAGGACTACCAGATCGTCAGGCTGATCGGGTACGGCGGCATGGGAGAGGTCTATCTGGCGCAGCACCATCTGACCGGGCAGCAGGTGGCGATCAAGGTGCTCGCCATGCACCTGGCCGAGGAGGTGGATCTGCGCATCCG
>JAVEWA010000154.1:0-12149 GCA_034004785.1 Polyangia bacterium
GCGTTGCTGCAGCGCAACACCACCCTGAGGGCCGGATGCGTACTGGGCACCGGCCCTCACCCTTTAAGGGGAGGTTAATTTTGTGGCGAGGATCCGGAGACGGAGCCTCGCCGGCTCACGCCGGCAAGGCTACCCCGAGGGATAAAGAACCTGCAACGGGACCGCGCTCAGGCGGACAGTGGGCTCGCGACGTAACAACACCCTGGCTCCAAGACAACGATCAGCCTATTGAGCGCGATCTTCGGGCTGGGACCCATCGGGGAGGGGGTCGTGAGGTCGTCGAGATTGTTGGCATCCAATGAGCAAAGATACACGCACCCATCATCCTCCACCGCCGGGCTGTTCTCGCAGGTCATCGCGTGTCCGAAGCATCGACCGCCAAAGTAGGCGTCGTCCAAGGTACAGGGATCTCCATCGTCGCAGAGGGTGCCATCCTCCGGGAGATTGGGAGGCATGCCGCATTGATCGCCGACGCAACCCTCGGGGCAGGGGATCTCGGCCTCATCGTACACACAGGCGCCGCTTACGCACTGTGGGCTCGGTGACGAATAGACGATGAGAGCCGAGCCATCCGATTTGCAGACCGAAGGCGGTGGAGAGTCGCAGCGATCGCAAAAGGGGTTCGAGCCACTGTCATCGCACAGGTAGTTCGGGGGACACGTATCCATGTCGATCGGATCGGACCAATGGGTGTTTGCGTCAACGTCCCCGGTTGGACATTCTGCGTTGAAGGCCTTGCAGTAGTGCCTGAGCTCCTCCTTCTGAATCACCCCTCCGCAGTTCGATGAGCAGGAGTATCTCTCGTCCACCGGGAGGCTGTCGCACGGAGAGGCACCCATTGCTGGAGTCTGGTCTTCGGTGAAGAACGCGTTGTTGTTGCAGCAAGGGTCTGTGCTTCTGCAGGCCACGCAGCGCCCGTCCTCGCAGAGCGTCAGGCCCGATGGATGACCAGCACAGTCGTAGGTGTGGTCGGCCTGCCCCCTTACACATGTGAAGAAAGGCGCGGCGTTTGGATCCGGAGTACAGGTTTGCGAATACCATTCCATTTGGCTCTCTGAGCCTGCAGTACACCACTCCACAACATCCGGGCAGTTGGTCTCGATCTCGCATGGATCGAGCCTGCAGTAATCATCGCCGGATGCATCATCCACGCAGCCTGCATCGCACTGCAAACACCTGAAAGGTTCGGTAGGTCTAGGATCACAGAGCACGTGAGTTCCACCACAGCCCGTTCCAGCAGTGTCAGGCATCCACGGATTCTGAACAGCTGCAAGCGGCCCAGTGCAGTAGCTCGTTGTCCCAGTGCATGTCAGTCGCACATGACGAGAGACCAGCTCACCTCCGCATGTGGGTGCCTGGAAATTGGCACCGTCAAGCTCACAGCCGAGCTCAATGGCCACGCTGTCGCATTCCGTGCCTGCGGTCTCTTGAACGCCCAATGTGGTACAGCAAGGGGCATTGGGATCGCTAGGGTTGCACTGGCCGCAGCGGCTTTCAGTGGCATCGCAGCCCTCTGGGCTGGGGCAAGTAGTAAACCTTATTCCGTAAAGGCATTGATCAAAGGCGCAACCCAGATGCCATGTCTTGAGCGTCGATCCATCGATGCACTCGGCACCGCCGGGCGACCAGGTCGGGCAGACATCGGAGGGAGAGCAGGTGACGCGAAGAGTGCAATCCAGTGTCTCGTTCAGGGGCGTCATGGGGGGCAGGACTACTAGGCCGCCGAGGTCCTTGGTGCAGTAGGTCAGTCGAATTGCGCCGGGAAGGGAAGGAGCCCTGGGGTTCTGCACCGACAGGGTCCCACCCACGGCTAGGTGGGACACGGCAAGGAGATCGATGGTGCCACCGTACTGCTCGCCAGGGCTCTCCGAGGTGTCGGCACGGAGGAAGGAGCCGTCCAGGATGGCGAGGTTATCGGCCTTCAGCGTGATGCTGGCGCCGGAGGGCGCTGTCTGGCCATCCGCTGCCACGGCCAGGTTCTCGTCGCCCGAAACGTCGATGGTGCCAGTCACCCGGAGTTCGCCTGTGGCCATGAGATCCACGGTGCCTCCGTTTTGCGGCGTCTTGCCGGCCGTGGCGAGGGCCTGGCTCTCGATTCGCCCTTCGACGTAGAGGTCTCCGAAGGCAACGATGGTCAGTGTGCCTCCCTGGTCGGCCGAGGAGAGGTCGAGCACCGAGGTGGGCGAGAGGACGATGAGAGCCGGGGTTCCTCCGCCAAGGTCGCTCGCGGCGGTCTGCAGTGTGATGCTGCCGCCCTCCTGGGTCGTCGCGCCCGAGGCGCCGGACGAGGCGTGCGTGGTGGCCGTGCCGCCTGGCGCGGCGACGTAGCCCGCGAGCACGAGGCTCTCCTCGGTGTAGATGCCAATGCTCCCTCCGTCGGCCCTGGGGCCGGACGCTGCGGTGAGGGTAGAGCCGGCGGACTGGTCGAGACTACTGGCCATGACCTGGATGGTCCCGCCGTTCGGAAGGCTGAAGGGGCGCCATGAAGGGCCGCCCTGGGTGGCCAAGGAGGTGTCCGTTCCGAGGGAGACTGTGCTAGTCGCGTAGAGGTTCACCGTGCCGCCCGAGGCGCTCGGGGAGAGGCCGGATGCCGATATCGCACCTCCCTCAGCCAATGTGATGCTGCCCGTGGAGGCAGTGGCAGTCACAGTACCGGCCGAAGCCGCAGTGAGCGGACGGAAGGTATCCGAGCTGTCGGCCTTTACGGCGCTATCGTAGGTCACGAGGACTGCCTCCATGGCGTTCAGCTCGATGGTCCCGCCTGACGAGCCGGGCGCCTGGCCAGAGGCCGTGATGAGGCCGCCATCCGCGACCGTAATGGTGTTGGCCGAAATGGTCACCTGGCCCCCCGAGGGGGCTGCAGTGAAGGGGCTGAAGGCCGAGCCCGAGTCCGCGGACACGGTGCCCTGCACGATCACCTCCGATGCGGTGATGCTGAGAGCGCCGCCCGATGAGGCGCCATCACCCGCGGCCGAGATGACGCCACCCTCTTCTACTACCACCTGTCCGTTGGTCACGATGCTCGCCGTGCCCGAGCCGGCGTCGATGCTGCCGCCGTTCTTCACTAGGATGTCGTAGCCCGTAAGATCGAGGGTCTCGCCGTCCTGGAGCGTGAGGGAAGTGGTGATGAGCAGGGGCACCGCGGGGTCGCAGACATCGCCAAGACCGTCGCCGTCCTCATCTTCCTGCCCTGGGTTCGACTGGTAAGGGCAGTTGTCATGTGAGTCAGGTATCCCGTCGCCGTCGCTGTCCTCGGGGGCAGGAGGCAGGCAGGGCTGGGCGTTGTTCCAGTGGACCAGAATCTCCTCGGGCGACCGCGCAATGTCCGAGAGGCGCACCTCGTCCATCGAACCTTCGAGGAAGGTGTTGGACGGCCTTCCTCCGATGTTGTAGTCGTGCGGTTCGGCGAGCTGGAGGGCGGAATCGAGCTCCGCGTACACCGGGCTCCCATCCAGATAAAGGCGAAGCGCCGTGCCGTCGTAAGTCATCGCGATATAGTGCCAAGCACCGTCATCGAGCTCGATATCTCCCAGATCTGCGGTGATGATCTCCCACGAATACCCGTCACCGACGCCCCCCTCGATACGATCGAGGCCCGACTCGAGACCCAGATCGACGGCAAGAAAGCAGCTGACGACCCCACTTTGGAATAGATGGGCGTAGCCGTCCACGCCGGAACCGCCAAAGGGCTGCACCCACACCTCGAGGGACACCTCGTTCGTCGGGAACGCATTTGAGTCCGGAAAGTGCGCATAGTCCTCGTCGGACATCGTGAAATAGAGACCGTGCCCAAAGGGGGTCTCAATCCAAGATGGATCTTGCTCTTCCTCGCCGGCGGTTGGCCCGAGGGTCAGATGGCGTCCGTTTCCTGAGCTGTCGTACGCGATCTGGCCCTGACCCTCGTTAAAGTGCCAGAGCGCAACAGTGTTGGCGTCGGACGCGAGCTCGCACTGACCCTCTGCCCTCGCGATGGATGGGCCGAAGGGGTGCATCAACGTGACGAGAGCAATGCCGCACACACAAGCGCGCGCTCGAAGCCTGAGACTATCGGGGGCGCGATTTGTGAGCAGACCGTGATAGCCATCCTGGCCATATGTGGACTGACGACCGAAGATGAGACTTCTTCGGCGGTGCTCATGGCGTGCTCCAAGACGAGGAAGGTCGGGAAGGCCACTAAGATTTACCCCCCCCTCTGGAACGCATTGATATTGCGGGGTTTTTTGCCGTGTGTGCTCATTCCAGGTCCTCCCTCACCTTCAGCTTCCGACGTTTGTGCGCACGTGCTAGCCCTTGGAACAGGCGGTTGCCTTTCCCGTGGTGCAGACCGACTGCCAGAAATCGCAGGCCGGCGAGACAGCCGCTCCGACTCCACCCCTGCACCCACGACGCCCGACGCGACGCTCGCCACACGGTCCCTCGCTGCTCCCTGGCTCCTCGCCAGCGGCTCTATCTGTTACCAGGCAACCTTATCACAGCGCGTTTCCACTCTCCTAGTGAGAAAATAAAGACGTGCAGGGCATCTCCTCAAGCGTGACCGAGACTGCACACACCGGAGCTCTGCAAATCTCAATCGCGCCAGAGGTCGAGCCCACACCCGCCCCCTGCTCCCCCTTCCACGTTCGTTTCCAACTTCGTTTCCAAGTTCGCTTCCACGCCCGCGCCCACGCCTTAGTCTACGCCCACGTCCACGCCGACACCCAGGCCTCGCCCGTGTGGTGCAGGCCGCGGGCAGGGTGATCCGCGGCCCAGACGAGCGAGGGATCATCGTGCTCTTCTGCGAGCGGTTCACCGACCCGCGCTACCGCGACCAGCTCCCGGCCTACTGGCGGGCAGAGGCCCTGGACACCGACGACCCCGTTCCGGTGGTGAGCGCCTTCTGGGCGCGTGGCGGGTAGAAACGAGCCTCGAGCTGCATTACGTCCGGCTCACCGGCTCACCGGCTCATCGGTTCATCGGTTCATCGGTTCATCGGTTCATTGGCTCACCGGCTCACCGGCTCGCCAGCTCATCGGCTCGCCGGCTAGCCGGTTCATCGGTTCATCGGCTCATTGGCTCGCCGGCGCTGCACTTGGGATCTCTGTTTTTTGTGCATGATAAGCACAAAACTCGTTCGACTTATGTGCGACCTTGCGCAATATTTATACTGTCATACGTGATGGAGGATGACATGGAACGCCGAGTCATGGGCGCCCTTCAGGACTGGAAGCGTTCCGCCGACCGGAAACCCCTGGTCATCCGTGGAGCCAGGCAGGTCGGAAAGACCTGGCTCATGAAGGAGCTCGGCGCGAGCTACGGCCATTGCGCCTACGTCAACTTCGAGGGTAACCCTCGCATGAAGAGGCTGTTCGAGGCTGACTTCGATATCGAACGCATCCTGGTCGGCCTTCGGGTCGAGACCGGTCAGCCAATCACGCCCCGAGACTGCCTGCTGGTTTTCGACGAGGTGCAGGAGGTCCCCCGGGCCCTCACCGCGCTCAAGTACTTCCACGAGAACGCGCCCGGGTACGACGTCATCGCCGCAGGCTCGCTGCTCGGCGTGGCGCTGCACACCGAAACCTCGTTCCCGGTTGGCAAGGTCGAGTTTCTCGACCTACACCCCATGAGCTTTCCCGAGTTCCTTACGGCAAGCGACAACGAAGGCCTGTTGCAGCTCCTCGCAGGGCACGACTTCGCGACGGCAGGGGCGTTTTCGGAGAAGCTCGTCGATCTGCTCCGCCAGTACCTGATCGTCGGCGGCATGCCTGACGTCGTGCGCACCTTTCTCGAGACCCGGGATCTCGCCAAAGCGCGCCGCGTACAGCTAGGGTTGAACGAGGCCTTGGAGCAGGACTTCTCCAAGCACGCGCCTCACGCAGTGGTGCCGCGCATCCGCGCTTTGTGGAGCAGCCTGCCCGCACAGCTCGCGCGAGAGAACCGGAAGTTCGTCTACGGAGTGGTGCGCCACGGGGCGCGCGCAAGGGAGTATGAGCTGGCGCTCCAGTGGCTCGTGGATTGCGGCCTGGTGCATCGCGTGGACAGGGTGGCCAAGCCGGGAATGCCGCTGGTCGCATACCAGGATCTGGCCGCCTTCAAGCTGTTTGCGATGGACGTGGGGTTGCTCGGCGCGTCGAGCGGGCTGGAGATTGAATCGGTCCTTGGGGGCAACGCCCTCTTCGAGGAGTTCAAAGGGGCGCTGACCGAGCAGTACGTTCTCCAGCAGTTGATAAGCCACGTGGCCGTCCGGCCGTTCTACTGGAGCGCGGATCGAGCGACCGCCGAGGTGGACTTCGTGGTGCAGCTCGGAGGGGAGGTGGTGCCCATCGAGGTAAAGGCGGCGGAGAACCTCCAGGCCAAGAGCTTGAAGATCTACCAGCGGTCCTTCGGCCCCAGACGTGCGGTCCGCACCTCCCTTTCTCCCTTCCGTGAGGACGGCTGGCTAGTCAATATTCCGCTGTTTGCGATTCACGAGCTAGCCGGAGTCCTCAGACATCCTCCGAGGCCATCCAGATGATGGACGACAGAACGTGACTAGCTGAGTACTTGAGGGATCAGACCAGGGAAGAGCTGCCAGAATATGGCCTACCAGTGCCGGCGATGGCGGCAGAGCAGGCTCACGCCCTTGAGACGACGCACGTCGGAGCGGCCGAAGTGGAAGGACTGACGGGTGCGGGCTCCGCCATGCACCACCACGGTGCCGCTCTTGGTGAGATGCTGGGGCCCGCGGCGGGGATGGACCGCCACGTAGCTCACGGACCAGGTGCAGTGACGACCCTTGGGGCGCACGTTGTGGAAGGTGCAGTCCCTGGTCCCTGCCCTGCACTTCATGGTGACGCCGCGAGAGAACGACTCGATGCGATGCCCCTGCGCCTGGGCTTGGTCGGGGCCGGCGAAGAGGGCCAGCCCAATCCCCACTGAAAGAATTCCTACCAGCTTCGTCATGGGATCCTCCTTGTTGGCTTTGGTGCAAAGCCCCGACAGGGGCGATAGATACTCATCTCACTACTTCTGTCTGCGGTCAATCATTTACATTTGCCTTAGAAACCACGGACTCCCCGATGGAGAAACCACGGACTCCCCGCTCTCGGACGCCCCTTGGACGCAAGGCTTCGGCGCTCCATTCACCAAAATCACACGAGCCAGTGATTCTCGACGCTCTTCTTGCCTCTCGGGCACCAGCAGCCTGTCAGGAGACCGAGGCGGGAATCCCTGGCTCGAGCTGCTCTCCCCGGGACATGGGAGCCATCACCCTCCTGCGGTGAAGGAGCCTCAGCAGGACCTCCTCCTCGCTTCCAAGGCGATGCACCGGGCTCACCGCCAGGGCAGCGACGCCTCTCGTGGCCAGGGAGTAGAGCTCCGAGAGGCCGAGATCCACGAGATCCACCGTCCGGCCCACGCCCCGACCAAGCCCCGCCCAGAGCCACAGGGGTATCGCCAGGGCGATGATCACCGACACCCAGAGGGCCAGCATCGCGAAGAGCAGGCAGATCCACAGGGCGCCCAGAACGAGGAGGATGACCCGGCGGATTAGGAGAAGCCCTGGAACGAAGGAGAGCAGGGTGATCACCAGCCACAGGACGGTCCGCTCCACGCCGAGGGTCCGTCCCATCCTGAGCTCGGTGACGGCGCTAGACAGATCCAGCACCAGGAGCAGCCCCGCCAGCGATCCTAGCACCGGCCAGGCTGACACCCGGCCTCTGAAGAGCTGCCCGAGCACGCCCGGGAGCACCCACTCGAGGAGCCCGAGCACCAGCAGGAGCAGGCCCGCGGTGATCTGCGTGATGAGCAGGGCGCGAAAGATCGTGCCCAGGCGCCTTATCCGCGCGAGCACGCGCTCGGGCGAGAAGGAGACGGCAGCAACCTGGACTGGAGCTGACGCCGATGCTGATCCTGACGCCGATGATGGAGCTGAACCGGGCGGTGGACCTGTCGGCGCTTCGGGCTGCATAGTGCCCGTTTCTAGCACAGATCCAAGCCTGAGACCCGAGAAGGAGCGTGACCCACGGCGGCTGTTCGCTGTAGTGTGGAGACTCCTCTCGGTGAAGGAGCGATGATCCCTGGTGCCGAGCTGCAGCCCTACTAGTTCCCTGGTGCGAGCCCTGCGAGCGAAGGGGAGCCAAGAGCCGCTGATGATACGCCCCGAAGACAGCAGGGGCCTCGTGGCGACGCCTCGGATGGCGCCGCGCGGGGCCTCGCCCATGGCGACGTGCGTTCGACCGCGCCTGGGTCTTGCTCGGAGTGGCGCCCCTTCGGGGCTCGCCCTTGCGATCCTCGCCCTTGCGATGCTGCCTCCAGGACGCTCCATGGCCGCTCCTCGGATCGCGCGCCCTTCGGGCAAGGCGCCAACCGGCCAGCATCCCCAGGGCGCCGAGGCTGCGCTCCTCGGGGAGGCGCGCTCCTTGGAGGCCCAGGGCCGCTACGCCGAGGCCCTCGAGCGGCTGGAGTCCGCCGGGAAGCTGCCCAAGGGCCCCCTCGCCGCGCATCTGATACACCACAGAGCCCGCCTCCGGGCCCGCCTCGGGCACCACCTGGCCGCTAGCCAGGACTGGTCCGTCCTCACCCGTGCCAAGCTCCAGTGCCTGGCCGACCGGGCCAGGATCGCCCTGCCCGAGCAGCTCCTGCTGGCGGGACGCTACAGGGAGGCAGCCCGAGCTTATCAGGGCCTGCTGCGGTACTTCCCCGCCTTTCCCTCGCCTGGCATCTGGCTGAGCGGCGAGGCTGCGAGCCGGCTGCTCGCAGGAGAGCGGGAGGCCGCCGCTGCCCTCTTTCGCCGGCTCCTGCTGGTGGCTCCCGCCTGCCCCGAGGCCAGGGCAGCGGCCGAGAGCCTCGAGGCGCTTGGTGAGCAAGGGGTCCGAGCGGCTCCCTACACCGCCGAGGAGGAGCTCGGCAGGCTGAGGAGGCTCGGGAGGGCTGGCCTCCTGAAGGAGGCCATTAAGTGGCTGGGGGCCCTCGAGGCGAGTGGCCGCCTCGACAGGGATCGGGCGCGCCTCGAGGAGGCGAGGCTGCTCCTTGGGAGCTACCGCTACGAAGAGGCCGCGGCCCTCCTCGGCCCCCTCGCCAAGGCTGTCTCGCCCAAGGTGCGAGAGGCCGCGAGAGCGCTCTTGCCAAAGGCCCTGGCGCGCTCCGGCCCAAAGGCCGGGCCCGGTGAGACGGACGGAGCGGCCAGAGCCGAAGGGCCGGCTCCAACTGGACCTGCCCGAGGGCCGATGTCTCCTGGAAGGGACGAGGAGCCTTCTTTGCCCCTGTCCCCGAGAGCAGGGCTGCGCATCCTCGTCGAGCGGGGGAGCTACGCCGCCGCAGAGAAGCTACACCACCGCCTGAGTCCAGGGCCGACCCTCTTCGGAGGGTATCTGGCCCTTCGGGCCGGCTCCCCCCAGCGCGCCGCCCGGGAGCTGAGGGCTCTCCTCGGCGATCAGAGCGCCTCTCAAAGAAGCTATCCGAGAGCCTCCAAGACTGCCTCCAAGACTGCCTCCAAGACTGCCTCCAAGACTGCCTCCCGCGGCGCCCGCTACTGGCTGGCCATGGCCATCCGCGCCCAGGGAAAGAACGAAGAGGCCAGGGCGATGCTCGAGGACCTCGCCTTGGCATGGCCCCTCGACTGGTACGCCCTGCTCGCCAGGGAGCGGCTCGCCGAGCCAGGCGCGGGCCCCGAGCCGGCGCCGAGCCCCATGGCGACCCGTCCCCTCAGAACGGACCTTGGTGGCTTGGGCCAGCTGCTCGAAGCGAGAGCCCACCGCTTTCCTGATCTCGGCCGGGCGGCCGCGCTCGTTAGCCAGGGCCTGCCCGAGGAGGCCCTCCTCGAGCTGGGAGAGCTGGCCCGCAGGTACCTCCTGGCCCGGCCGGGCGAGCGGCGGGCCCAGACCCTCCGACCCATCTGCGCGGAAGAGGCCTGGCGAGGGGAGCGGCACCTAGGCGAGCTGCGAAGGCTCGACCCGGCCCAAGGCCGAGCGGTTTCCAGACTCGAGGCCATGAGGGAGGCGCCAGGGGGGGCCAGGCAGCCCAGTGGCCGCCCAAGGGGGAGAGACCGGGAGCCGACAGGCGCGGCATTTCCAGAGCAAGCCCTCTACCGGGCCTTCTTGCAGCTCGGAGATCCCTACCTGGCGAGCCGCTTCTCGGCTCCCTCGGCCGGGCGACCGATCCCTGCCCTCGCCACTCCTTTCTCGAGCGTGCTCCTTGCCGAGGCCAAGGCGGTCGGCCTGCCTCCCGGTCGCCTCTGGGCCGTGATGACGGTGGAGAGCGCCTGGTGCCCAAACGTGGTCTCGAGCGCTGGCGCCGTGGGCCTATTGCAGATCATGCCCATGACCGCGCAGAGGCTGGCAAGGCTGCTCGGAATCTGTCCCTTCCAGCTCTTCGAGCTGTTCTGGCCCGAGGTGAGCATCCGGCTGGGCGCCGCCTATCTCGGCAGGCTGCTCGAGAGGTTCAATGGACAGCACGCCCTGGCCGTGGCCGCCTACAACGGCGGGCCACACAACGTCTCCCGCTGGCTCGGAGCGCGGGCGGGACGCCTCGAGCTGGACGGCCTGGTGGAGGAGATCCCCTTCGGGGAGACCAGGGCCTACGTAAAAAAGGTCATGGGGTTGACCGCCAGGTACGCCCTCGAGCTGGGCGAGCCCCTCGATGGCCTGGTGCGCCTCAGACTGGATCCAACCACTCTGAATAACATCGATTTCTAGTGCTCTCCCGAGGACGCCCTTGTGATCGAAGGAATAGCCCGCGCCTTGGATTTGTTCCAAGCTTGGAGCCGAGCCGGAGCGCAGCATAGGCGAATTGGGTTGAACCGCGAGGCTTATCGGATTAAAAGCCTTCTGATTCTGGGAGGTCCCCCATTCCCGGGGGCTCTGCCTTCCAAGGGACGCTGTCTCTGAGATGAGGCTGGTTGCGACGATCTGGTGTGTGCTTTGGGGCCTGACGGGCCCAGGAGTCACCCATGCCCGCTCCCTGGCCGAGGTCGAAGTTTCTGGAGCCCATGAGACCGGAGCGCCGCTCTGGTCCATCTGCAGGAGCTTCGCACAGCCAGCAGCCAGGACCTTCCACGAGCATGGCCCGGACGAGAGGCACTCGAGGAGCAGCATAAAGATCCGTGTTCCAACGGGCCCCGAGCCCCTGATCCTCGAAACCCTGGCAGAGGGCAATAGCGGCTACGACATGCCCGGTGGAAGAGCCCACTGCGTTCCATGGGGACCGGGCATCACCGGCGCCAGCTCGGGCTCCCTGATGAGCGCCTCCAGCAGGGACGACGACGAGATCCCCATCTGCCTCGAGGGCGCTCAGTGCAGCCCGGTCTCACCCGAGCGGCCTAGCGCATACTACACATTCTCAGCCGACAAGGCAGACCTCACGCCTCCAACCGTATGGAGCATGTTCTGCAATTCTGCTCCCGCTTCATGCCTGCACCTCGGAGCCCTTCGGCCGGGGTACCCCGAGGCGCCCTTCAAGCCGCCGCGAGCAAGGCGGGCGACCGAGCTTTTCACTGCGTAGATCTCCCGGCATCTTGGCTGGCTGCAAGTGCAGCCCGACAGGCGCCGGAGAAGGGAGCCATCCGGGGACGTTCCCCGGGCCGCTCAGGACTCGAAAATAGTTCTTGGAAGGAGAATCCATGTCCCAGACCAATCAACCCAAGACGGAAGGCGTGCCCATTCCGACCGTGGTGATCTCGGTGATCGCCGTGTTCGTGGCGGGCCTGCTCATCGGCGGCTTCGTGCTGCGTTTCGGAAAGAAGGGCGACAAGGACTGCGACTGCGGCCCGGCTGGCGCCGTGGCGACGGCCGAGAAGCGCTACAAGATCTTCCCGCGACCGCACAACCCCTCCAAGGGGCCCCGCACCGCCCCGGTGACCATCATCGAGGCCTCCGACTTCCAGTGCCCCCACTGCAGCAACGCAGTAGAAATCCTGAACAAGATCTCGGCGGCCTATCCCCAGGACGTCCGCATCGTGTTCATGCACAACCCCCTGCCCAACCACCCCGACGCCATGACCGCCGCGGTGGCCTCCCTCGCGGCAAACCAGCAGGGCAAGTTCTGGCCTTATCACGAGCTGCTCTTCAAGAACCCAAGGGCGCTCAAGAAGCCCGACCTCGACAAGTACGCCAAGCAGGTGGGCCTGAACGTGGAGCAGTTCGAGAAGGAGTTCGACAACCGCCGGCTCCAGATCCAGGTCCGCCAGGACCAGCAGC
>JAVEWA010000155.1:0-12129 GCA_034004785.1 Polyangia bacterium
CCTCGAGCATCCGCCAGGCCGCGAGCTCTACCCTCACCGTCGAGTCCGGCCCCCGCGGCGACGGCGGCGCCATCGGTCTCCACGCCCAGGGCAGCCTCGCCCTTGCAGGCCGGATAGAGTCGCGCTGCTTCTCCGGGGCCGCTGGCTCGGCGGGCCCTGCGCTGCCCAGGGGCGGAAGGATCGAGCTTCGTGCCATGGGCAGCGAGGGCGCCGGGGGGACCGGGGGCGCGGGGGGGGGCGGAGGCGCCGGGGGGGCCGGGGGCGCCGGGGGGACCGGAGCAAGCTTGGCTCTGGCGCCCGGCGCGGTGCTCGATCTCACCTGCGGGGACCGTGGCGGCGCGCTCGAGGCCATCTCGTTCGGGGATCTGACCATGGAGGGCCGCATCGACGCCCGTGCGCTCGCCACGGCTGGCCAGGCGCCCCAAAACGGCGGCAGCGTGGAGCTGCGGGCCGCCGAGACACTCGTGGTCTCTGGCGCCATCGACGCCTCCGGCGACGAGAACTGGGTCCTCGAGGCGGGCTCGCGCCAGCGCTCGGGCGCCACCATCGCCCTCGTGGCCCTCGATCTCACCGTCACCTCCACCGCCACCTTGAGCGCCGACTCCTCCGGACGCCCTGGCGTGCGCTACGGCGGCACCGTGGATCTCCATGCCTACGACCACCTCGTCGTGGCTGGGGTCGTGAGCGCGGTGAACCCGCGCGCCCCGTCCCTTGCGGGCGCCCCGTCCCTTGCGGGCGATATCCGGCTCGGGTACTGCACCAAGGATCTCGGTGGTGCGGTCTTCAGGCCGCTCGACCTGGAAGAGTCGGCCAACTGTGCCAGCTCGATCTTCTGCGACCCAGCAGAGGTCTGCCCTACTTGGCAGAGCGGGACCTACTGCGTGGACGGCTCGACCCTGGTGACCCAGAAGGTGGGGTGTATTGGCCAGAGCTGCGTGCATGCCCTCTGGTGGGTGAGCTGCCCCGACGCCTGCGCTGGTGACCGGTGCAACCAGTGCGCTCCAGGCGAGCCTTGCTGCACCTCGTTGGGTGTCTTCGAGGCAGTCGGCACGCCCTGCGATGGACCCTCGACATCGCATGGCTGCCTGGCGGACGGCGGCTTCGTGGAGGAGCACCCGGTCTGCGGCGGGATACCCCATGAACGGCTGGAGCGGCTCACCTGCGCCGGGGATCAGCGCACGTGCAGCGGGCCCGCAGCGCCAGAACAGGATCAGCGCCCGTGGCAGCGCTCCGACGGCTCGGAGGAGTGCGAGCTTCCCCATTCGCTCTGCAGCCCCGTGACGTCGCCAGGTGATCGATGCACGAGCTGCCTATCCGGGTGTGCCGATGGCGCGTGCCGGGACAATCCTTGCGAGGCTGACCCGGCGTACTGTGACCCTCTTGGCTGGTGCCAGGCTGGCTCGGAGACGATCCGCGAGTGGCAGGATAACCTGTGCGTGCCCGACCCCGGGAGCCTCGACGGCGCTCGCTGTGAGGCCGGGACTGAGGTCCACTCCGAGGATTGCGCCGAAAGCGCCTCGGGCATGACCACCTGTGACAATGGCCTGTGCGCCCAGTGCCGGAGCGAGGACCCCTGCTGCCAGGATGGCCGCTTCGTCGAGCGGCAGCCCGGCGTCGTAGAGTGCGAGGTGGAGGTCTTCCGATGTGACGGAGGGCTCGCCGGCGCCGAGCGCTGCGGCGCTGCCCTCGTGCGAGACTCCGTGGGCTACTCCTGCAGCGGCGTGTCCTCTCAGTGCCTCCCTCTGCCCGAGCTCTTGGTGAGCGTGTCCTCGCAGGAGATCGAGCAGTGCGATGACACTGAGCTCTGCTCCACCGAGCCCCACGGCTGCACCCCATGCGGTGAGTGGGGCTGCCATGCGAGCGCCTGCGCCGTCTGCGACCCCGAGGGGACAGAGCCCTGCTGCGAACGGGGAGTCGGGCAGCCGAGGGGGGAGGGGGCGAGGTGCTTGGACGTACCGGGCACCGAGCTGTCTCCCGCCTGCAGCGAGGACGTCTGCGGCGGCCAGTCCACCGGGCACCTCTGGAGCTACCCGGCGTGCAACGGCAGTGAGACGGGCTGCGTCGGGACCAGCACCGTCGAGCTCTTCGAGCCGGATCCGGGTGGTGCCTGCGGGCCGGATGCCGTGTGTGCCATGGAGGGCGGCATCGCGCTCTGCCGGGCCTGCCCCTTCGGTTGCTCCTCGGGCGCGAGCTGCGGGCCGAGCCCGATGGATCCCTCTCAGGCGACCTACCAGGCTCACGTCCACGGTGCTTCCCCTGGAGCCTTCGCCTCGGCCGTGGCCTTCCTCTACACCGGCGATGACCCTATTCAAGCGGGTCTCGATCCGAGCAGGTTGGAGGACCATCGGGTAGGAGTGCTCCGGGGCAGGGTGCTGGATGGCGACGGAGCGGCCCTTCCCGGGGTCAGAATATCGATTCTCGGCCACCGAGAGTACGGTCACACGTTCTCCCGCGACCACGAGACCGACCCGGGCAAGCGGGGCATCTTCGACCTCGTTGTGAACGGGGGTGCGCCGCTCACCGTGGTTTACCAGCGGCAGGGCTACTTCCCGGTGCAGCGCAAGGTGCGCGTGCCGTGGCACGATTACGCCTGGGCTCCCGATGTCGTCATGACAGACGAGGATCCGGCGGCAATCGACGATGTGAGCCTCGCTGCCGGAGACACCTACCACTCCGCGAAGATCAGCGAAGGGGGCGTTGACCGACGCGCCACAGTGATCTTCTCACCGGGTTCGAGCGCGACGATCAAGGACCCTCTGCTTGGGGACCAGGCGGCCAATCAGCTCTACCTAGGATTGACGGAGTACACCGTGGGGCCGCGCGGTCCATCCGCCATGCCCGCGCTCCTCCCTGCCGCCAGCGCTTACACCTATGCCTTCGAGCTGAAGGCATACCAAGATCTCGCTGGCACATCCTTCTCGGAAGGTACCCAGGTGGAGTTCGACAGTCCTGCGGTGCTGTACGTGGACAACTTTCTAGGCTTCGAAACCGGCGCGGCCGTGCCCCTGGGCTATTACGATCCAGAGCAGGCCTTGTGGATCCCAGAAGCGGACGGTCGGGTCGTGGTGCTCGAGGATGCGGGAGGCGGCTTGCCGCGCGTCACGGATCATCGACCTTGCCCCGACTGCATCGATATTACAGGCGGCGAAGAGGCCTGGGCCCTATACAACGCCTACCATGGCTGTGAAACAGATCCCGACTGCCCAAACCCGACGGCTCCGGTTTTCGGTCGGTCCTTCTGGCGCATGGAGCTCACGCACCTCTCTACCCGGGACTGCAACTGGCCCTTCGAGCTGGAATCGGGTGCCAAGCCGCCCGAGGTTTCCGTGCCTCGCAAGGACGAGTGCCACGATGATAGCTGCGAGCAGCAGGGCTCGCTAATCCTGTGCCAGAGTCGCACCCTCGGTAAGTCAGTCGACCTTCCGGGCACGTCGCACTCACTGCACTACCGCTCGAACCGTGTGAGGGGCCGCAGGGCCGCTTATGGTCTGGACATTCCGATCACCGGACCCACTACGAACCAGGTCGTGAATCGTATCGACCTGCAGGTCCTCGTGGCAGGCCACCGCTTCGAGTACACCGTTCCCGAAGGAGCGAACGCCTACGGCCTGGACATTAGAGGAGCGAACCAGGTATTTCGCTTCCCGATTACCTCAGGGGGCTTTGACGACTGGAGCGGTGTGGATGCCTATGGTCGCGAGGTGCAGGGCCTCCAGAACGTGACCGTGCGCATCGGGTACGCCTACGACGCCGACTACGTCTCGGCGGCAGATCTGGAGACGTCTTTCGGCGCCTACTCCGACGGAGGCGGCGGCTGGGCCGAACCCGTACCTGCCCGAGACGAGGTGATCTGGTGGGTGGAGTGGCGGGGCCAGATTGGCCTCTTCAATGCGCGTCTCCTGGGCCTCGGTGGATGGACCATGTCCGAGCACCATGTCTATGACCCGGTGGGTCGGATGCTCCACCTCGGTACGGGCGAGTCGCGTACGAGCGACCGCATGGGTGTGCCCCTCGTCATCGACCGGGTGGCTGGGGGTGGCCACGACCAAGCCATGGGCATCCTCGCCAAGGACGCCTATCTCTACCATCCGAAGGGCCTCGCCGCTCGAGCTGACGGTTCGTTCTTCATCGCCCAGTTCGGAGAGATGAAGATCCTCAAGGTCGCGGCTGACGGCAAGATCCATCACTTCGCGGGCTGCGATCTGGACGAGCCATCGTGCGGTCAGCCGATCTTTGGGGATGCCCGGGACCTCCCTCTGAAGGACCCCTTCAGCCTCGCCATGGGCCCCGACGAGTCCCTCTACGTGTTGGACGATTATGGCGACAACCTCGCCGTGTATCGCATCGCCCCTGATGGCCTCTCCTTTGGCAGGGTCGCTGGCGACGGGTGCTCCTGCGGTGAAGAGTGCACGGGCAACACGGTCGCTCAAGGCTGTGGGGACGGTGGGCCTGCCACCAGCGCCAGTATCGGTCGGTCCGGCTCGTACAACGGCATCGCCGTTGATGACGACGGAAACATCTATATCGCCGATGACGAGCTGCTCCGCGTCCGCCGGGTGGCGCCGAACGGCAACATCTACAGCTTCGCAGGCACCGGAGCCGCGTGTGATGACGAAACCTTCCCAACGAGGGGAGACGGCGGGCTCGCGGTGGGGGCGCTGTTCTGCGATCCCACGGATGTCGCCACCGACCAAGGCGGTGGCGTTTTCATCTGCGACAAGGACCGCATCCGGAAGATCGATCCTGCCGGCTACATTTCCACCGTGGCCGGTGGTGGCGAAGGGAGCGTCGACGAGGAAGGTGTGCCCGCCACGTCGGTACCCATTTCGTGCGATGGGCTCGCGGTGGGTTCAGATGGGTCGATCTACTTCTCCGACTACCTGAGCTTTCGGATCCGGGTCGTGGACCCCGCCGGTCGGGTTAGGACCCTGGCCGGCTCGCCCAAGGAGGAATGTGGGGATGCCGACTACCTGGACACAGACACCTGCGGCGATGGTGGGCCGAGCGTCCGTGGTCGTATGGGGTATCCCAGGTTCCTCGCGCTGACGCCTGGAGGCGAGCTCATCTTCCAGGACGACTACCTCTTCGCCATCCGTCGCCTGTCCCCCGTCCTGCCGGGTCACTCCCTGGACGACATCCTGATCCCCAGCAAGGGTGGTCAGCTCGTCTACCAGTTCGACAAGCACGGCAAGCACCTGGCGACTCGGCAAGCCATCACTGACCGGCCTCTTCTGACCTTCAGTTACCAGGATGGCCTGCTCATCAGCATCAAGGACGAGTCGGACAGGGTCACCACCCTCCAGCGCGACTCGGGCGGGACGCCGGTGCGAATCACGTCGCCACACGGGGTCAGCACAACCCTCGCATTGGACGCGGCCGGCTTCCTGGAGAGCAGCACGCAGCCTCCCCTTTCCGCTGGCACCGGCCAGGCCTTGGACACCTTCGGCTACGGAACAGGCGGTCTTCTGGTGAGCCACATCGACCGCAAGACCAACGCGGGGCAGCTGCCCGCGAGTCCTGTGTACGCGTACGGCTACACGTCCGATGGCTTGCTCGAGAGCGCTTCGGACGCTGCTGGCGGCGAGAAAGGCCTCGGCGGTTCCGGGAGCCCGGGTGAGGATAGGAGGGTCGTCACCTACAGCACAAGAAACGCCCAAGGCGCGGATCCCAAGCTCACAGTCACGACCTACTCGTCCTCCATCGACGCCGCTGGGCAGCGGTTCGAGATCACGGCCTTCCCTGGCTCGAGCGGGGGCACTGGCCCCATGGTCACCACCGGCACCACGAACCAGGATGGCAGCCAGACCGTGTCATTCTCGGACGGAGCGATGGTCACCCAGCGGCTGGGCCCGGACCCGCGCTTCGGGATGCTCGCGCCCATCACCGAGCTCTTCGAGCTCGACGCTAGCGCCGACCCGGACGACGGCAGTCCCCGCATGGTGGTCGCCACCACGGCCGACTCGCCGACCTTCGTCACCACTATTGGCGACTTCCGCGAGGTGGCCACTCAGCGTTACGCGTTGACCATCAACGACGTCGCACACACCTACACTTACGAGTACCAGCTCGACGAGTACGCGCCGCAGCCCGAGGACCGCCGCGTGCTCACCATGGTGACGCCCGAGGGTCTGGTGTCCGCGGGGCGCACAGTCAGCACGTCCCTGGATGAAAAGGGGCGCACTATTCAGGAGAGACTCTCAGGCCTGAGTCCGGTGAACTACTCGTACTACCCCGATGGCCACGTCCACGCCGGGCGACTGTCGAGCGTGGTGCAGGACGCCTCGGGGCCCTCGCCGCGCACCACGACAATCGAGTACAATGGCCAGGGCTACGTGAGCATGGTTTTGGGCCCCGAGGGCACGGTGGTGACCTACGACGAGTACGACGGAGCCGGCCGGGTGACGCAGATGACCCTGCCAGGCAGCCGCACGCTGCTCCTGGGCTATGACGCGAGCGGCAACCTCACCTCGGTGAGGCCTCCGGACAAGCCGCCACACGGCCTCGGTTATACCCCCGTGGACGAGCTCTTCACCTACTCGCCACCCGGAGTGGGGGGAACGCATTATTACTATTCGCCTGATCGGCAGCTCGACTACGTGGAGCTCCCGAGCGGCAGGGTCGTCGACCTTGTCTACGACTTCGAGAGCGCCATGCCCGAGGGTGCCTCGCCTTCCCAGAGCCTCCGAGAGATCGCGGTTAGGCCCGGCCCTGGCCAGGTGGCCGAGGTGAAGGTGACCTTGTCCTACCTGGACCAGGCCACGTTGAAAGTCCAGCCGCATCTCCAGAGCGCGAACCGCGTTGTGGCCGGCCTACCGGACGAGAGTGTTAGCCTGAGCTTCTCCCACCTGGGCTTCCTGCCCACGGGTGAGACTTGGATCGGCGCGGCGGTGGCAGGGAGCGTGACTGTCGCTCATGACGACTTCTTCCGCGTGTCGTCGCAGACCGTGACGGCCGGTGGTGACAGCGACTCAGTGAACTTCGGCTACGATCTGGACGGCCTGTTGACCCAGGCGGGAGCGCTCATCGTCCAGCGCTCTCCGAGCAACGGGCTCGTGCAGAGCACGGCGCTAGGACAGGTTACCACCAGCCAGACCTACAACGTCTTCAGTGAGCTGGCCTCCCTCGGGGCGGCGTGGAGCGGCACATCGATCTACTCCGAGGAGGTAGGCATATCCACCTATCCCCGTGACGGCCTGGGACGCATCAAGCGGCGGCACGAGGAGATCGATGGAGCACCCTTCACCTACACCTATACCTACGAGTACGACTCTGCGGGCCGCCTCGAGTTTGTGAACAGGCTCGAGCCCGACCAGATCCAGTACCAGTACGACGGCAACGGTAACATGCTTCGCTGGGACCGCGGCACGTCGGACTGGTGCGTCGCCGCGGGCGAGTCGGGCGGCCCCGCGGTCACGGACGACGACCGTCTCATGGGCTGGCACTGCTCGGTCTCTGGGCTTTCGACGCTCACCTACTTCGACTACACCCCGGACGGCGATCTCTGGCGCAGGCGGCACCACGCCGACGGGGTGAATCTCACGGCCATCACCGAGCTCGACCACGACGGACTTGGCAGCCTGGTCCAGGTGACCTTCAGGGAGCCGCTCGGCCACACAGTGACCGGGAGCATCCGGTACCTAATCGACGGTCTTGGCCGCCGTGTGGGCCGTGTCCGCCGGGATGGTGCGGGCTTGCCCATACCCTCGGGCACAGATAGGTACCTGTACCAGGACGCGCTGAACCCAGTGGCTCTCCTGGACAGTGCTGGCCAGCTCAAGCACCGCTACGTGTACGGTACGCGGGCGAACGTGCCCGACTACTTCGTGGACGTGCCGCTTGGCATTACCTACCGCATAGTGTCTGACCACCTCGGCAGCCCGCGCCTCGTTGTGGACATCGAGACCGGCGAGGTAGTGGAGAAACTGCTCCATGACGCCTTCGGCCGCGAGCTGGAAGTGGAGTCCTGGGTCGATCCCAGCGCCCTCGCCGCGGGCTATCACCGCATTCCCTTTGGCTTCGCCGGTGGTCTCTTCGACCGTGAGACCGGCCTCGTGCGCTTCGGAGCGAGGGACTACGATCCAGAGGTAGGGAGGTGGATCACCAAGGATCCCGTTGGTGGCCTGGGCGGAGACGCAAACTACTACGTTTACAGCTCTGGTGATCCCATCAATCAAACCGACCCGTCGGGCTTGCAGGGTACTTGTAGCTACTACCACACAAACCCCGAGAACCTCGCCCAAGACGTGGTAATGGACTTCTTGGAGCGTGTGCTCGGGCTTAACAGAGAGCGGGACTTCGGTGCACCTGTTGCCCTCCCTGGATCGACGGGCGGGAAGATCGGAAGGAGATTCACCTCAGCAACCTGCCAGGTTGAGGTTGAGGGCAAGGGAGGTAGGCCCACCAGGTACTACTCCGTGACTGTTTCCTATGATTTCGGATACCTGGCGGCGATGATGGGCGAAGCAATGCAAAGCGGCAGTGTGACCATCTCCGAGACTATCCTTGGGGGGCGCAGCCTGAGCACTGGGAATATCCACTACTTCTTCCAACCCAGCACTACCCTGTTTTTCGGGTGCGTCCCAGGCGGCGTGAGGTGGAATGTCTTTGGCCTCCCTCGCTGGTTCAACCAGGCGCTGCCATGAGGACCATTTGGGGTCCGCTGGCTGCCGTACTCGCGATGGGTTTCGCTACTAGCCTGCAATGGCCCGGATCGGTCGCGGGCATCGCTGCTCCTCGCCGATTGAGAGGGCCGTTGTCGGTGACTATGGTTCAAATCCACGGGGGGTGCTTCGCGTTGGGTGGAAAGCTAGACGCCAAGGGAACCCCTCTCCACAGGGCATGTTTGTCTCCCTACTGGATGGACTTGACCGAGGTTACAGTCGAGCAGTACGCCCGGTGCGTGGCTTCCGGACGGTGCACAGCGCCTACGGCGCACGATCCTCGGCATCGTTGGTTCAGCCGGTGTAATTGGGGCTATTTCGGTCGCGAGAATCATCCCATCAACTGCGTCACCTGGCGGCAGGCTAGGGACTATTGCCAGTTCGTCGGCAAGCGGCTGCCCACGGAGATTGAGTGGGAGTACTCAGCGACTGGCCCTCAATACAGGAAATACCCCTGGGGTTGGGAAAGACCCGACTGCACCAGGGCGAACATTTTGGACCTGTCGATGCTGGCGCCAAGGACCCCATTGGTCTTGCGCGTTGCGCCGCACTGGATCGAGCCCAAGCTGTTTCGTCAGTTACTCCCACGTTTCAAGAGCTTCCCCGTTGGTTGCGGATGGCTCACCACTGACGCAGTAGGCAACCGGCCCAAGGGGAAGAGCTACTTCGGTCTCCTAGACATGGGTGGAAACGTGGGTGAGTGGGTGAAGGACTGTTTCGATGCGGACCTTTATCTGAAGTGCACGCCCCAGTGCAACAATTACACCTCTCCGGAATCCTGCGGGAGGCAAACAGATACGCGATCGATTCGTGGTGGTGGCTTCGTGAGTAGGAATCCAAGAGCTGCGCTGATGACAGATGGACGCGCAGGTTTCCAGGCCATGTTTCCTCGGAAACGCGAAGTCAACCCTTCTCGCAACCCATGGTACTGGGGAGTAGCATTGCGGGTTGAGATTGGGTTTCGATGCGCTGCGAATACACGAGTCGATGTGCTGTTGATTCCAGTGCCGCGACAATAATCCTGGTTATCCTTTTCGGTGGAAGGCTCAAACGCGAAACGAGCAGGGATGCGGAGCAGATGGTACAAGGTCGTAGCGAGGCAATGTATATAAACCACGAAGCAGCCGGAATGGCGCTGGAGGCTATCTGCCCTGTGGGA
Organism: Polyangia bacterium; assembly: GCA_034004785.1. Classification (GTDB taxonomy): domain Bacteria; phylum Myxococcota_A; class Polyangia; order HGW-17; family JAJRWW01; genus JAVEWA01. The sequence goes on from JAVEWA010000155.1 coordinate 9,820, forward strand.
CAGCGTGTCCCGTCTACGGTTGGGGTCTAGCATGGACTTGAGCAGAAGCTTCTGTGTCACTTCGGTGGGCGTGCCAAGCCTCCCACCCACCCCCCATGGAGACGTGAGCCACCAATCGGGACAACGGGGGATGGCTGGGGAGACCTCGCCCCACGGGGACGCCAGTCGCTCGTGGGGGCGTCGTGGTGGGCACACCTGTCTGACAAGTGATCCCTCCACCGGGCTCCCGTACTGCGCTTGGACCCGCTCGTCGTATCAGTCGTCGGGCTCCACCTACCAGTGGACCAGCACCTCTCCGATGCAGCTCGTAACGAAGATGAAGACCGATACCCGAGGCCGCCCGATCGAGGTCAAGCCTCCTGGCTCCCTTCACCCGGTGGCGCTCGAGTACTACCCCCCTGGCAGCGTCCTGCAAGGCGCCTTCCCTGGTCAGCTAGCCGCGATAAAGCACGGCCCCATCACGCAGCCACGGACGACGATTTTCAAGTATACTCCCGAAGGATGGCTCTGGCGGGTGGAGGCGCCCCAGGGAATGACCACCGAGTACGTGTCCCACGACCGAGCTGGCCGGGTCCTGGAGGCTGTTTTCCCCGGGAACCGGCGCGTGTTCTTTGGCTACGACGCCGACGGCAACCTCACCAAGGTGACGCCCAGCCGGGACCCTGGGGATCCTCGCTACGGCACCCCCGCCCCTGACGGCACGGGCTGGCCGCAGCACCTCTTCACCTTCGACGACCTCGACCTGCCCATGACCTACGCAGCTCCTCCCCTCGGTGGCACGAGCTACCAGACGTCCTACGAGCTCAACGCTGCGAAGCAGCTCGAGGCGGTGACCCGGCCCGACGGTACTGGGGTGAGTCTCGGCTACGAGGAAGGCGTCGGACGTCTCCAGCGGGCGACCCTGCCCGTGCCGGCTCCCCTGTCCCCGCCTGCCACCACGACCTTGGACTACGGCTACCATCCCGAGACCGGGCAGCTCACGAGCGTCACCGACGGCTTCGGCGAGTCGCTGTCGCTCTCGTATCAGGGGTTCCTGCTGCGAGGCGAGACCTGGCGGGGTGCGCCGCACGGGAGCGGCGTGCTGCGGGGCCAGGTGACCGTGGAGCGCGACCACCGGTTCGGGGTGAGCCGTCGCACCATCACGGACGCGGGCAATGGGAGCGTGAGCTACACCTATTCCTTCGACGAGGAGGGGGTGCTCAATGCGGCGGGCGATGCTGATGGCGATGGCGTCTTCGGCCCGGACGACCTGAGCTTCGTGCGTTCGAGTGACACTGGTCTGCCGCAGGCCGTGAGCCTGGGAGGGATCGATAGCACGCTGTCGTTCAGCCCATTCGGCGAGCTGAGCACCCTCGGCACCACCTGGACCTCCGACGACGGTGGCGGCGGCGTGGCCAGGTCCTACGTCGAGGAGCTCGAACGCAACGACGGTCTCGGCCGCATCACGCGGCGGCAGGAGACGCTCGACGGGGCCCCCGGCGTTCCCGAGTACTATGAGTACGACAGCGCCGGTCGCCTGTGGAGGGTGTACCGTGGCAGCACTGCCCCGGCGGATCTGCACGAGGAGCTCACCTACGACCCGAACGGGAACCGGATCGGGTACTGGCGCCTCGGCTCCCCTGGCTCGGTGACCTGGACGGGCGTTTGTGACGATCAGGATAGGCTCGTCACTTACGGTCCATTCGCCTTCCAGTACACCGCGAACGGGTTCCTGGAGAGTCGCACGAACACCGCATCGGGCGAGGAGACCACCTACACCTACGACACCCTCGGCGCGCTGCGCCGTGTGGACCTGCCCGCGGGCGTGAACGGCGGCGGCCGCATCGAGTACGTCATCGACCCGCGGGGCCGCCGGGCAGGGCGCAAGCGGTTCGCCGCAGGCGCCGGCTCGGGCGCCCCCCCCGACGAGGAGGTGTACTACCTGTATCAGGACGGCCTCCGTCCCGTGGCCGAGCTGGACGCCTCGGGCGCCCTGCTTCGCAGCTTCGTGCATGCCTCGCGCACGAACGTGCCCGACTACTTCGAGGACCACGGCACGGCGTGCCCCGGAGGCCACCAGGCGGGCACCGCGGCGTGTAGGTTCCGGATCCTCTCCGACCATCTCGGCAGCCCGCGTCTCGTGGTGCGGGTGAGCGACGGGGCCGTGGCCGAGCGGTTCGAGCACTCGGCCTTTGGCGAGGAGCTCGGGCGCTGGGAGAACCCGGACGGTCGGCTCGACCTGGACGGTTATCGCCCGCTCCTTGTCGGCTTCGCAGGCGGCATCTTCGATCGGGAGACTGGCCTAGTCCGCTTCGGCGCCAGGGACTACGA
>JAVEWA010000813.1:0-2666 GCA_034004785.1 Polyangia bacterium
AGGCCGCGGAAGATCGCGTCCGGGACCACCAGCATCTCGGATAACTCCTGCGGCTATGCGGGCGACTACATTCCCTACCGGGCGGTTGGAACCGAGTGCCAGTACTCAGGCAGCGGGAGCGGTCCGGATCAGGTGTACTACTTCGTCTTGACCACGACCAAGTCCGTTACTTTCGATGGCTGCGTAACCGGGAACTATGACAGCACTTCATACGTTCGCAAGATCTGCGGCACGGAGGGCAGCGTGAATCAGCCGGACTGCAACGACGACGGTTGCTCAGGGGACAAGGCTTGCACAACCACTTCCAGGTGGAGATCGAGCTTGACGACCTCTCTCGGCCCTGGGCTCTACTACTACCTCCAGGACGGCTGGGACTCCTCGATGTCGAGCTGCGGCTGCGGTTCCTACACCTTCAACATCAGCGGTATTTGAAGCAGAGCGAAGCGCCCGGAGCTCGAACCCGCCTGGGGCGCCTAGTCGAAGGCTTCCTTGGTCTTCCAGACCTCCCAGACCTTGCCCACGAGATCCGGGCCGGGCTTCAAGGTGGCTTTGCCCGGCCGCCAGCCGGAGGGGGTGGCCTGGGTGCCCTTGCTCTCCCTGACGAGCTGGAAGGCCTGGATCTGCCTGAGGGACTCGGCCACGTTGCGGCCCACGGGCGGCGTGAGGACCTCGTAACCCTGCACCACGCCGTCCGGATCTATGATGAACCTGCCGCGGGTCTCCACCCCGGCGCCCTCGTCGTAGATGCCATAGACGGTGCCCACCTTTCCGCCGCCGTCCGAGAGCATGTGGAAGGGGACACCCCCCTTCACCATCTTGGAGAGCTCTTGATCGTCCCACATCTTGTGCACGAACACGCTGTCCGTGCTCATGGAGAAGACCTCCACACCCAGCTTCTGGAACTCAGGGTACTTCTCGGCGACCGCCGAGATCTCGGTTGCTCAGACGAAGGTGAAGTCGCCGGGGTAGAAGCAGAGCACCACCCACTTGCCCAGGTGGTCCGAGAGCTTCACCGAGGTGAACTTGCCGCGGTGATACGCCGGCGCCTCGAAGTCGGGCGCCTTCTTGCCGACCTTGATCATGGACGTCTCCTGTCTCGATTCGGGCCGCGGGGACTCGGCCGCCGCGGGCGGGGTTGGGTCGCCTACTGGTCCTCCCGTGGGGCGGGCGCAGCCGACCGGTTTCTCCTCTGCCATGGTCACGAACCTCCATTCGCAGGCGCAGGGCAAGACGTTGTCTAGTGAATTGGTGTTGATTACGATTGCCTGCGCAGGCTGGTATGTAGCACTCGGATCGAGGTCTGGTCTAGGGGTGACTTGCCTGCTCGAAGCGGACGTGGGCCTTGGCAGCGGGCCCGGAGAGCGGAGATCAGGGGGGCAGTGGGCAGTGGGCAGTGGGCGGGGATCCGGGATCAGGCCCGGACCCCGTGCGCGCGGCCTCACACGTTCAGGTGCTTGTACTTGGGGAGGTGCCTGAAGGCGGGCTTGAGGGCGTCCCGGCGGAAGGGCTCCGCCAGGACTTCCTCGCCGCCCTGGATGACCGCGTCGATGACCGCGGGGCGGCCCGACGCGATGGCGTCCTTGACGACGTCTCCCACCTCGGAGCCCTTGGTGACCCGGTAGCCCTTGGCGCCCATGTCCTCGGCGAGCTTGGCGTAGTTCGGGTTGGTGTCGAGGTTCGTGCCCACGAAGCGGTTCGCGTAGTAGTCGATCTGGTTCTTCTTCTCCGCGCCCCACTCGTGGTTGTTGGCCACGACGGCGATGACCGGGATGTTCTCCCTCACGGCGGTCATGACCTCGGCCAGGCCGCCGATGCCATAGGCGCCGTCGCCGGCGTAGGCGAAGACCGGCCTGTCGGGGCAGCCCACCTTGGCGCCCATGGCGGCGCCGTAGGAGAAGCCGCAGTTGCCCCAGGACAGGGCGGAGATGTGCTGCCGGATGCCGTCGAAGCTGAAGTAGCTGTTGGCCATGGAGCAGTTGTTGCCGATGTCGGTGGCCACGATGGAGCCCGCGGGCATGGCCTTGGCGAGCTCCTGCAGGAACAGCCGGGGGTGCATCAGCTCGGTGGGGTGGCTCGCCCAGGACTGGAGCTCGGCCCGCCACTTGGCCCGGGCGGTCTCCACCTCGGCGAGGCGCTCCGCCGCCGGGGCCCGCTTCGGGGCCGCTGCCTTCACCGCGGCGAGGAGCTCGGAGGCGAACTCCTTGGCGTCGGCCCAGGCCGCCACGTCAACTCGCTTCGAGAGCCCGAGCACCTTGGCGTTCTTGTCCACCTGGATGATCTTGGCGCCCTTGGGCCAGTACTCGATGTCGTACTGGGGCAGGGTGCCGAAGGGGCCGAGCCGGCAGCCGAGGGCGAGCACCACGTCGGCCTTCGAGATGGTCCACATGGCGGCCTTGGAGCCGCAGTAGCCGATTGGGCCCACGGCCAGGGGGTGGCCAGCCGGGAAGGTGTCGTTGTGCAGGTAGCTGTTGGCCACGGGCGCGGTCAGGTACTCGGCGAGGGCTCTTGTCTCCTCGAGGGCGTTGCCCTGGGACACTCCGCCGCCCGCCAGGATGACGGGGTACTTGGCGTTCGCGAGCAGGCGGGCGGCCTCCTCCAGGGCGGCGCGGGGGCCGGCCCCGAGGGTCACGTCGGGGGTGCGGTAGATCTCGTCGTTGCACTCCCCG
>JAVEWA010000814.1:0-2666 GCA_034004785.1 Polyangia bacterium
CCGCCGGCGAGGGCGGCGCGCCCGAAGCGGCGGCTCCGCCTCCAGGGGCCAGGACTAGAAGCGCGGCTGCCAGGCAGGTCGAGGTCGGTCTCTTCATGACGGGCTCCCTTCTCCCCGATCCCTCGGGTTGGTTGGACCTGGTGAGTGTAACAGAACCCGTGGTGAGCTGCGCCAGCTGACTAGGAGGAAGACAGGGCCCTGTCAGACGCGCCGGCTGTCAGACGCGCCGCTTGACCAAGGCCAGGCGGGGTATCTATGATGCTCGTGTCATAGAAACAACGCCGGGAGAGACGAGATGCGAACCATGCTGGCGGGAGCAGCGGCCCTGGGAGTGATCTTTTTCTTTGGCTGCAGCGACGACGACGACAACCAGCCCGACGCCGGGCCCCCGCACCCTGACGCCTACGTGGGGCCGTGCCACGCCGACCCGGTGCCCCTCTTCGGCGGGTCTCACCAGACCCTGGTGGACAGCCTCCAGATCGCGCCGGGGGCGGAGGGGTTCGATCTGGACGGAGACGGCTACATCGACAACATCCTGGCGCCGCTCGGCGCCCTGGCCAACTCCGAGATCAGGACCGGCTTCACCGAGGGCGACATCATCATCGCCTTCGAGACCTTCGGCCTGGACAGCGCCGAGGAGGACGACTGCCTGAACCTGTCGGTGCAGGTGGGGGTCTGGCCCCCGGACATGGACGAGGACGGCGAGAAGACCGGGGCCCTCGTGCGCGACGGCGAGCTCGACTGCAACGACTGGGACGCCTCGATCAACCCTGACGCCTCGGAGATCGCCGGCGACCGGGTGGACAACGACTGCGACGGCCTCGCCGACGAGACCGAGGACGCCAGCGGGAACCCCGTGCCCTCCGCCGACACCGAGGACAGGGACGGGGACGGATACTCCCCGGCCGACGGCGACTGCGACGACCGCCTGCCGTCGGACTGGCCAGGGGCGCCCGAGTGGTGGGACCCTGCGGGGATCAACCCAGGGGCGCCAGAGAGGTGCGGGGACGGCTTCGACAACAACTGCAACGGGATCGCCGACGAGGACTGCGACCCCTACTCCCTCGAGGACGGCGCCGACGAGCGCATCCCAGTGGATCCGAGCTCCCTCACCGAGGATCTCCAGGAGAGCATGATGGTCTTCCGCTCGGCGCGAATAGAGGACGGGCGCCTCTTCGCCGGCCCCTCGGTCTTCGCCTTCGCGGTGGAGATCGACCGCCACCCCACGAACCTGATCATAAGCTGGGCCCGCCTGGAGGCGGAGGTGACCATTGGCGCCTCTGGGCTGGCCTTGACCGAGGGCCTGCTCGGGGGCGTGCTCTCGGCGCACCACATGGACGCCATCCCCAACATCGCCTCCGGCGTCCTCGGGGAGGAGGACAACACGCTGCTAGACACCATGGTCGGCCCGGCGGGCGTGGTACTGAACCTCCCGACCACAGGGGTGTGCCGGGAGCGGGGCGGGGACCAGGCCTGGATGGAGCCCATCACGGTGTGCGACGGGGGCGCGGACTGCGGGGACACCACCATCTACCGCTGCGACATCGAGATCCGGGCGCCGGACATCGACGTGGACGGCGACGGCATCGAGATCTTCCTCGACTCCAACCTCGACGGCGATCCGGACATCTTCCGGGTGGACACCTGCGTGGACGGGGACGGGACGATCTACTACGACGAGCTGGACGGAGAGGGCATGGTGACCAAGGAGTGCACGGCCTTCACGGACGGCCAGGGACGCCCGCTCTTCCCGGACGGCTTCTCCATCGCCATGCGGCTCAGCTCAACGCCGACGAACCTCCACGGCATCGCGGCGCCCTGAGTGGCGGGAGGTGGTAATGACCATGACCGAAGCTGCGTCAAATGCCCAAATCGCTCGGCCGGGACGCCTGGCGAGGGGGGGACGCCAGCCCCTCGCGCTCGCGCCGATAGCGCTCCTCGCGCCCCTCGAGCTGCTCGCTGCGCTTCTGGCCCTCGCGCTCCTCGGCCTCGGGGCTTGCGGGGACGACGACGGCGCGCCCCCGACCTTTGTCCACCTGGAGTGCCCCGGGGCCGCGAGCTGCCCAGACGAGGGCGACGGCGTCTTCAGGGTCGGCGTGTCCGTCGTGGACATCACTCCCCAGGATCTAAAAGAGGGGCCGAGCTTCGCCGACAGCGATGGCAACGGGGAGTTCAACGCCCGGGAGGGAGACACCTTCACGGACGCGAACTCCAACGGCAAGCTCGACGCGGTATGGATCGCGGGCTTCGGCTCTTCGCGGCCCGCCATGGGCGTGCACGATCCCCTGGAGGGCCGGGTGCTCGCCCTGCGCCAGAACGAGACCACGGTGGTCTGGATCGCGGTGGACCTCGTGGGCTTCTTCTTCGACTACGTGGAGGAGATCCGGGCCCGCCTGGCCCCGGCGGTGTCGGCGGAGGTGGACCTCCTGATGGTGTCGGCCACCCACACCCACCAGGGGCCCGACACCATCGGCATCTGGGGCAAGAGCCTCACCGAGAGCGGCCTAGACTACGACTACCTGGACTGGGCCTTCGAGCAGCTCGCCCTCGGGGTCGCCGAGGCGGTCTCCTCCCTGGAGGAGGCCCAGGTCACCTTCGGGGCAATCCTGGTGGAGGGCGAGGGCGGCAGCACCGACGCCTACATGAACGACGGCCGCGATCCCAAC
>JAVEWA010000815.1:0-2666 GCA_034004785.1 Polyangia bacterium
CGGGTCACTAGTCACCGAGGGAAAGGGCGGCGAGGCGAGGATCTCGCGGCCATGACGATCGAGGAAGCGGAATTGGCCTTTGGCCAAGGCCTCCACGCTGAAGCCGCCCTCGTGACAAAGGACATGGTGTCGGCGGCAGAGAGGAATCATGTTCTCGAGGGTGGTTGGCCCGCCGTCGATCCAGTGCTTCACGTGATGGGCGTCCCGTCCCCGGCACTCACAGCCAGGAAAGGCGCAGCGCGTCCCGTCCCGTGCGAGCAGCGCGCGCCAAGCCCATGCAAAACTGTTTTTCCAGTTCTTCGCGCCAGTCAGGGATGCGGAGGGTGCGAAGCAGTCCCACCGAAGGCGGGACCTTCGTTGTGAGGAGCCCGGAGCAGCCCGGTCGAGGCCCCCGAAGGGGGCACCGCGGCGCCAAGAGCCCCTGTCCGAATGTAACTACCGGGTCGATGGTCAATGGGCGAGGCCAGCTAGAACTCGACCGCCTTGGGAGAAGCGGAGGCGGTGGTCGAAGAAACCTAGTCCATCCTTCCGGCGAATTGATGCTCAAAGGGAGGCACATCTGAGGGTTCGGAAGCGGTTTGCATCACCATGAAATCTCGGAGGGTGGATCCGAGATTTCTTGGTGAGCGCCCGGCTCCCTGTGCCTAGACCTTGGGAGAAGGGGGAGGTGCGGCTCAGTCGGCTGGGCACTGGCCCGCGCGGCCGAGGGACACCGAGAGGGTGGTGCCGTCCTCGGTGACCACGACCTGGGGCATCTCGGTCATGGAGTGCTTCTCGGCGGTGCAGCCGGTCATGCGGCCCATGGTGCAGACCGCGTCGATCGAGCCGATGGCAGTGCCGTCCGCGGTGAAGTCCAGGTCATAGGTGTTGCCAGCGAGGGACAGGAGCTGATCCAGGCTGCCGTCCTGGATCGCGACGTCGCTGGTCCCGGTGACCGTGGCGGTCACGTGGACGGCCGAGGGGTCGGTGACGCCAGTGGTGACGACCTCGAAGGCTGGCAGGGCCAGATCCGGGCAGTCCTCGTCGCAGGCGTACAGGCCGAAGCCCGCAAGGGCTCCGAGGAGAACAAGGGGAAAGGTCCGGCGCTTGGTCAGAAGGGATCGCGTGTTCATGTGTCGCCTCTCTGCCCGCGTTCTTGCGGGCGTGATTCGATGGCATGCGCCAGGTCCGGCGCAGCAAATGAAGGAGATATGCACTGATCGAGCCAGAGCTGACGCTGCGCTGGCACGGGGCAGCCTAGAGGGGCCAAAGGACACGGCTATCGGGCGGGCTTTTGGCCAAAGCGACGGGGAGAGGATGGCGGCTTCAGGGGCTCTTGGTGCGACATCGCTGTCACGCAGGCCATCAGAAGTGTGAAATGAGCGGTCATGGAGGAGTGGGGCCAGGAAGGGAGCGGTCATGGAGCAGCGGGGCCAGGACATGAGCGCCTACGCATGGCGGGCTCGAAGGAGCGCCTGCGCATGGCGGGCTCGAAGGAGCGCCTGCGCATGGCGGGCTCGACTTGGAGCTCTCCTCGCTCCATCGGTTCTTCCTGCCTGTCCTATCACAATTACTTGGAAGGGCCGCGGAGGCTGACGTCGCCCGCGAGGATCGGGAGGAGCGCGCCGCTCGAGTCTCGAAGGAGGAGGGCCCCGGTCTCGTCGATGTCCTCGTAGAGACCCTCGATCGTCTCGCTCACGCCGTGGATCGTGACTGGGCTGCCGAGGAGGGCGGCGCGGGCCCTGAAGGCCGCGATGACGGGCGCGGGCCCCTCGGTGACGAAGCGATCGATCCAGCGCTCCAGCGAGCCGAGGAGCGAGGCCAGGATGCGGGGCCTGAGCGAGGGGCGCCCGGTCTCCATCAGGAGCGAGGTTGCGGCCAGATCGTCGGGGAAGGAGCTCTGGCTCACGTTGAGGCCAATGCCCGCGACGACGAAGTCAACCCGCTCGGGATCGGCCCGGAGCTCGAGCAGGATGCCCGAGAGCTTTCGATCGCCGAGGAGGAGGTCGTTCGGCCACTTCAGAAGGGGTGAGAGGCCGGTCTCTGACTCGATGGCCTCGGCGAGGGCCACGGCGCAGGCCAGGGTGAGGGGCGCCACGCGCTGAGGGGGCAGGGAGGGGCGAAGCACCAAAGAGAAGTACAGGCCCTCCATGGGGGCCGAGTGCCAGGTGCGGCCCCGGCGTCCCCGTCCGGCGTCCTGCCGGTCGGCGGTGACGAGGTGCCCGTGGGGCGCTCCCGACAGGGCGGCGGCGAAGGCCTCGGCGTTCGTGGAGCCGCAGCTCCCGAGGTGGAGGTGCGAGCGGCCGAGAGCGCGGGTGGAGACGAGGGGCGCGAGGGCCTCGGGCTCCAGGCGGTCGGGCCAGCTCGACAGGGAGTAGCCCCGCCTCGGAGAGGCCTCCAGGGCGAAGCCTAGCTCACGCAGGCCAGAGATGTGCTTTGCAACGGCTGCGCGGCTCATGCCGAGCTCCCTTGCGAGGTCCTCGCCGGACACGGGCGCGCCCGAGGCCTCGAAAAGGCGCCTCGAGATGGCGAGGCGCGGGGGCTCGGAGACCGCCAGGGAATGGGCGTCGCGTGTGGGTGTGCGGGTTGATGGGCGCGTCGCGGGTGGGTGCGTGGAGGGCGTCGTGGATGAGGGTGGGTGACGCGTCATGGGGGCATCCCTGGGGAGCTCGGTCGCCGGGAGGCCG
>JAVEWA010000816.1:0-2665 GCA_034004785.1 Polyangia bacterium
GCAGCGCGCCCAGCATGGACATCTGCGGGGTGAGGTCCAGGATCCAGTAGGCGTTTATCCAGGAGTAGAACATCAGGAAGGGTCGGCGGTGTCTGAGTCCCTCAATTCCGCCTCGGAGGCGGAAGCAGAGGGCAGGAAGTGATAGACCCGCAAGAGCTCCGACGAGTAGATGGTCTCCTTGGGGCTTACCGCGATGTTCTCGCCGAGGCGCCATGAGAGCCCGGGCTCCCTGAGGCCGAGCTTCACGCGCTCGTCGTCCCAGTAGCCGAGCAGCCCCCTGGACAGTCGTGCCGCGGCCATGCCTAGCTCGGCGCCGCTCCTCCATGCCGCCCAGGGATCGAAGGCGCTCGTGGGATCCAGCATCCGGCGGAAGAGATCGGAGTACCAGTTCTCGGTCGCCTTTCGGCCGAGCCCCTCGAAGGTCTTTGGAAAGTCCTCGAAGATCTGCCGGTAGCGCGCCTTGTAGTGAGCCCTCGGCCTCTTGGCGGCGAGCGCCTGGTACTCGGGGGAGAAGGGGTCGATCCGCTCTATGCCGCGCCCTGCGCCCATGGTGTCTCCAGTCCGATAGCCCGAGTATCGCACCGGGCATGGGCGATGGGGAAGTGATCTTGCGGCGGGCTTGCGGCGGGCCCTTACCAGCGGAAGCGCTTGAGCTCGACCTGGGCGCGTCCCTGCACGGCGGTCGAGTACTGCACCTGGGCGCGGTCCTCGGGAGCATCGAACGCTAACCAGACGATGGTCACGGGAGAGGGGCCGCCCTGGCCAGGATCGGTCACGAACAGGAGAGTCTGTCCCTTGAGGTCTCCCGCGAGGTTTCTCCAGCCTATTCCAGCGTAGTGAAGCGGGCAGAAGGTCGGTCGCCCCGGGTTTTTTCTGCAGGCTTGCTCGGTGCCTGCCTGTGTTGCGCTGCGGCTCGAGCCTTCGCCCTTGCCGATGGCCTCCCTGGGAGCGGTCGAGAACCGCACCAGGGTCTCGGCGCGCCTGGAGGGCTCTCCCTTGACCTCGAGGCGCAGCAGATAACGTGCCTTGAGCAGGTGCCAGGGGTTTTCGAACCCATCCCGGCGAATCGTCCAATAGAGGGCGTTCTTTTCCACCTGGAGGTGGCTGCCAGGTTGATCCACCCAGCGGTCAGAGGGTCCTCGACCCGGCGTCGGGTCGCCTCCGTCTGGATCCTCGGGTGCCTGCGGTCCGGGCGCAGGGCTCGGGCTGGGCCCTGGCCCAGGGCCCGCGGGAGGGACCGATCTATGGTCCACGGCGAAAGACTCGGCCGAGACCCTGGCATGGATGGGGACGCCGCTCGAGGCTGACCGGAGCTTCAGCCTGGGGGCCTCGGAGAATGCGAGCCAAAGGAGCTGGTTGCCCTTTCCGGTCCGGTTGGGCGCGGTCACGAACATCACCTCGGTCTCGCCAAAACCGCCAATGAGGTTTCGCCAGCCCAGGCCGTTGTACTGGAGCGGGCAGACATGGCCGTCGGGCTGCTCGCGAGCGCCGTCGTCGTCGTAGGGGTTCCTGGCCCTCGGCAGCCTGCGGCAGCGGTCGAGAGAGCCCAGCTGTGCGCCCCAGCCCTGCCTGTGATCGCTCCAGGCGGTGCCGAGGGCCGCCTTGGGCAGGCCAGAGAGGCGGACCACAACCTCGCTCCTCCGGCTCCCGCCGCCCCCTGCGTCAGCGATGGAGAGGCGTACCAGGTAGGGATGGCCGAGGAGGTGGGAGGGCTTCGCCACACCGTCCCGTCGCATCATCGCCTCGAGAGAAGCCCGGCTCTCTGTCCGGGGCGGGCCTCCCAGGGGAGACCATCCGGCGTTTAGTCCGGGTGGAGGAGTTGGCCTGGGATCCGGGCTGGGTCCAGGGCCTGGATCAGGGGCGGGCCTGGGGCCCTGATCCTCGCGGTTGGTAACTCCCAGGAGCTCCACGCTCACCTTGCCACCGCCGAGGGAGGGCAGGGCGTTCCGGACCACGAGCTTGTGCGCCATGCCCGTCTGTGGCTGGTCAAAGGCCATCCAGATCACCATGTGGCCCGAGTCGTTGTTGTTCGGATCCACGACGAGCCGCATTCGCACGGAGCGGAAGGCGGTTACGAGGTTTCGCCAGCCGAGGCCGCCGAAGTGCATGGGACAGCGCTTGGACTCGGGGCCGCCCTCGGAGCCGGGCAGGCTCTGGCACTGGTCCTCGGCTCCGATCTGGCCCCTCTGCAGGCCAGGGCGGTCGGCCCAGGCCTTGCCGAGGGCCTTGGAGGGCTGGGATACGAAGCGGAGCTGCAGCTCCGAGCGAGAGCGGGATCCTCCGCCCGCATCGGTGAGGGCCACTCGAACGAGATACCGGTGACGGAGCAGGTGCTCCGGGTAGGCGATGCCCTCGGATTTAAGGCGCTGGTGAAGGGACGAGTGGGTCGTATCCACGTGAAGATCGTTTATCGAGGTCCAGACCCCCGGCTTGGGCCCTATGGAAGGGCGGTCTGGGGGCGGCAGCGGGGGAGGGTCCGGGCTCGGTCCAGGCCCCGGACCAGGGCGCGGGTCGGGCAGGGGATCGGGCCCAGGCCCGACGGGGCGGTCGGGCGGTGGGAGGGGACGAGGATCGGGGCCCGGGCCCGGGCCGGGTCGTGGCCCGTTGCCTGGATCGGGCGGATCGCCTGGAAGCTTCGCCAGGGGCTCGGGGCTCGGCACCCTGA
>JAVEWA010000817.1:0-2663 GCA_034004785.1 Polyangia bacterium
CCTGGAGATGCCGAGGGTGAGGGGGACGGTCTCCACCGTGGCGGCCGAGATGATCCTGCGGTCCTTGCCAGCGGTGGAAGGCGCCTCGGGGGCCAGCCCCGCCACCAGGTCCTCCATCTCTATTGTGTCGAAGTGGAACTCCTGCCCAGCCGGGTTGGAGCTCTTCCAGTGCACCCTCGTTGCGCCGCCCGGGACCAGGACCGAGTAGGCTCCAGTCGAGTCGGTGGGGCTGGATTCATCGAAGGCGTCTCCCGCCAGCAGGTCCGCCCGCGTGGCATAGACCGACACCACCACGCCAGAGACGGGGCTGTGCTCCTCGAAGTCCTCCACGATGCCCGTCACCAGGGTGTCGGTAGCGAAGGCCTGGGCCGGATCCGTCGCGTCCAGACAGGTGTAGTCCGCCGGCAGGTTCAGGGCGAGGAGGTCGTTGTCCGAGAGGTGGACCTCGTTCGAGTTCTGGTTGTCGTCGTCCCCGCAGGCGGTGAGAAGGGCGAGGGCGACGAGCCCTAGGAGGCGTAGCCGCGGAATGGGTTTGGGCAACATCGGAGGGCTCTCCTTTTAATAGACTTTGCGGAAGCCTCGCGAGGGCCAAGGCGGCCCTCGAGGGTGGAGGGATTATATCCGGGCCAGCCCTCACGGAGTCAACCTCGGCGGCTTGTTTGATTGCAGGACCTCGAATATGGGGAGATCATCCTGAATAGCGAAGTATTTACGAAGAGATCCCAACTTCCCCCCTCTGTTTTGGGCAGCCACCTTGCCCTCGGCGAATAAAAGACTACCTTGCTGCTAGTATTTTACGGCCGCCTGGTTCTCCCCTCTGGGCTCCAGAGCGCAAGTTGATGGAAACAGGAAGCAATCGTTCTGAAAGGAGAGGTGAAGATATGAAGAAGACCCTTTCGAAGCTGTCGGCGGTCCTTCTGGGCTTGGGCGTTCTCCCAGGCCTGGGTTCTGCCCAGACCTACAAGTTCGACGTGCCGGAGAAGCTGGTGAACATCGCCTTCGAGTCCCGGATGGAGCTCGAGGACATCCTCGGCTCGTCCAACCAGGCGAGCGGCGAGGTGACCCGGGCGAAGGATGGCCAGGTCTCCTTCCATGTGAAGGTGCCGGTGACGTCCCTGAAAACGGGCATTGCCCTCAGGGACGAGCACCTGGGGTCGAGCCAGTGGCTGGACGCGAAGCGGTTCCCAAGTATCGAGCTCAAGGGAAGCAGCGCGCGCAAGCTCGGCAAGGACAAGTGGCGCATCTCGGGCACCTTCACCCTTCGTGGTGTTTCCAAGCCTCTCGTGGTGGACGTGACGGTGACCGAGATCCCCGCGGCCGTGGCTGCCAAGGCGGGCCTCGAGAGGGTGAGCTGGATCCGGGTGAGGGGTGAGTTCAAGGTGAAGCTCTCGGACCATGGCCTGAAGGTGCCCTCCATGCTCAGCGCCAAGGTGGCCGATGTCTGGACTGTGCGGGTGAGCCTGTTTGCGAAGGAGTCGAAATGAGGGCCCTCCGGATAGGCGCCCTGGCCGCGCTCGGGCTGGCGGCCGCCGCGCCTGTGGCGGCCTGGGCCATGGACCGGTTCCTCGGGGTGACCGTCCAGCCCGTCACGCCCGCGGCCCCGGAGGCGGTGGCGCTAAATCGGACCCTCCACGAGAAGGGCCAGAGCGTGGCCGAGATCTACGGCATCCCCTCTGGCCGCAAGATGCGGGTCCTCTTTCCCAAGGAGGGAAGCCTTGTCCGCCCCGCAGAGGATCCGTCAGTGCGTCTCCTGCTAATCGACAAGCAGCGAGGGGACAACCCGCTCCAGGTGAAGACTCTTTGGTTCGTGGCCTGGCGGGCCGGAGCCGGGCTCGCCGCGCTCGGCCTGGCCGGGCTGCTCGCCAGCCTGCTCGTTGCAAGGCGAAGACGGTTCTCGCGAGCGTGATTCCCTCCGCAAGACGGCGACCGGGAACCCGGGCTGCCAGAGGCTACTTCGGCTGTGGGATGGAGGGGAGGAGGGTGATCTCGATGCGGCGGTTCTCGGCCTGGCCCTCCTCGGTCTCGTTGCTCCCGACAGGGTCGAACTCGCCAAAACCAGCGGCAGAGAGGCGGTGTCCCGGCACCCCGGCCTTGTGCAGGAGCCTCGCCACCGTGGTGGCGCGGTGCCCGGAGAGGGCCCAGTTGTCAGCGTAGCGCCTGCTCTTGATGGGGATGTTGTCGGTGTGCCCTGCCACCTGGAAGTGCTGGTCGATGCTCTTCAGGATGGCGGCAAGCTCCAGCAGGGTGGCCTCGCCTTCCCGGGTGAATTCGGCCTTGCCCGAGGGGAAGAGGATCTTGGACTGGAGCTGGATCACCAGCTTGCCGCGGCGGTTCACCAGCTTGAGCTGGCCCGCCGAGATCATCTTCTGGAACTGGCGCGTGAGGCGATCGTTCAGCTCCTTCTGGCGGGCCATCTCGGCCTTGATCCTGTCCAGCTCCTCCAGGGCGGCGCGGGTCTTCTGGAGCTCCGCCATGCGGGCCTCCAAGGCGGCCTTCTGCTTCTCGAGCATGGCCTCCTTTGCGGCGAGATCCGCGGAGAGGCTCTTACGGACCTCGGCGAGCTCCGCCTTGGTCCGCTTCAAGGCCTCCGAGACCTCGGCGATCTCCCGGTCGAGCTGCTTGATGCGGGCATCGCGCTTGGCCAGGAGTCCCTCGGTGTCCTT
>JAVEWA010000818.1:0-2656 GCA_034004785.1 Polyangia bacterium
AGGCTGGTCGCCTTTCTGCAAGAGCTCACCAGGTCCTTCCAGAGCTACTACACGCGGCTCCGCCGCGAGAGCGACCCGGTGCTGCCGCCCGCGGATCTGCGGGGCGAGGGGTGGGAGGCGCGCTGGGACGTGGAGAAGATGAAGGCCCGGCTCCTGTGGGTGGAGGCGATCCGAATAGTCAGCAACAACGCCCTTTCCCTGCTCGGTCTCGAGGCGCCCAGCTACATGCGGCGCATCGAGGACGCCGACACGACCGGAGGAGAAGATGCGTGACGCAGACCGTCTGAAGGAGAAGCTCGAGGTCAGCCTGGACAACCGGCAGATCTTCTTCCTGTTCTTCGGGAGCGCCGTGATCGCCTGCCTGGTGTTCGTACTGGGCGTGATGGTGGGCAAGCGGCTGGAGGCGCGCAAGGCCCGGACCGCCCGCCCGGCCTCGGACGAGCTCGCACGGGTGGATCGGGACAGCAAGATCGCCGCGCCCAAGCTCACCTTCCACGACGAGCTCGTCAAGCCCGACGCCAGGTCCCTGAAGGACGTGCCCCCCGAGGTGCTGGAGTGGCAGAGCATGGGCAAGAAGGATCCCGGCGGGGCGGACGTGGTTGCGGTAGGCGGCGCGCAGCCATCGCCGGAGCCGAGTGAGCCCGGCGTGGCCGAGGGAGCTGGCACCCGGCCGGAGCCGGCCAAGCCCGCGAAGCCGGCCCGACGCTACACTCTTCAGGTGAGCGCCTACCAGAACAAGGGTGAGGCGGACCAGATGGTGAAGAAGCTCCAGCAGGCGGGCTACCGCCCCTACGTGGTCTCGGCCAGCGTGCCGAACCGCGGGGTCTGGTTCCGCGTCAGGGTGGGGAGCTTCGGCTCCCTCGAGCAGGCAGTGGAGGCCAAGGGCAAGTTCGAGGAGAAGCTGAACCTGGCCGCCTACGTGTCCCGCCGGTAGAGCCCCTCGTCCATTCTCGGGTGCAGCGCGCGAACAGTGAGGGTTTGGCGGCGTGGCGGCGCCAGGGCTTCGCCAGAGGGCGGTCTCAGGAGCCGGCGCGGTCGTCGCTCTGGCACCCGAAGCGGAGGAAGGCCCAGCCAACGAGCCCCGACAGGGTGGAGGCTCCCAGGATGCCTAGCTTGGAGGCCTCGAGGTTCGCGGCGTTCGGGAAGGCCAGCCCCGCGATGAAGAGCGCCATGGTGAACCCGATGCCCGCCATGGACGCCACCCCCAGGATCTGACGCCAGTTGACGCGGGCCGGCAGGTCCGCGAGGCCCGTCTTCACCGCGGCCCAGGAGAAGAGGAACACCCCTATGGGCTTGCCGAGGAAGAGGCCGGCGGCCACGCCGAGGGTGATGGGATCTGTGAGGGCCGCGCCCAGGGAGCCCCTCGGAGTGACGCCGGCGTTCGCCAGGGCGAAGAGCGGGAGGATGAAGAGGGCCACCAGGGGGTGAAGGGCGTGCTCCAGTCGCCGAAGGGGTGAGCCCGAGGCCTCGAGCACGGCGCCCACGCCCTCGGCGGCCTGGGTTCGCGCGTGCTTGTCCCCCGACGCCACGGCCTGCTCGAGGGCCTCGAGCTTCGCGCGCAGGCGCGAGGTGACCTCGGCGTCGGCCAGGCGGGTGCGGTCCGGGATGGCGAAGGCCATGAGCAGGGCGGCGATGGTGGCGTGGACCCCGGACTGGAGGAAGGCGAACCAGACGATGAGCCCCAGCCCGAAGTACACCAGCCAGTTCCGGACCTGGAGGATGCTTGCGAGGATCGCCAGGCCGAAGACTCCCAGGCCGATTCCCACGCTCACGAGCGAGAGACCCTCGGTGTAGAAGAACGCGATGACCAGCACCGCGCCGATGTCGTCCACGATGGCCAGCGCCGTCAGGAAGACCTTCAGCCCGATGGGCACCCTGCTCCCGAGGAGCGCCAGGACCCCCAGGGCGAAGGCGATGTCCGTGGCCATTGGCACGCCCCAGCCGGCGCGGGCAGGGCCCGAGGGGTTGAAGACGAGGTACAGGGCCGCGGGCACGATCATGCCCCCTGCGGCCGCCACGGCGGGCAGCGCAGCCTTCCTGAGGGTGGAGAGCTCACCGGAGAGCACCTCGCGTTTGATCTCCAGGCCCACCAGGAAGAAGAACACCGCCATGATCCCGTCGTTGATCCAGTGGTGCAGGGTCTTGGAGATGGTGAAGGAGCCGATCCCGGCCCGCACCTGGGTGTGCAGCCAGTCGTGGTAGGCGCCTCCCCATGGTGAGTTGGCCCAGACCACGGCCACGAGGGCCGCGGCCATGAGCAGGAAGGCTCCGGTGAGCTGGTGCCCGGCCCAGAAGGCGAAGGGCTGGATCATGCGATCGATGGGGCGCTCGGGGAGGTCGTGATTGGCGATGGGGCCGCTCATGGTCTAGCCTCGCTGCTGCTGTCTATGTCGCCGCCGTCCCTCGTCCCGCCACCCCGCCGAAATTGCAGATTAGCCTCTGGCGCGCCGCCGTGACAACCAGAACCGGAAGAAACCGCCGGGTGATCGTAGGTAAACGGGGGGCTGGGTAATGTCCCGTTGTTTGTGTCAGCAGGAAGAGGGATGGAATCCTTGGGTTCTGGTTCTCGCTCGTGAAAACGGTAAACAGGATGCGGTCCATACTGGTCCGGTCTGAGAAGACTCCCATTGGCCGCGTCCTGCGTTTCACCTCCCGG
>JAVEWA010000156.1:0-12024 GCA_034004785.1 Polyangia bacterium
GACATAATGAGCAACACATCTCAGACTCTCCGCTTCACCGACCGTGAGCACCAGGGCATGGCGAACCAGATCGCGGTGACCTACGCCCTGAAGACGACCCTGGCAGAGCTCCCTGAGCTCCACGTGAACGGCACCCTGGTCTACGATCCCGAGGAGATCTACTACTACGGCATCAGCCAGGGGGGCATCTTGGGTGGCACCTACCTGGCGCTCTCGCCCCACCTCGATAGAGCCGCCTTCAGCGTGGGGGCCTGCAGCTTTCCCTTCATGATGATGCGGTCGTCCAACTTCGTGCAGTTCCTCGGGCTGATCGAGATGGTCTTGCCCGACTACCTGGACCAGCAGAAGTTCGTGGGCCTGATCCCTAGCGTGTTCGAGCGCATCGATCCCATCACCTATGCTCCCTGGGTGCTCGGAGGGGATCTGCCGGGCTCTCCATCCGAGCGCTTCCTGCTCATGCAGATCGGTATCGGCGATCCTCAGGTCCCCAACATCGCCAGCCACGTGCACGCTCGCGCCATGGGCGTGACCCATCTGTTGCCTGCGCCGAGGACGATTCAAGCCTTGCCGGCGAGCGAGGGGCCCCTCGACTCGGGCCTGGTGGAGTTCGACTTCCACCTCCAGGGAGAGCTGCCGGGCACCAGGGCCTTCCCGCCCACTGGCGAGATGACCGAGGACAACCCTGTGCACGAGGGGGTTCGCAGGTCCCTGGCCGCCATGGAGATGATCAACAGGTTCTTTCATCCAGACGGGCGGATCGAGAACACCTGCGAAGGCCCATGTGATCCCGAGTAGCCTGCCTGGACCCGAGGGACCAACTCAACCCAGAGACCTATTCAAACCTCCAGCGGGATGACCTTGGGCGGCCCCATCTGGTGGCAGGGTGTCCAAAGGGCGGGCGCAGCAGAGCCGCCCCTCTGCCGACTCGTGGCTCACGTCCGCCGATATCACTCGATCTTTTGCTGCGAGGTCCTAACGGCCGAAGGCGCGGACCATGGGGGCGAAGGCGGCGTCGGTGGCGGTCTTCATGGAGCGGATGCCCGCCGAGAGGCAGAGCTTCGAACCCTCGGTGCCCTTGCACATCCCTGCGATGCTGCGCTGGATCTTGGCCACGTCCGCCTGCGCGGCGTTGCCCCCGAAGAGCACCATGGGAGCGCCGGGGAGGGCCGGAGACTCGTGGAGCACAACAAGGTCCTTTCCGAAGTCGCGGCTCTTCATGGTGCGCAGCTCGTCGTCGTTGACGATCGTGGCGTCGGCCCTTCCCCTCGCCACGTCCCGCATGCCCTTGGTCGTGAGGCTCACCTGCCTGAGCTGGAAGTGGCGGGTGACGTCCAGCTTCCCTCCGAACATGATCCTGTTGAGGAACTTGGTCTCCTCGAGGTGGTTGGACACCAGGGACTTGCCCTTGGGGTCGGCGACTGTTTTATAGGTATTTCCTTTGACCACGAGGTGCAGCTTCGCGCCCGCGCCAGCGAACATCTCCACCTGGCCTATTACCTTCAGGCGGTGGGCCTTGAGCTGCTCCAGGTACACCCCGAGGGAGAGGACGGCGAAGCCAGGGCGCCCGGTGCTGATCTGCTGCAGGCAGCCAGCGTAGGTTGGCTGATAGCTTCCAGTGGTGGAGCCTCCGGGCCATCCGGCGAGGGACTCCAGCCGCTGAAAGAAGGGGGTCAGGTAGCTCTGCGCCGACTGGGAGGTTCCAGAGCTCCCGGGGATGCAGATCAAGAAGTCGCGCGGGCCTGCCTCGGCTCGAGGAACGGCCGTCGGAAGCAGCAGGGCAAGGAAGAGAGCGGTGATTCGCGTTTTCATGTTGGATCCCTCCGAGGTCACGATTGCTGGACGCCAGTGGCGCGTGGCGTATTCACGGCTATGGCCAAGGAATGTGTGGCGCTTCTCAAGCCAGATCAAGTTTCCTTCGGTTTATCAACAGGTTCTTCCTTGGCGGGCCGCGCGCGCTCGTCGTCCTTCTCAAGGGGTGCAGGGGGAGGTTGACCAGCGGAGGGGGCCACAACCGGCTCCTCGCCGCCGCCAGATGGGGCAGCGCCGCCCGCTTCATCCCGAGAGGTGGACGTCGTAGTTCCCGCGTCAGCCCCCAAGGGGGTCGTCTGGGCCCTCAGAGAAGCCTCTGCCTTGCGCACATGCGGCAGGATGCGGAGCATCGCGGGCAGCACCACGAGTGACGTGATCAGACATGTCGTGATGCCGATGATCATGGTCAGGCCCATGGACTTCATGCCACCGTGGGAGCCCGCCATGAGGGCGCCAAAGCCGATCATGGTGGTGGTGGCGGCGAGGAATACCGCGCCACCCGTGTGACGCACCGCGGTGAAGACGTCCCTCTCTCCCTCCTGCCGGAAGCGATGGATGATGTGGACACAGTAAACCACTCCAATCCCAAGCAGGAGGGGGATGGCAACCACGTTGGCGAGGTTGTACTCGATTCCAAAGACGTTCATCATGCCCACCATCCAGGCGGCCCCCATCGCGAGCGGGATCATGGCGAGCAGCATGTAGCCCACGGCCTTGGCGTCGAACATGGCCATGCCTCCCAGCATGACCAACAAGAATCCGGCCGCGCCGGTCAGCCCCGCCATGTGGAAGGACCAGACCGCCAGGATTGCGAGGGGCACGAGCGCCAGCACCGAGTACTTGTCCTCGGTGAAGTCCAGCATGAGCATGAGCATGATGGCGAGGGCTGCGAGGAAGGCGGCCGTGAAGATGCCCTCCTGGAGCATCCGCGTGTGGACATAGAAGGTCACCGGGAAGCCGGTTGGCTCCACCTTGGCCTGGTGGGCTACTTTCGTCGTCTCCTTCACGAAGGTGCCGAGGAAGACCCGGTTCCAGACCGAGCCCTTGGGGTACACGTACACCGCGTAGCGCGCCTCGGCGGAGCGGCCGACGAAACGGTCTCTGGCATAGGAGGGCAGGGAGTGCTCGGTGATCTTCTTCGGGCTCAACATCGAGAAGACCTCGGTGAGCCCCTTGCCCAGCCAGCTGAACAGCGTGGATTGGAAGGCCTCCAAGCGCCCCTGGGCCTCGGGGCGGGCCTGCTTTGGATCGGCGCCGGCCACGAGTATCAGCTGCCTGACCTTCGCGATCTGCGTCTGGACTTCCTTCAGGCGGTCATGCTCCTCCTTGCGCCCGTGCCTGCGGGCGAGCACCGTCGCCTCGTCGATCGACTCCTCCAGCTCGTCTAGGCGCTCCTCCAGCTTCAGGGGATCGATGGGGGGCTGCTGCCCCCAGCGCTTTCCGAGGCCTTCGAACAGGGCCTTGAGGCTCTTGATTATGTCGAGCTTCTTCTGTTGATCCTCGGGCACGACCTTGCCGATGTGCTCCACGTGGCTCACCACGCCCAGCTTCTCCAGCTCGCTTCCCAGGACTCGGGCCTGGTCTATCGTGTTGACGATGATCCCTATGAACTCGCTCTTGAACTCCGACTCCTCGATCATCTTCATGTAGGCCTGCTTGGACTCGGACTCCTCGGGCATCATGGTCGTGATGTTGTAGTCGAGGGGCGGCTCTGGCTGTCGGCCCGCGGCGAAGGTCACGACGAGGCCTACCAGGATGATGGCTGCGGGCCAGCGCAGGATGAGGCGCACCGCCGCCGCTCGTTTACGCCCGGTTCCGGGCTTGAGCACCTTGGGCACTGGCCCTGGCTTGAGCAGCAGGAGAGACGGCAGGATCGTGAGGGCTGCGATGAGCATGAAGAGCATGCCGGTTCCGGCGATGACGCCAAGCTCCGAGAAGGCCGTGAACTCGCTGACCGAAGTCGTATAGAAGGCCGTGGCGGTGGTGAGAGCGCCGGTGAGGAGCCCTGGGCCCACGCCCATTATTGCGGCCTCCACCGCCTCCTTGGGCTCCTTGTCCCGGGAGCGGGCCTCGTTGAACCTGGCGATGATGTGTATGCCGAAGTCTATGCCGAGCCCGAGCAAGACCGCCGCGAAAAGCGAGGTGATGATGTTGAAGCCGCCGTAGACGATGATCGTGAAGGCTACTGTCCAGAGCAGGCCGACGAGCAGGGCCACGTTGGCCAGCACCGTCTGCCGCACCACGCGGAAGACGAGCATGATCATCAGCACGATCCCTGCCAGCGCGATGACCGTGGTGAAGAACATGTCGCGCTGGATGATGTTCATCTCGTCCACCACCAGGGCCGGGTAGCCAGTGAACGCGATGCGTACTCCCTTGACCTTGCTGGTTATCTCGTGAGCGAGCGCCCGAGCGTGCGTCACCATCGGCAAGAGCACGGAGGTCTCGTCGGAGTCTCGGGTCGGCTGGATGAACAGGTAGAGCCGGTCGTATTTCCGGTCAGCCAGGTAGCCCACTGGATCCAGGTTGGCCTGCTTGTGGTCGAACTTCTTCATGTAGAGATCCTCGAGGCCGCGGATCTCCTTACGGTCTGGGTCGCTGAGCCACTGCTCGAGCTCCACGAAGAGCTGCTTGATGATCTCGATGCCCTTTCCCTGGGCGCCAGACTGGAGGACTATGGGGTCGGGGTTGGCGACGGTCTCCTTGATGGTGTCGCCCAGCGCAAAAAGCAGGCTGTCCAGGTTGTGGATCTCGATGAAGCGCTTGACCAGCTTTGGATCGGTCAGGCCCTGGCGTTTCAGGATGTCGCGGAAGTTCTCGAGGGTCTTCAGGGGGACGTACAATAGCCCCTGCTGCTTCATTGCCTCCAAGTCAACCTTGTTGAAGACGCTCTTGAAGTGCTTGGGCTCCGAGCGCATGGCGTCTGCGAGCCGATCCGAGGCCCGCCGGCGATCCTCCAGGGAGCCCCCTTCGACCACCGCCACGAGGTGGTTCGGGTTGCCGAACTCCTTGAGGAATGCATTGAGCTGGCGCTGATAGGGGTTGTTCTCGTCCATGAGGTTCGTGCGGCTCGTGGACACCTTGATGAAGGGCAGGGACACCAGGCTCGCCAGGGTGAGGGCGGCCGAGATGCCGAGCACCCAGAAGGGGTGCCGGGTCACCAGGTAGACGAAGCCTCTGAGGACCCTCTGCCTCATCATGATCAAGGTAAGGGAGGCGATGAGGAGCAGGAGGAGGGCCAGCACCATCACCGGCTTGTCGAAGATGGCGGTCTTGGCTAGGACGTGGGTCACTGTTAAGTCCAATGCAGGGCTCCTACATGAGTCGGGAGCAATACAATCCGTGCACCCCGGGTGACTGTCAAGGGTCTCGGCCGCATGGTCTCGGCTGCATGCTTGTAACGCGACGGGGCCTTTCCGTCTTAATACGGGAGGTTGAGAGCTTTTTCGAGAGCGCCTCTACATGCGATCCAGGATTGCCTGGGCAAAGGCCTGCAGGGCGGTGGTGTATGCCGGGGCGCAGATAGATGAGAAGGCGCTGTCGAGCTGGCTTGGGGGGGAAAAATGCTCCACAAAGGCCCGGAGGCGGATTCCAGGCGCCGCGCCCTCCGAGGCCGAGGTGCTGCAGCTGTAGCCCACCCTCGGGTTTCCATAGTCGTCCTCCTCGACCAGCACGGACTGATCTACCACGGGTCCGGCCAGGGCTGAGACCACGATGTGACCGGGGTCCTTCAGCCCCGAGAGGAAAGTGACGTAGTCGCCAACAGGGCGGATGAGGGCGTCAGGATCCGTGCGGGGACGGCAGTTCTGCCTCACCCCCAGGGTGGTGCGGTCGTTGATGTCGCACCGGACTCCGAACTCGAAGCAGCGCCAGGAACTCATGGGGCCAAGGGGATCGTTGATGCTCGACTGGGTCGGATCGAAGACCGTGGTGTCCCGGGCGGAGCAGTCGTCCTCGTCTGTCAGGAAGAAGACCGCGAGGATGGAGCTCGTCCGCAAAAAGCCCGCGTTGGCCGTGGTGGCGGGATCCAGGGCGAGGCGCATTGACTCCAGGTGCTGCTCGAAGCCGCAGCCCTGGGTGCCCAGGGAGGAGATGCAGTCGAACACCCACTCCAGCTCCTGGCCGTCGTAGTTCCGGCACCGAGGGCAGCCCGTGGCCATCTCCTGAGCGAGGAGCCCCTCGGGGCAATTGGCCTGAGTGCAGTCGTACTGGGAGCAGTTGCCCTGGGCGTCGCGCGTGATGCTACATCCCGAGGGCGCGATGTCGAGGATGAAGGGCGCGCCCGTGGGGTTCGGGCAGCTCCCGGTT
Source organism: Polyangia bacterium (assembly GCA_034004785.1). GTDB lineage: Bacteria > Myxococcota_A > Polyangia > HGW-17 > JAJRWW01 > JAVEWA01. The sequence continues at coordinate 6,118 of JAVEWA010000156.1, forward strand.
AGAAGGTGCCCCTCGTCGCTGTCGGTGCAGGTGGTGATGTTGTAGCCGCCAGCGCCCAGATCCACGGAGATGACTCCCAGGTGGAGATCGGGCAGGCCGAGGATCGGGTGGCGAAGCTCGCTGACGAACGCGGAGATCTGGCTCCCTAGGAGAGCCTGCTCGTCGGCCATGCTGAAGGAGCTGTCCACCACGAAGAGGGCGTCCACCGCTGGCATGGGCGGGCAGTCCTGGGAGCAGCTCGCGGGGGTCTCGGCGGCCTCGCAGACGCCGTTTCCGCAGGTGTAGCAGCCAGCCAGGATGGGCCCGCAGTCCGTGGCGCAGCCTAGCTCTCCGTGGCTCCACCCCAGGTCAGCGCAGGTCAGGTCCGCCACCTGCCCGCCGTCGCAGTACTCCCCTTGCTCCAGAATGCCGTTGCCGCAGCCCTCGACGATGCAGCCCGAGCTGCAGCCGTCACCATCGGCTTCGTTGCCATCGTCGCAGCCTTCGCCCGAGTCCAGGATGCCGTCTCCACAGTGCGCCTGCCGGCAGTTGGTCCGGCAAGCGTCCGCGATAGTGTCGGAGTTGTCAGTTCCGTCGTCGCACTCCTCACCCTGGTCTATCAAGCCGTCGCCGCACAGGGTCAGATCCTGCTGGCAGTCGCTGGAGCAGTCGTCGCCGTCCAGGGTGTTGCCATCATCGCAAGCCTCGGTCTGGAATCCTCCCCCTGCATTCGTGCGGTCCACGAAGCCGTCTCCGCATACGTTCGACACGCAGCAATCCGCCTCCTCGGTGCAGGCTGTGAGGCATCCGTCCTCGTTGTCGTCGTTGCCGTCGTCGCAGGCCTCGTCTCCCTCGGGGTGCCCGTTGCCGCAGACCGGGGAGAGGCAGTCCTGCGGGCAGCTCTCGAAGCTCTCGTCGAGATCGCAGGCGCCGTCGCCGCAGCTCTCCATGCAGGCGCAGGGTCCCCAGTTTTCAGAGGCGTCGCAGGTCCGCACACCCTGCCACCCGCTTGGGCAAGCGCAGGGCCCATTGGTCCCTGGAACGCAGGGGCCGAGGTCCTTGCAGAGCCCCGAGGAGCAGGTAAGGCCGGGATCACAGGTGCCGTCCGGGAGGCAGGGGCCACCCAAGGTGCCAGCCGGCTTCTTGTCGTCACCGCAGCCCAGGAGCATCCCGAACGCCACTACCAGGAACAAACGCGGCGAGAGCTTCCCCGATGGTTTCGTCATCTCGATCCTCCATTGGGCCTAGTGCAACCCCGATATGAGCTTGAAGTGATTCTCGGCGAGTTTGATCCATGGGTCAACACCGTGTAGTCGTACCCGGAATGCGATGACGGCCGGGCCGCTGTTGTCAGTAGCAGGGCGAAGTGGCCGGGTGGCAGGGGAGGCGGGTCGTATTCGCGGGCACGAGGCAACAGGCGGGCGAGGGCTCTCCCTAGAGATCTGCCACCCGGGAGCCTCGGATGACGGTAAGTTGGCTGCATGGCTTGCCCTCGGCGTGCTTCTTCACCTCTCTTGTGTCGCAGAAGCCTTTGTCATTCGCCGGTAGCTGACCAGGATCGCGCGCTTCTCTATCTTGATGCCTTCGCCGTCTTTTTCCAGCCGCAGCTCGGCCGTGGAGCCTTTCTCGCAGGTCTTGCCCTTGGAGAAGCCGGTGAAGAACTCCACGCCGGTCAGCGCCTTTCCCTTCAGGTCTCCAAAGGAGTGGATGAAGTCGGCCCCTCCCGGCTCCTTGGCGTAGGCCTTGCATTTTTCTATGTCTTTGCAGGAGCTGAGCTTGAGGACCTTGCCCATGAAACCCTCGCCCAGGCTCATCACGAGGTGGGAGTCCGATTCGCCCGTGAGGGCGCTCGGACCTTCGGAGGCGCAGCCGCTGTCGTTCCGCGTGAGTGAGGTGATCTTGTAGATACCAACGAAGGGCGTGGCGGCCTCCACGAGCTTCTTCTCCGAGCCATGGGACATGGGTTTGTCCTTGGAGCAACCGGCGGCGATCGTGAGGCTCAGCGCCAGGCAGACCAAAGCCAGTCTAGGCATGGTCTTGGGTCGAGGTTTCTTTGGGTTGGATGCGCCGTTCGTCATGGGGGTGTCCTTTCCCTGGAAGCGAGAGGCGCGCCTAGCTAGGGGTGGCGGCCTCGACGGTCGGTGACCCTGGTTTTTACGACCATCGCTGCCTGGGGTAAAGCTCTGAAGGTGGGGGCGTGGCTCAAGGCAGAATCCTTGTGATTTCCGGTTGACTCCCCTATGGACGGTGCGTGTAATGGGGCGTCCTGGGTCTCGAACGAGACGCCCCACAAGGAACGGTCGGGCGATGGCTCAACCCCTCACGATACCAGTGGCCCTGTCCAACAGACACGTGCACCTCTCGAGGGAGCACGTGGAGGCTCTCTTTGGCAAGGATCATGCGCTCTGCGCGCAGAAGCCCCTGTCACAGCCAGGGCAGTTCGCGTGCCAGGAGACCGTGGAGCTGGTGGGGCCCAAGGGGGCCATGCCAGGGGTGCGCGTGCTCGGGCCGGAGCGGCCCTCGAGTCAGGTGGAGCTTTCCATAACCGATGGATTCGTTCTCGGCTTGTCCGTGCCAGTGCGAGTCTCCGGGGACATCGCGGGCACTCCCGGTGGGCATCTCATGGGGCCCAAGGGGGCCGTGCGGCTCTCGGAGGGCTTCATCGTGGCTGCCAGGCACATACATCTGGAGCCAGGGCACGCCGCCCAGGCTGGTCTTGTTGACGGCCAGAAGGTGGCGGTGCGGGTGCTCGGGCGTCGCGGGCTCGTGTACGAGGAGGTCGTGGTGCGGGTGAGCGACAAGTTCAGGACCGAGCTCCACCTGGACATTGACGAAGGAAACGCCGGGGCCGTGAAGAACGGCGATCTGGTGGAGGTCGTGACAGGAGTATGTGAGCTCTGTCCGGCGCAGGCCTGTGACCTCAGGCAGGACGTCTCACAGGGAGTGGCAAGGCCCTTCTGCGACTTCGCGAGCTCGAGCTTGCGCATACGCTAGGGAGGGCAGGGCGAGCGGCAAAGGACGATTAGGAGAGCATGAGCGGCCCGGACAGCAGAAGCCCAGACTTCGAAGGCAACGTGCGCGTCGTCACCGAGGCAGTGCTGACTCACCTCGGGCTCGCTCCGGGCTCGGGAGGCTCGGTCCCTGTGTCCGGACAGGGTGAGCAAGGGGCGATTGCTGGTGGCGGGGGGCAGGGGCCAGGGGCCGGGGCGGGTTGTCTTGGCTGGCTGCTCGGTGCGCCATCCGGGCACGGGCCCGCGCTCTCCAGGGAGATGGAGATCCTCGGCCGCTTGGCCTGGGAGCAGCGGATCTTGTGCGTACCAGAGGCCGAGGTCGCTCTCGGGATGATGAGCCGCTCCTCGAACCATGGGCGTGCGACCCTCGTCGGGCCGGGCGGGGCAGGGGAAGCAGGCCTGGCCTCTGCCTGGCTGGAGGCCGCAGCCGGGTGCGACCTGCTCTTCATCGGCTCGCTCGCCTGGCACCAGGCGCGGGCCTTGACGGCTTTTGACGACAGGGATCCTGCCGTCGCCGTCGTGCTTGACGCCCTTGGCGCAGGCCGAGCGGTGCGTCTCCTTGTCGGAGAGGGCCTCACTGGGCTGCATAGGCACAGGGGAAGAGGGGCCCAGGAGCCCGGCGTCTCCCTGGGCCGCAGGGGCGGGGCAGGGGGGGCTGTAGCATCGGAGGCTACCCGGCTGCACCGGGCCCTCGATAACCTGGGGGTGTCGTTAGTGAGCATCGAGGCGATAGGCGCCCAGCTCGCGGCGCGGAGCGCGGCCAAGGAGGCCTTTGGCCGCGCCCTGGGAGGGCTTCTCGGCGAGCGGGACGTCGAGCAGGCGGCCTCGGAAGGCCGAAGGGAGCTGAGGCTCCCGAAGGATGTGGTGGTGACTCCGCTCGCGCGGGATCGGGCAAGGGCCCTAGGAATCGTCCTTTTTAGAGAAGACTGAGGATGGATCCGTTGCCTGGGCCTCGGGGTCCAGGCTTTACCCGGCCCCCGGGGGCCGAGAGGACAGTGCGATGCAGCTCGCTCGGGTGGTAGGCACGGTGGTCAGCACCCAGAAGTCGCAGAACCTGACCGGCGTGAAGCTCCTGATCCTGGAACCCCTGGATCCGCGAACGCTGGCGACGGTCGGCAAGCCCTTGGTGGCGGTGGACGGGGTCGGGGCAGGGGAGGGAGAGGTGGTGCTCTACGTGGCTGGCTCCTCGGCGCGGCTCACCGAGCGCACCAAGGACAAGCCGGTGGACGCCACCATCATGGCGATAGTGGACTTCGTAGAGGTGGACGGGAAGCAGACCTTTGCCAAGTGACGTTGCGGGTGCCGAGAGGCGAGCTGTCCCCTAGGGGGCAGGACCTGAGAGGCTACAGATGACCGTTCAGATGAGCGCTGATCAGATGGCAAGCCTGGTTGACTCGGTCGTGCGCCGGGTCAAGGCCCAGATGGAGAGCGGGGGCGCGGCCGGGCAGGGCCTGGAGGTCCAACAGGGAAATGGCGCAGCCAGACAAGGGCCAGCGGCTGCAAGCGGGGAGCGCCTGGGCGTGTATCCCGACATGGAGCAGGCAATCGAGGCGGCTCAGAGCGGCTTTGGTGTGCTGCAGCGCTGCAGCCTCGCAGATCGCCAGGCCATGGTGGTCGCCATGCGGAACGCCGCCGTGCGAGAGGCCGAGCGCCTCGGCCGCTTCGTCGCAGAGGAGACGGGCCTGGGTCGGGCCAGCCACAAGACACAGAAGATCCTCCTGGCCGCCCGGAAGACTCCTGGCACCGAGGATCTGGTGCCCACCGCCTACACCGGGGACGACGGCCTGAGCCTGGTGGAGCCGGCGCCCTATGGCCTCATCGGGGCCATCACCCCGAGCACCAACCCCGCGTCCACCATCATCAACAACAGCATCAGCATCCTGGCCGCGGGGAACGCGGTGGTCTTCAACCCCCACCCTTCCGCCAAGAGGGTCTCGCAGGAGACCATGCGGGTGCTCAGCCGCGCCATCCTCGAGGCCGGAGGACCGGCCGATGTCATCTGTGCCCCTGCCGAGCCCACCATGGAGACCGGGGCGCTGCTCATGAAGCACCCCAAGGTGAAGCTTCTCGTCGTCACCGGAGGCGGTGTGGTCACTCAGCTTGCCATGACCAGCGGCAAGAAGACTGTTGCCGCGGGGCCGGGCAACCCGCCGGTCATCGTCGACGACACGGCGTCCCTCAGTCACGCGGCCCGGAGCATCGTGGATGGGGCGAGCTTCGACAACAACGTGCTCTGCATCGCCGAGAAGGAGATCTTCGTCTATGGGAACGTCGCGGATCGCCTCAAGGAGGAGATGCGACGGGTGGGCGCATTCGAGGTCACGGGGAGGGACCGTGATCGCCTCGTGGAGCGCTGCCTGGACCTTACGAAGCCGGAGCACCCGGTGGCCGCGAGGGACTGCGTGGGCAAGGAAGCCCTGCGCCTGCTCGACCTGGTTGGGCTCAAGGGCCCGGCGGACACTCGGCTCGTGATGTGCGAGGTCGAGGACCTGCATCACCCGCTCATCCAGGCCGAACAGCTAATGCCTTTTATCCCGATCCTTCGGGTGGACGGCTTAGACGAGGCCCTCGCCTGCGCCAAGCAGGCGGAGCACGGCTTCAGGCACACGGCCATGATGCACTCCGAGAACGTCTTCTCCATGAGCCGCGTGGCCAAGGAGATCGAGACCACGATCTTCGTGAAGAACGCGCCTTCCTACGCTGGACTCGGTCTTGGCGGCGAGGGCTTCACCACTCTCTCCATCGCCGGCCCCACTGGGGAGGGGCTGACCTCGGCGCGGACCTTCACGAGGCAGCGGCGATGCGTGCTGGCCGGGGCCTTCCGGATAGTGTGATGCCGGTGAACCCCTCTCAGAGCCAAGGAGCGGCTCGAACGCTCCCCGCCGCAGCCCCCGTCGATCTAGGCGATCGCCCGGAG
>JAVEWA010000157.1:0-12020 GCA_034004785.1 Polyangia bacterium
TGCGCGATCCCGAGGGCCTCGGCCAGTGGAGCGACGAAGCTGCTGGTCGTGGTGCACGAGCGCCTCTCCGACTGGCGTATTGGAGAGGCCGAGGCGCTCCTGACCCTCATGACCGCCGTGTTCCCGTCACACACTGAGGTGAGGCGAGCCAGGGCCAGGCTCGCATACCTCCAGGGCGAATACGATGAGGCGGTCCGCTTGATTCGGGTGGTGCCGCCTGTAGTGGGGACGACGGACGTGTCCCGCCTGACCCGCACCATCGAGGCGGCGCTGGCCGAGACGAGGGGGTGGGTGACGCACCGGAGCCGCTCGGGCAACTTCGTCTTCCGTTGCCCTCCTGGCCTCGACGAGCTTCTGGTGCCATATGCCGAGGAAGCCCTGGAACGAGCGCGGCTTGCCCTTGGAGCCGACCTGGGCATCCTCCCCGATGGCCCTGTCCGAGTAGAGCTGCTTCCGGGCGCTGACTCCCTGGCCAGGCTCTCCCCCCTCACCGAGGACGAGGTCCGTCGAACCGGCACAATCGCTCTGAGCCACGACCGCAAGCTCATGGCGGTCACGCCCAGAGCCCTCATCTCTGGCTATGCCTGGCTCGACACCTTGGTGCACGAGTACGTGCACTACGTGATCGAGGTCCGGGCCCGTAATCGGGTGCCCCTGTGGCTTCACGAGGGCCTTGCCCGGTATGCCCAGGCCCGGTGGCGCAAGCCCTTCCCCAAGGCCCTGGTTCCCAGAGACGCCCACCTGCTCGCCGAGGGTCTTGCGGCAGGCGCGCTGGTGCCGCTCGACCGGATGATGCCCTCCTTTGCCAAGCTTCGGGATCAGCGGGAGGCCGCTCTGGCCTATGCCCAGGTGACTTCCATGGTGCTTCGACTCCAGGGGCGCCGCGGCCCAGCCGGGCTCAGGGCCTTGATCGAGCACCACGCTGCCGGCCGCTCCACCGACGAGGCCCTCCGTCTGGTGGACGGAGTGGATCTGAAGGTTTTTTTGGCCAGGTGGCGAAGGGATCTGCTCAGAGACCCTCCGAGGCGTCTGCCTTACTTCGAGCACCCGGCCCTGCGATGGCGGGACGGGGCGGCGAAGACCCCGCCAGCCATGCCCGAGGGGCCTGTCGCACGTCACCGCAGGCTGGGGGCTCTCCTTAGGGCCAGAGGACGTCCGGAGGCCGCCAGGGTGGCATACGAGCGGGCCTTTGTTGCGAGCGGTCAGAGCCACGGGCGAATAGGCAACACACTGGCGAGACTCCTCATCGAGCTCGGGCGGCCGCGTGAGGCTGCCCGTGTGGCATCCCAGGCCCTGCGCTTCAACGAGGAGCACGCGGGCCTGTTCGTGGCCCTGGCCAGGGCCGAGGCGGCCAGCGGCCACCCGCAGGAGGCGGAGGCGGCCTGGCGACTCGCCAACTCCGTCGATCCCTTCGATCCGGAGATCCACTGTTCCCTTGCAAAGCTGCTTCGGGCCAGGGCGGCACAAGCCGAGGATGCCGCCAGGGAGCAGGCCGTCTGCGATCGGCTCAAGTCAGAGGAGTCAGGTCCCCTCAGGTGACGATGACGAGCAAGAGAATGAAAAGGAAGAGGAGGCCGGACAGGGCCACCCCAGCCCGCTTCAAGGCGTCATAGCTAGGTGGGCCCGGGTGGGCCTGGGCGATCTCGATCTCTCGATCGAAACGATGAATCTCCGCGATGGTGTGATCTATCACGTGGTAGATCTCTTCGAGGTTGTCATGGAGAGGCCGGTCGATGTCCACCTGACGACCGCACTCGAGCCAGAGACCTCTGCGCGTGACGGCCAGGGCCTCCTTCGCCACGTTCAGCCGTTCCATCTCCTGGACCAGCCTGCTGCGTTCGCGGCGGTGCTCCGCCTCTCGCTTGATTCCCTCCTCGCGGTGATCTCGGCGGGCCTGCTGGGCGCGAGCCAGCTCTTTTCGCAGCTGCTCTATCTCGGGGAGCAGCCTCTCGGCCTTCTCGACGAGGCGCGGGGCCTCTTCCTCCAGGATCCGGCGGTCTGCCTCCCACTTGCCTATGCGGTCCTTCAGTCGGTCCGCGTCCTGTCCGCTGCCAGGGCGCCCGGAAAGAGCGCGGAGCTCGGCTTGACCGCGGTCTATCTGCTGGGCCAGGGAGTGCGCATCCCTCTCGGCCGCACGCGCCTTTGTTATGGCGTTCCGGTGGGCCGCCTCCTCGGGACGTAGTTTTTCTTCGGTGGAGTTGATCTGCGCCTCGAGCTCCTTGTCCTCGATGGTGTGCTGCCTCTCGGCGGCGGCGTTGTCCCTGTCCAGCTCTGCCAGGCGGTTCTTCAGCTCCTCGCGCTCTTCGTCGCGCATCTCCACCTCCTGCTCGAGCTCCAGGAGGCGATCCCGAAACTCGCCAAGAGCCGGGGAATCAAGGTCCTTCAAGCCCAGCGCGAGCTCACCGAGTTGGACGAGCTGGTCAAGGCGCACCCTCTCTCTGCTTGCGCGCTCTTTTTGAAGCCTGCGAATCGCCAGCGGTCTCGACGCGCTCTTGCCAACCAGTCGAAAAGTGTAGTGGACAGAGTCCCACAGAGCACCGGCGGTCCAGCCATCGCGGCCAAGATACTCTCTGGAGTAGCCACGGGAGATCTCAGCCAGCAAGGCGTCCTCCCCTGGTTCCCCGAGGCGCTTGGCTCCCACGTCCGAGCGTCGAGGCGTCGAGAGACGCTCGGGATCAAGCCGATGGGGGCCTCCCGAGGCAGACGCTCGAGGTTCCAGGCCGGTGTAGCGTCTCCGGACGCTCCCTTGCGCGTCCTCTCGGGGCTCTTCTGGGTGTGGGGCATCGAGAGGCTCCTGGGCCTTTCCCCAGCGGCCCTCGGGTCGGGTTCCAGCGCGCTTGCCGCGTATGCCAGAGCGGTCCCGGAGCCCCCTTGGGGGCTCGACAGAAGCGGCGCGGTCCAGGGCGCGGTATCTGCCTGGACGTTCCGCCGGGGGAGGAGCTTGTGTGTGGGGCTGCCCTGACGGCTCATCAGGCTCGAGGTCGTCGAAGCGAGGCCGGGCAAGGACGGTTGCCGTCTCCATGTCCGGTGGAGCGGGCTGGGAAGCTCCAGTGGGAGAACCCGGATAGAGGGGGGCCAGGGCCTGGTTCCTTGGAGGGCCCTGCGGCCTGGGAGGGTCGCTGCCTTCTGGGCTTGCTCCTCGAGGCGGTTGCTCCGCGATTGCTCCCCGGCGGCCAGTTGGCGCAGCGCGGCGGCTCCTCCGGATCCGCAGGGCAGGGTACGCCTCTCCCATGCGGGCGTAGGCTGGGGATCTCGGCCCCCGAGGCGCTTCTATTCCGCCCTGGGCCATGCCGCAGGATCTACAAAAGGCGTCCGTTTCTCCAACCTCGACGCCACAATGGGAACAGAAGGACATGACCTGCGCACAATACCATGAAGCAAAAGGCATCTCAAAATCTCGGGCAGCAGGCCCATACCTTGCAAAGACGGGTATGGTGTGACAACATGATAGACTGCAACTTACAATATGGAGTAATTGTTGGACATTGAAGGACAAGAGCAGTGTCAACCAAGTTGACAGATGGCCAGGAGTTGGCAGGAGCAGAGAGGCCTCGGCTTATCAATGGCCGTTATCGTGTTCTCGAGGAGCTTGGGAGGGGCGGACAGGGCCTCGTGTTGAAGGTGGCCGACGGGGCCCAGGCCGGCTGTCTCAAGGTGCTGAAGACGCCTCTGGCTTCGGCGGATCCGGACACATTGGAGAGGTTGCGCTGGGAATTCGTCCGTCTGGCTCGACTGGATCACTCGCGGCTGATCCGAGTTCATGATCTGGAGGTTGTGGAGCCAGGGAGCGACGTTTTGGAGCCTGGACAGGTGTTCTTCACGGCCCAGTACTGTCCAGGGCTTCACCCATCTGAGTACCTTGCACGCCTCGGGCGCAGGCGCCTACCTGAGCTCCTGTGGCGAATCGCGAGCGATGTGGCTTCTGCCCTGGATCACCTCCACGGCAAAGGCGTGCTCCATGGGGATGTGAAGCCGGAGAACCTGCTCTGCACCGCCGAAGGTGACGTGAAGCTGCTGGACCTCGGCCTCTCCACCATGCTCGGCAGACTGCCTGGCGATGTGGTGGCGGGGACAATCGAGCATCTCGCCCCGGAGGCTCTTGCTGGGGTCACCGATGCCCGGTCCGATCTGTACGGCCTGGGTTCGACCCTCTACCGTCTGGCTGTCGGCAAGTCTCCACGTCAGCTACTTGGAGGGCTCGACGGGCCAGACCGGCTCAGAGCAGTCTTCGAGAAAGCGCCTCCCCCGCTATCCAGTCTGGTGGAGCGTCTGCCAGAGGGGCTCTGCGCGCTCGTGGACTCCCTGTGTGCGCCGAGCCCGGCCCAGCGTCCGCAATCGGCCCAGGTGCTGCTCGAGCAGATCGCGAGGCGTCGCCGTGCAGTATCCTTGGCCTTGTCGGAGGGGCAAGGAGGGCTCGACCTCCTGGCCGTGGCTCCCGTGGGTAGGGAGAAACTCTCCGAGGAGATCGGACGAGTCCTCGGGGCCCGCCTCGCCCTCGGAGCCGAGCCAGCTGGAGCACCCGCCCTGCTGCTGCTCGGGGGGGAGCAGGGAAGTGGAAGGCGCACCCTGCTCGACATGACGGCGAGAGACCTCCAAGTTGCTGCTGCTTCGGGGAAGCTGTCTCCCTTTCGCCTCGCTCGCGGGGCGAGCCTGGGAGAGGCGCTTGCGCCACTGCTCGGCACTCGGCCCTCCCTTGCCGCTGACGATGGAGCGCTGCTCCCCCTCATTGGAAAGCTGGAGGAGGCCTCCCTGGAGCGTGGGCTCCTGGTGCTGGTCGAGGAGGGAGAGCGGGATCGAGGGGTGCTGGAGCGTTTCTTCACTCTCGTTCGAAGGGATCCGGACATCAGGCTCGGGCGTCTGGCCTTGGCGGCGAGGGTTACGCGAGGCAGCGAGCTCGGCCAGTCTGGGGTGGCCCTCACGCGGGAGGTTCAACCGCTCGACGGCGCCGAGGTTGCCCAGGTGCTCGCTCAGGCCCTGGGGGTGCCGGTGGGAGACGCGGTTTCGAAGGCCTTTCACAGTGCCAGCCTGGGACTCCCGGAGAGGCTGCACGCGCTTCTGAAAGCTGCCATGATTCAGGTGGGGGATCGTCGGCGAGTGGCGGAGGTGAACCTCGAGCTCTTGTCCGGCTCGAGCCTTTGTGCACTGGCAGTCGAGAGTCTTGTCCGTCTCACGGTCGAGGCCCGGCGTCTGGGCCAGTGTGTGGCCCTGGCCGAGGCTCCCATACCCATCCCATGGGCCGCAGAGCTGGCTGGCCTCGGCGTGGCCGAGGCCTGGGCGGTTGTGGAGGAGCTCACGTCCGCGGGGCTGATCGTTCTGTCCGATGGCAGGATCGGCGCAAGCTCTGCAGCTGCGGCCGAGGCCATGATGGAGGCAGCAGGGCAGGGAGAGAGGCTGCCGGAGCTGCACAGAGCATTGGCTCAGAGGTATCGAGCCTTGGCCGAGGCAGGAGACGAAGGTGCCCGCCTTGCATGCATCAGACATCTGGCCAAGGCGCCGCCCAGCGAGGAGCTTCCAACCCTGGCCGAAAAGGCCGCACGAGGAGCGGCGGCACGCTCGGAGTGGAGGAGCGCCGCCCAGCTTCTCGCGATCGCTCTCGAAGCAGGACCAGGCGAGGCGAGGGAACGGCTGATCCTTGCGTCGGCGGAGGCGAAGATCAGGGCTGGAGATTACGTCTCGGGCCTCGAGGAGCTCGGGCGCTTGAGGATCGATGATGACTCGCCCTGCATCCTCAGGGTTCTCACCCTTAGGGGACTCGCCTTGCAGCGCCAGGGCGAGTTGCAGGGCGCCAGACGGATCATGGAAGAGGGCCTGGCCGATCCTCGCCTACCCTCGGGAGCAGATCCTGCAGATATTGCCGAGGCCAGGGCAGTGCTCGGCCGGGTGCGTCTCGCCTGTGGGGACCTGGAGGGTGCGCGGAGCTTGTGTCCCGCTGTCGGCCGCGCGCCAGATGGGCGAGCCGGAATACCACTCCTGGAGATGGGAGGCCTGGCGGCATATAGCGCTGGCTCGATGGAAGATGCGGTGGAGTTCTTCGAGGAGGCCGCCCTGAGGGCCAGGGCATTTCGTGACGAGGAGCGCCTTGCTCGCGCAGAGGGATGCCTGGGCATGGTGGCGCAGGCCAGGGGGGACCTCACGAGGGCTTCTTCCCACTACCAGGAGGCGTGGCGGCTGGCCGAGGCCCGAGGAGACGTTCATGCCGGCGCTCACTTTGCGGCCAACCTCGGTGCTGTCGAGAGGGAGAGGGGCGAGCTGGGCGCGGCCCTGCAACCGAGCATCGCCGCGGTGAGGCGCATGGTTCAGCTCGGCCACAGGGCAGAGCTGCCCCTGGCGGTCTATAACCTGGGAAACCTGCTCCTAGGCCTCGGAGAGCTGTCTGGCACGGCCAAGGAGCTGTCTCTCTTGGCTGCCGAGGCGGAGCAGGGCAGCGCTCCCAGGGCGGGCGGATACCTTTGCCTGCTCGGTGCCGAGCTTGGGGTGCGGCTCCTGAGGGAGGGGCGCCCAGCGCCGCGAGAGCTCTTGAGGGCCCTTCAGCGTCCCGGCTCGCAGCTTGCCGCCGAGGCATCGGAGCGGTTCATGGAAGCGGGCGCTGGGAGGGAGGCTTTCTACGCCCAGATCACGCAACTGGAGTGCCTTGCCGCCGAGGGACAGTTCACCCAGGCGAAGGAATGCCACGAGCGGCTCGTCGGGATGGTGGACGCGCTGGGAGATCCGATGGCCTCGCATTGGCTCTCCCTGGCGGTGGCGCGTCTGACCGTGTCCAGCGCCGGGAGCGGCGATGAGCCTCTAGAGCTGGAATCCACGCTCACGCACCTCCGAACGGCGACAGAGGCATTCAGAGAGGCTGGTCTGGCCGAGCCGGAGTGGCGCGCGGAGCTCCTTGCCGCGGAGCTGGCCCATCGCGCGGGGCAGGCAGAGGCGGCCCGTGGCCACGCCCAGTCAGCGGCGAGACTGGCCCAAGCCCTGATGGAGCGAGTCCCCGAGTCCTACCGCTCTCAGAGGGAGAGGGATCCAGACGCGGTGGCCCTCGCTCGTTTGGAGAGGGTTCTCGGCTCGGGGAGCCGCCCACCAGACAGCGGGCGGTTGTCTCGCAGGCAACTTGGCGCAGGCGGAGATCCGCTGCTCCTTCACCGACTCTTGGAGATCAACAAGAGGCTCAACCAGGAGCTGCGTCTCCCGATTCTGCTGGAGCTGGTGCTCGATACGGTACTTGAGCTCATCGATGGCGAGCGGGGCTTCATTCTGCTCACGAACGAGCAGGAAGCTCTGGAGGTACGAATAGCGCGGAACCTGGACCGTCGCTCCCTGGATCCCGGAGAAAGCTCTCTGTCCCGTTCCATAGCGGAGGAGGCGGCCGCAAGCGGAAAGCCGGTCCTCACCGTAGACGCCGCGATGGACGAGCGCTTCTCCTCGGCCGTGAGCGTGCACGGCCTGCGGATCAGGTCGGTGCTGGCCGTACCGTTGCGGGTCAAGGGCCGCGTGGTCGGGACCATCTACGTCGACAATCGCCTGCGTCGTGGGGCCTTCGGAGAGGGTGACCTCGATCTCGTCGAGGACTTCGCCGAGCAGGCTGCGATCGCCATCGAGAACGCCCGGATGCACGAGGCGCTCCTTGCACAGCGCGCTGAGATCGAGCGCCTCAACATCGAGCTGGCCAGTCGGCTCGAGCGGCGCGAGGCGGAGATTGCGGGGATGCGGACGGAGCTCCGCGAGACTCAGGTAGCCCTCAGGGCGCGTTACGACTACTCGAACATCGTGGGTCAGACACGGGAGATGCAGGAACTCTTCCGGCTGCTCGACAGGATCACCGACGTGGACCTCCCCGTGGTCATCTATGGTGAGAGCGGTACTGGAAAGGAGCTCGTCGCCCGCGCCATTCATTACAACGGGCATCGCAAGGATCGACCGTTCGTTTCGGAGAACTGCGGAGCGGTTCCCGAGACCCTGCTGGAATCAATCCTCTTCGGGCATGCCCGGGGAGCCTTCACTGGTGCGGATCGTGACAGGCGGGGCCTGTTCGAGGTGGCCGACGGCGGCACCCTCTTCCTCGACGAGGTCGGGGAGATGAGCCAGGCCATGCAGACGAAGCTCCTCAGGGTGTTGCAGGAGGGCGAGCTGAGGCCCGTGGGGTCGGACCGGGTGATCCGAGTGAACGTCAGAATCCTCGCGGCATCCAACCGGCGCCTCGAAGAGCTGCTGGCGGAGCGCCGAATGCGTCAGGATCTCTACTATCGGCTCAACGTGCTCAGCGTGACTCTGCCCCCACTCAGGGAGCGCAGGGATGACATCCCCCTGCTCGTGGCCCATTTCGTGGAGAAGCACAGCCCCGGCAGGCCGAGGCGGATAGCCCGGCCCGCCCTCGGGCGCCTGGTGTCCCACGGCTGGCCTGGAAACGTAAGGGAGCTCGAGAACGAGCTGCAGAGGGCCCTCGCGCTGGGCGGTGACGTTCTTGGCGAGGAGGATCTTTCACCCGCTCTCAGGGGAGAGCCCGCAGGAGCCGAGGACCAGGGTAGCCTCTCGCTGAGGGGGCGGGTGGAGCGCTTGGAACGGCAATTGCTGGTGCAAGCACTCGAGCGGACAGGCGGCAACCAGACCAAGGCGGCCGAGCTGCTCGGCTTGAGCAGATTCGGCCTCTTGAAGAAGCTGAGGCGTTACGGGATGCTGCCAAAGGCAGGAGGCGAATGACCAGGGCGTTGTCACAGGGTGTCAACTTGGTTGACAATGTTGGTCAAGAGCGGAAGACAGAGGCTAGAGCTGTGTTCTAGTCCTAGGAATGGGAGTGCAGCCATGAAGTCAAACCCTATGTCAGGCAAGCAGCTCGTTACCAGGATCTTGCTGCCAGGCATTGGCCTACTCCTCATTCTCTGGGCTTGCAACGCCCCTTCCTTCCCGCTGCCCCCCCCAGGGCCCGAGTCCATGCACTTCGAGCAGACGGCCCAGGGGCTGGTGGTCCTCCGCGCCGATCCCAACGCCCTCATCCCAGCCGAGGCCCAAGTCATCGTATGGAACCTGGACCGGAGGGTGGCGGCGGGCTGCTACGCCGAGCCAGATGGCAGCTTCGAGTGCGGTCCCTTCTACGGTGACGCGGGAGACATGGTGCGCATGACCTTTACCGACCCGCAGGACGAGAAGAGGGGCGGATCCATGTGCTATGTCTTGGATTTTGTGGATCCAGTGGTGGAAGATCCGCGCTGCGGGAACTAACTCGAGCCTCACATCCAAGTGCCTTTGGGCCGTTGGAAGCGAGGCCCATGGCCTCGGTTCGGCAAGGTCCTACCTTACCTCCTGTGCAATCATTCGGGCTGATGCGCCAAGGCCAAGCTTGGTTGGCCAGGCAGCGGCGCTCCGGAGGAATCGAGAGGGGAGCAGATGAGAGCGAGGGAAGGGCGGCTCCCTAGGGAGTGCGGGGCGCTTTCATGGGGAAGAGGAAGGTGACCCCGATGTTGAAGCTCATGAGGGACTCCCAGGAGTTGTCCTTCTTGTCCACGATGAGCACGCTGGTGCCTGGGATCGTGTCGCCGGTCCGGTCGAACCCAGCGGAGTTCCGCTGGATGAACATGGCATTGAAGGTGAAGTGGAGCGCCAGCCAGCGCAGGAGCTGGATCCGGATGCCGGCGCCGATCAGTGGACCGACCTTGAAGCCCCCGTTCTCGACCCGCCGATCCAAGTACAGGCGGTTCGAGCAGAGGCCGGTGGGATCGATGTCTGCGTCCACGCTGCAGTTGGAGTTGATCCTCATCTCTCCAGCCTTGAGCATGGCAAAGCCGGCGCCCGTCAGGAAGTAGAAGTCGAAGTTCCCGAAGACCTTGCCAAAAAGCGACAGCTTGCCGAACCATGGGCTGTAGGCCAAATAGACGCCCGCCTGGAAGAGGAGCGTGTCCAAGGCGTTGTGCATGATCCTTTTCGAGGGGGAAGGATCCACTGTCGTATTTGGGTTCAGACGATCGGGCAAGGTGGACTCGATCTCGTTGGTGAGCTCGGTGTCCCAGGGCAGGGCCGCGTAGTCGAAGAACGCGCCGATGGAGAGCCAGGAGGTGATGTGGTACCCGAGAGAGGCGCCCACCAGGAAGTTGTGCTTGAAGTCCTGCAAGAAGGTGAGCCCGAGGCGCGGCGTGACCTCGAAGCGCCCCTTTAGGAACTCGACCTTGTGGCGGACAGCGGGCTGTCCCTCAAGGGGGTTCTTTCGCTCTGCATGCGCGGCGAGAGGCGCGAGCGCGAGGACTGCGAACAGGGCTGAGACTAGAATCTTCTTCATGGTTCGTCTCCTCGCAGCCTACTTGAAGGTTGTGTACTTGAAGTCCGGCGGCAGGAAGAAGGTGATGCCGAACTGGACCACGAAGTTGTTGATGAAGCGCGTTACACCGTTCTTCTTTGCTATGTCCCCATCGGGCTCGTCGCGGTTACCGGACTCGTACTTGTCCGGCATCATGTAGTCCTTCACCGCCACCCAGAGGGTCAGCCACTTCAGAATGAACATTCGGAAGCCGATTCCGATGCTCACCGTGACGTTGTAGTTCTTCCACGGGTCGTGTGCAGCGTTACGCGGGATGACCTCGGTCATCGTCACGCCCACGCCGCCGGTGATGAAGGCGCTGAACTGCAGGATCCAGTGGTTGTGCACCGCGAACTTGCCGTAGGCCACATCGTAGCTGGCCTCGGCCAGCGCTGCGAAGATGTACTTGTTCAGTGTTGGCAGAACTCGCTGCTGCAGGCCCACCAGGTAGTTCCGGTCGGTGAGGTTGTACATGTAGTAGTGCCCGGAGATACCAAAGGAGAGCACGTCTGAGATGTGATACTGGAAGCCAGCGCCCAGCAGGTAGTGCCGAATGAGGTTGTCGTTCAGGGTCACCCCGAGGACAGGCATCAGCTCCACGCGCTTCTGCTTCAAGATCAGCTTTCGCGGCACGACCTTGATGTCCCGCCAGTAGGAGGGGCCGCCGCCTATGCCGGTCTCTTCTTCCTCTTCCTTGGGTACCGATGGGCGCGCACCGGGCGCGCCTGGTGTGGGCCGGGCCCCAGGCTCGCCGCCGGGCTCACCGCCGCCGCCGGGCTCGCCGCCGCCGCCGGGCTCGCCGCCGCCGCCGGGCTCGCCGCCGCCGCCGCTTGGCTCAGTTGGGCGTGCGGCGCCTGTTGAAGGGGGGGCCTCGTCGGCACCAGCCGCCGGACGCGCAGCGCCCGTGGAAGGAGGTTCCTCGGGTGCGGCCGTCGTAGTCAGGGGCGCCACCAGGAGTGCCAGGGCGGCACCGAGCGCAATGACCGGAGTTCGCATGCTCACCTCACCGATGCAGCTCGGAGGATTGATGACCCAAATTCCGCAATGAAACCGGGTGGTTAGATGCACCTTTTTCAAACGTGGCGACACTATAACACGACGAAACCTCGCAGATCAACTCTTTGTTTGTGCCCCTCTGAAAAGGGAACATGCTTGATTTGTTCCCGTTTTTCGGCTCTTCCCGACTTCGATGGCCAGCTCGGTCCAGCGTCTGGGGACACTTCCATGGCGCGGTCATGTTTCTGCGTCCTCGGTCGGTGCGAAGAGGGCCTCCACGAAATCGTGGGCGTCGAACTCCCTGAGGTCTTCGACTCCTTCGCCGATCCCGATGTAGCGCACGGGGATCTGCATCTCGTCGCAGATCCCCAGGATGATGCCTCCCTTGGCTGTGCCGTCCAGCTTGGTAAGCGCTATCCCGGTGACGCTGACCGCCTCCTTGAACAGGTTGGCCTGCTGGATGGCGTTTTGCCCGGTCGTGGCGTCGAGAACCAGCAGGATCTCGTGCGGGGCGCCATCCATGGCTTTGCCAGACACGCGGTGGATCTTCTCGAGCTCCTCCATCAGGTTGACCTTGGTGTGGAGCCTGCCGGCGGTGTCGCAGATCACTACGTCATAGCCGTCTTTCTGCGCCTGCTTGATGGCATCGAAAATGACAGAGGATGGGTCCTGACCTTCCTTGCCCTTGACCACGGGCGCATCGACTCGCTTGCCCCAAACCTCGAGCTGCTCCACGGCCGCCGCCCGGAAGGTA
>JAVEWA010000819.1:0-2649 GCA_034004785.1 Polyangia bacterium
CGCTCGAAGGCCTCGGAGACCCCGAGCCGCACCCAGGGAGGTGTCAGGTCCACCGCCCCTCCATCGATCCCCGGGGCGTGCGAAGTCCCCAGACCCGCCCCCGCCACCTCCGCGAACAGGGCCTCGGTCTCCTCCATCAGGTCCGCGAGGGAAGCCCCCACGCGGTACCACTCGAGCATGCTGAACTCCCTGACGTGATGGTCCCCACGCTCCTCGTCCCTGAAGGCGTGGGCGAGCTGGAAGATGCGCTCCAGCCCCCCCGCGAGGAGCCTCTTCATCTGATACTCGGGGCTGGTTGACAGATAAGCGCCGGCCACCGCGAAGGGCCGCAGATGCAGCTCAAGCCCGGGGCAAGGGACCATCACCGGGGTCTCCACCTCGAGGTATCCCCTGCCCTCGAAGAACGACCTGATGGCTCGAATCGTCGCCGCACGAAGGCGGAGGTTCCCGAGGCGCGACGAAAGCCGGTCCCGCTCACCTGAGAAAGACATGGATGGGCTACTGGGGAATGGGACCTACTT
The DNA here is from genome assembly GCA_034004785.1 of Polyangia bacterium. Taxonomy (GTDB): domain Bacteria; phylum Myxococcota_A; class Polyangia; order HGW-17; family JAJRWW01; genus JAVEWA01. Next base: position 522 of record JAVEWA010000819.1, read on the forward strand.
CTTCACCCGCTCCACGTAGGCGCGGGTCCGGGTGTCGATCTTGATCCACTCCTCCTGCTCCACGAACAGCGGGACGTACACCGTCGCCCCGGTGGAGAGGGTGGCGATCTTGGTGGCGCCCGTGGCGGTGTCGCCCCTCACGCCTGGCTCGCACTCCGTGATCTGGAGCTCCACGAAGTTCGGCAGGGTCACGCCAATGGGCTTCTCCCCCCACATGAGCACGTCCACCTCGATGTTGTCCGTCAGGTACAGGGCGTCCTCGCCCATGGCCTCGGCGGGGACGTAGATCTGATCGTAGGTGGAGTTGTCCATGAAGCAGTACCGGTCGTCCTCCTGGAACAGGTACTGCATCCTGCGCTCCTCCACGTTCGCCTCCTCGAAGCTCTCACCCGAGCGATAGGTCAGCTCGTATATGGAGCCAGTGATGAGGTTGCGGAGCTTGCACTTGTACAGGGCCTGTCCCTTGCCTGGCTTCACGAACTGGAAGTCCACGATCACGTGTGGCTCCCCGTCCTTGAGGTACTTGAGTCCCTTGCGTAGATCCGACGTGCTCAGCATCGCTTCTCCGTCCTTGCGTGGGGGGCGGGACCGAAGGCCGGGCCACGCCTGGTGCACCGTATTTAGTGCACCTCCCCGGGGCCCGTCAACCGTGATAAAAAGAGGGAACTCTGGAGGTTCCCGAGCCCACGGTCAACCCATGCGCTACCTAGCCCTCCTCGGCCTCTCGGCCGCCGCCAGTCTCTGCCTGCTCCTCTTCGGCCACCCTGGAGCCGAGGGACCCGCGGCCGGGGCGACGCCGCTCGCCACGGGCCAGTCCCATGTCCTCAGGATCGGCGGCGCGTCGCTGCATCCCAGCCAGTTCTTCCGCGGCTCTGCCTCCCGGCAGGGGCGCTACGACGTGGCCGGACCCCAGACGCCCCGCACCCTCTGGAGCTTCAAGACCCGCGGCATCATCTTCTCGTCCCCGGCCCTCGCCAAGGACGGCACCGTGGTCTTCGGCTCGCAGGACGATCACGTCTACGCCCTCACGAGCCGGGGCAAGCTGAAGTGGAGCTTCAAGGCCGGAGGCGACGTGGACTCCTCCCCCGCCCTGGATGCCCAAGGCAACGTCTACGTCGGCTCGGACGACGATCACCTCTACTCCATCTCGCCAACTGGAGCCCTGCGCTGGAAGTTCCAGACAGGGGGAGACATCCGATCGAGCCCCCTCGTCACCTCCGGCGGCCTGGTGGTCTTCGGCTCCTTCGACGGGCACCTCTACGCCCTGACCTTGGCCGGCAAGCTCGCCTGGAAGTACCAGGTGGGGGACAAGATCCAGCACAGCGCGCCGGCCCTGGGCCCGAACGACGCCCTGTACTTCGGCTCCGACGACGGCCACCTGCACGCCGTGACCCAGCGCGGGACCAGGCTCTTCTCGGTGAAGCTCGGGGGCGCGGTGCTCTCGACGCCACTCGTGGACGAGCGAGGCGTGATCTTCGTCGGCGCCAAGGACAGCCACCTCTACGCGCTTCGACCCGACGGCCGGATCCTGTGGAGGACCATGCTCGGCGCCCACATCGAGTCCTCGGCCGCCCTGGCGCGCGACGGCTCGGTGGTGGTGGGCGACCAGAACGGCTTCGTCTATCGGGTGGGCTCCTCGGGCAAGATCCTTTGGCGCTTCAAGACCGGCGAGGCGATCAGGGCGTCGCCGACCCTTGATGGCAGGGACGTCACCTACGTGGGCTCTCGCGACGACGCCCTCTACGCCATCCGGGCCGACGGGAGGCTCCTCTGGAAGCAGTCCCTGGGCTCCGATCTGGACTCCAGCGCCGCCCTGTCCCCAGAGGGAGTGCTCTACGTGGGGTGCGACAACGAGCACCTCTACGCGTTCCACTGAGCGAGTCCAGCCCCGGCCACATCGGATACATTCGAGCCAGCCCCGCTGCCTCAATCATCCAGCGCGGGCTCGCCCGGGGCGCTCTCCACGAACTCCCGGTGCAGCGCGGCCACACCAGCGTTCACGCACTGGGGGCTCGTGAAGAAGGTCAGCCGGAGCTGAGAGGTGTCCATGCCCATGACGGGCACCTCCGCGCTCCGCAAGACCCCGATGGCGCGGTTGAGGTTCCTCGGGTTTCGCCCGATGCCGGAG
>JAVEWA010000158.1:0-12005 GCA_034004785.1 Polyangia bacterium
CGCTACCCCCTCGCAGAGGAGGGGCTGCCCGCCCAGGTGCTCCTGGAGGCCATCATCACGGGCAAGCCCCGCCCCGTGAAGGGGCTGATGATCTACGGCCAGAACATCATCAAGAGCTGGCCGCGGACGGATCGGACCCGCGAGGCCCTCGAGAAGCTCGACCTCGTGGTGGCCGTGGACGTGCTGCCCACCGAGCCCGTGCTCTGGGCGGACGTGGTGCTCCCAGAGGCCTCCTATCTCGAGCGCTACGACGTCCCCCACCAGGTGGGCAGCGCCAAGGAGCCCTTCGTGGCCCTCAGGCAGCCCATCGTGGCCCCGCCCGGCGAGGCCCGGCCCCCCTTCGACATCGCCAGGGACCTCGCGCTCCGCCTGGGCGAGAACGAGTGCTTCCCCTGCCCGAACGTGGAGCTCGTGCTGGACCGGGCCCTTGTGCCCCTCGGCCTCGACCTCGAGGACCTCAAGGTCAAGGGAGTGGTGCGGACGCCCGCGGGGCGGCTGTATCTCGACAAGGACAGCCCGACTGCCTTCCGAACCCACAGCCGAAAGATCGAGATCCTCTCGGCCTTCCTCAAGGACAAGGGGGTGGATCCCCTCCCGCGCTACGAGCCCACGCCCGAGCCGCCCCCGGGCATGTTCCGGCTGCTCTATGGCCGGAGCCCGGCCCACAGCTTCGGGAGGTCCCAGAACAACCCGCTCCTCGTGGAGATCGACCCGGTCAACCACCTCTGGCTGAACGACGAGGTGGCAAAAAAGCTCGGGCTGCGGGACGGAGACCCGGTGGAGCTCCTCGACGAGAAGGGACGCCCGAGCGGGCCGCTCCCCCTCAAGACCACGCCAGGCATCAGGCCGGACTGCGTCTATATGGTACACGGCTTCGGCGGCAGCTCGCCCAAGCTGCGCCTGGCCTACGGCAGGGGCGCCTGCGACACCGAGCTCATGAACCGCTGCGTCGCGGATCCAGACACCGGGGCCACTGGGATGCGCGTCAGCTTCGTCAGGGTGCGCCCGGCCAGGAAGCGCGTTCCCTGGAAGCCTCCCCTGGCCAGCCGGCGCCCGCGAAGGAAGGTGCGGCCATGACCACCTACGGCATGGTTATCGACCTGGAGCGCTGCGTGGGCTGTCACGCCTGCGTCGCGGCCTGCAAGGTCCAGTGGGAGGTCCCCGCTGGGGAGAGCCGCGACTGGGTCGTGCCCATCGGCCCGACAAAGGACGCCGAGGGGCTCCTGTCGGGCTTCTACGTGGGCCTGTGCATGCACTGCGAGCGCCCTAGCTGCGTGGAGGCCTGTCCCACCAAGGCGACCTACAAGCGCGACGACGGCATCGTGGTGGTGGACAGGGCCCTCTGCATCGGCTGCGGAATCTGCGTCGGCGCCTGCCCCTACGGCGCGCGCTACCACCACGCCGGCCTCAGGAAGGTGGACAAGTGCGACTTCTGCCAGGAGCGCCTGGCCCGGGGCGAGGAGCCAGCCTGCGTGACGACCTGCATCACATCATGCAGGCACTTCGGCGATCTCGAGAACCCGGAAAGCGACGCCAGCCGCCACCTGGCCCACAGCCGGCGCCTCGAGAGCGCCGAGGCCCGCCTCGGACCCAACGTGCGCTACCTCGCAAAGGACAGGACCTGGCGCCTGGTGCACGACGCCTTCGCCCCACCGGCGCCGGAGCTCTCCACCCCCGCCTGGCTCCTCCAGAAGATCGCCAGGCCGCTCATCCTCCTGGCAATCGGCGCCGCCTTCGCGGGGCAGGCCATAGCGTTCTTCTCCCAGCTGCGCCGGGGCGAGCACCCCATCGAGGAGTAGCCCACGATGCCCAACATTCCGGTCCTCGAGCCCCACATCACCCTCGACGCAGACGAGCAGGAGGCGCTGCAGCAGCGGCTCATCAAGAAGCACGACACCGCGGTCATCCTCCTCCACTGGTTCAACGCCTGCATCTGGGCCCTGGAGCTGGCCACTGGCGGCGCGCTCCTGGCGGGAGACGGCTACCGCATCGCCCCCGCATGGTGGCGCGACTTCATGATCTCGGTCTTCGGCAGCCAGGGGATGATCCTCAAGGTGCACGTCACCGCGGGCATCATCTGGACCACGGTGCTGCTCGTCTATGGCATCTTCGGCTTCAGAAAGTACCTGCTCCGCACGGTTACCAACTACCTGGTGCCGGATCGCGACGACCTCCGCTGGCTGAGGAGCCGCCTCTTCCTGATCCTCGGGCGGCCCGAGACCCTGCCGCCCCAGGGGATCTACAACGGCGGGCAGAAGCTCTACGGGATCGTCGTCTATCTCGGCACGGCCGTCATCATCCTGACCGGCTTCATCATGGCCCACCACATCGGCCCCAACTGGCTGGTCCAGTGGTCGATCCTCTTCCACTTCCTCGCGGCGGGGGGCATCTTCGCCGGCCTCTTCGTCCACGTGTACATGGGCGCGGTGCTGCCCGAGGAGAGGCCCGCCTTCTACTCCATGTTCACCGGAAAGGTCCCGGAGCTCTACGCCTACAAGCACCACTACAAGTGGTGGCGCCAGTACAAGGAGACGGAGGCCGAGTGGAGGGAGGAGCTGGCCCGCGAGGTGGAGTCGAAGCCTTCGAGCGCCCCTGATGGGCCCGCAGCCAAGGAGGACCCATGAGCACCCAGGCCGCCCCGCAAGGGGAGCGCCCATACCTGCACCCCTACCTGGCCGGCATCGGGCTGGGCCTTGCCCTGCTGATGACCTTCGTGCTGGTCGGGCGCGGTCTGGGGGCTTCCGGCGCCTTCACGAGAGCCAATGCAGCCGTCGTGGACCTCGTGGCTCCTGATCACGCCCGCACCCAGGCCTACTGGAAGAAGTACACCACGCAGAAGAAGGGACCGCTCGACGACTTCCTGATCTACCAGACCCTCGGGCTGATCCTCGGCGCCATGGCCTCGGGCTTCCTCGGCAGGAGGCTGCGCTGGGAGGTGACGCGAGGTCCCAGGATCTCGCAGCGGGCGAGGCTCGGCTTCGCGGTCCTCGGCGGCGTTCTGGCGGGCTTCGGGGCGCGCCTGGCCGGAGGCTGCACCTCGGGGCTGGCCCTGACGGGCGGCGCCACCCTCGCCCTCGGCGGCTGGATCTTCATGCTCTCCTTCTTCGCGGCGGGCTTCGCAGGCGCCGCGCTAATCAGGAGGCAGTGGCTATGATGGCACCCCTTTTCAAGACCGGCGTCATCGGGGAGCTGGGCTTCGTGATCGCGGCCCTCCTCGTGGGCTTCGGCTTCGGCTTCTTCCTGGAGCAGGGAGGGCTGGCCAACGCGAGAAAGCTCACCAGGCAGTTCTACCTCTCTGACTTCACGGTGCTCCGCGTGATGTTCACGGCCATCGTGGTGGCCATGCTGGGGCTCTACGGACTCGCCCTCCTGGGCTGGCTCGACATGGGCCTCCTCTACCTGAACCCCACCTACACCTGGCCCATGATCGCGGGCGGCCTCCTGGTGGGTCTCGGCTTCGCCGTGGGGGGCTACTGCCCTGGCACGGGCGTGGTTGCGGCAATCACGGGGCGGCTCGATGGCATCGCCTTCCTGGGAGGCGCCTTCCTCGGGGTTTTCGTTTTCGCCGAGCTCTACGAGCTTCTCGAACCCTTCGCCCTGAGCGGATTCTTGGGCCGCGACGTAACCCTGGACGGCTGGCTCGGCCTGCAGCCGGGCGTGATCGTGCTGCTCGTGGTGCTGATGGCGATCGGCGCCTTCTGGGGCAGCGGCAAGCTCGAGGCCCGCTTCGGAGACAAGGAGCCGACGCCATGATGGATCTTCGCAAGCTGCCACTGGTCCTAGCCACCCTGGCGCTGGTCCTGGGCGCGACAATAGCCATCGCCGGCAGCGGCAGCGACCGGCTCGAGCGAAGGAAACGCTCCGCCGCCGCGGCCCGCCCCCTGGCGGACCCGGCCTTTGTGAAGGGCCTCGCGTCTCATCGGTTCCAGGTGACTGCGCATACTCTCCGCGGTTGGCTCTCGGGCCCCACCCCGCCCCTGGTCGTGGATCTGAGGGCGAGCGCGCCCTTCAAGGCAGGCCATGTGCCAGGCGCCATCTCCCGCCCTCTGGAGGCGCTCCTCGGAGGCAAGGCGCCACTGGCCGCCCGAGGCCGTCAGGTTGTGCTGGTTGACCAGGACGGCCGCCTGGCCCCCTACATCCTCCACGCCCTCCGCTCCCGCGGCGTGGACGCCTACCTGCTCGCAGGGGGCTACGCCGCCTGGATGGCCCCGAGCGCAAGCAGGCAGGCCGAGCGGCGCGCCGCGGCCCCAGGGGCAGCTCGCCCAGCCGCCGACGCGGTCGCCCCCCCTCCCCCCAGTCCGCCGCCAGCCATCTCGGCGCCGCCTCCCCCCGCGGCCCCTCCACCTCGCGCCTCCGGCGCCCAGCAGGAGGACGCCCACCCCGCCGAGGAGGGCTGCTGAGCCCTGGGCAGCTCTGGATTCGATGATCTCCACACTGGCTCGATCAATGGCCAACACATTCACACGCAAAAGATCGATGGCCTCTGGCACCGCCGCCAGATTGGCTCCACTCGTCCTCGCCCTGTCACTCGGCGGCATCCCCGCCCTTGCTGGGTGCGGAGCGCTTGCCGGCGCGCCAGCCGCGGGGGCGACCGATGAGGATGGGGAGACGGCCGCCGAGTCGCGGCGACAGCCCATCATCAACGGGACCCTGGACACCCAGCCGGCGCACCGGGCGGTGGTGGCCCTGACCTATGGGGCCGGGGCCCAGAACTTCTGCTCTGGCACCCTCATCGCTCCTGACGTGGTGCTCACCGCGGGCCACTGCCTCCGCTCGGTGACCCCTGGCACGGTGTACGTCTATTTCGGGAGCGACGTGGACCAGGGTGGGCAGTGGGTGAGCGTGGCCGAGGTGATGCCGCACCCGCGCTACGACGGGGACGCCTACACCTTCGACCTGGGCCTCCTGCGCCTAGCAGAGGCCGCGCCCGCCGACGCCACCCCCATCCCGTTTTTACCGGCGACGCTCGGGCTCCAGACCGCGGACGAGGGGGCCGCCGTGGAGTTCGTGGGGTTCGGACGGACCGAGTCCTTCACCTCGGGCCGCAAGCTCACCGTGCCAGGCACGGTGGGCAAGGTGTGCGATGGGCCCGAGGTCTGCTCCCTGGGCGCCGGCCAGGTCGTGCCTGGCGCCTTCGGCTACAGCATGGCTCCAGGTGGGCCCTGCAGCGGCGACAGCGGCGGGCCGGCCTTCATCCTGCGGGGCGGGGTGGAGCATGTCGCAGGGGTGACCTCCTACGGCGACGAGAACTGCGCCTACTACGGGGTCTCCACCCGGCCCGACGCCTATGCCGCCTGGATCGAGGCCTTCGTCGCCGGGGTGCGGGAGGACTGCACCACCGCCGAGGACGAGGACCACGACACCCTGGCCGGCTGCGCGGATCCGGACTGCGACGGCGACCCCGCCTGCCCCGCTGGAGACGCCTGCCAGAGCGCCGAGGCAATCTCCTGCGGCGACGTGATCCAGGGAAGCACCCTGGGAGGCAGCCACAAGTTCAGGAGCTACTCCTGCGCTGGGCAGGAGCTAGGCCCGGAGAAGGCCTACCTGGTCACAGCGCCCCGGGGCCTGACCATGACGGCGCGCCTCACCATGGACGGCACCGGCGACCTGGACCTCTTCCTGCTGCCGCCCTTTGGGATGACCTGCGCCACCTGGGACTGCCTGGCAGTCTCGGCAGAGCCGGGCCTTTCCACCGAGGAGATCCGCTTCACCAAGGGAGCGGACGATGAGCTGCTCGTGGTGGACACCTGGGACGCGCCCGGCGCCTACACCCTAGAGCTCGTGTGCGCCACGAGCCCGGAGCGCTGCGACAACCGGATAGACGACGACGCCGACGGCCTCACGGACTGCGACGACCCCGACTGCGGCGCCGACCCCTGGTGCGCCCCCCCGCCCGAGAACTGCCTGAACGGCCTGGACGACGACGGTGACGGCGCGGTGGACTGCGACGACCCTGACTGCGCCGAGAGCTCCCTGTGCAAGTCCGCTCCCAAGAAAAAGGGCTGCCAGCAAGGCAGCGCATCCAGCGGGCTCTGGCTCGCCGTGCTGATCCTTTTCCTCGGATCGCTCCGCCGGCGACGGCCCGGGAAGCACCGCTAGGACCCAAGTCAACATCGACAACAGGTGAAGCCATGAGCACCTCCCCCGTGATCCATCCCCTGCCCGCCCAGAGCGACTCGGATCAGGCCGGGTCCGAGCCCGCCCCCAGGGTCGTGCCCGCCATGCCGGGCGGGCCGCGCCTCCTGGTGAGCGCCTGCTTGCTCGGAGAGAAGGTCCGCTACGACGGGCAGCACAAGCTCGACCACTTCCTGGTGAGGCAGCTGGGCCGCTTCGTGGAGTGGGAGCGAGTCTGCCCCGAGTCGGACTCGGGCATGCCCACGCCGAGGCCATCCATGCACCTGGTCGGCGACCCGCAGAACCCGAGGCTCGTGAACCGCAAGGGCGAGGATCTGACCGAGCAGATGCTCGGCTTCGTCCGGGCGAAGCTGGAGGAGCTACAGGGAGCTCCGCTCTGCGGCTTCGTGTGCAAGAAGGACTCTCCCAGCTCGGGCATGACAAGGGTCAAGATCTACAACGAACGGGGCATGGCGGAGCGGGTGGGTGCCGGGCTCTTCACCGCCGCCTTTGTGCAGCGCTTTCCCCTCGTGCCGGTGGAGGAGGAGGGCCGGCTCCACGACCCAAGGCTGCGGGAGTCGTTCATCGAGCGCATCTTCTGCCGCCGCCGCTGGCTGGACCTCCTCGAGGGCGGCAAGACCCGAGGCCGCCTCGTGGAGTTTCACAGCGACCACAAGCTCCTCCTGCTCTCCCACGGCCGCGAGGCCTACTCGGCCCTCGGGCGCCTCGTGGCCGCGGCGAAGGAGCACCGGCCGGCGGAGCTCTATGAGCTTTACGAGCGGGGCTTCATGGCGGCCCTGGCCCGCCCGGCCACCGTGAAGAAGACCACCGACGTGCTCATGCACATGGTGGGCTACTTCAAGAAGCAGCTCTCTTCGGACGAGAAGGCCGAGCTCCTGGAGACCGTGGATGGCTACCGCAGGGAGCAGGTGCCCCTCATCGTGCCCCTCGTCCTCATCCGGCACTACGTTCGCAAGTACGGGGTCGCCTACCTCGCGCGCCAGAGGTTCCTGTCCCCCTACCCCGCCGAGCTCATGCTGCGAAATCACGTGTAGCCAGAGGAGGCAGGGCGGGGGTCCCTCGGCCGCGAAATCACCCATGGCAGCAGCGAACAGGCAACTCGCGCTCTAGAGGCGACGTCGATTCCGCGACCGGACCTGTGAACGCCGGGCTACCCGTGCGGCAGAAAAACCGTGAACGCCGAACGACCCTGCCGAAATCGCGGGGTGTTTTGACAATGATCTCAGTGGGCTCCACCTGGCACGCCTAATGCTTCGAAATATCTTGGCCGTCTGAAAGCCAGGTGTTCCATGCAAGTTACCAAGCGGTTGGTCCCTGTGTTCGTGCTAGCTCTGGGCGCCTTCCTGTCCACTGCCACCAGCGGCCGGACCGTGGGCGCCCTGGTCAGGGTGGCTGCCGTGGCCACGGTGGCGGCCATTCACCTCATCGAAATCTCCCACGCAGTCTCGGTGGTGGAGGGACCGAGCTCCCAGGTGGCCCTCTGCCAGGTGCCCTCCGGAGGGCGGCTGGAGGTGCTCGGCTACTCCCCGGATCGAAGGTGGGTGAAGGTGCGGACCAGCCTGAACGTGGTCGGCTGGGTGCCGGCCCACGAGCTCCCTCCGAGGGCCCTGCCCTAGCCTCATCGCTGATATCGGAGCAAGCCTCGAGCGGCTCCATCTCGGACCTCGGCCCGGTCAGGGATTGCCGGACCTGGTCAGGTAACCGAGCCTCCTGGCCGCGGCGGCTCTTGTCGGCGGGTCCTTGGCCAGCCGGGCTATCTTTCGCAGCTCGGTCACCTGAATGGCGTTCGTAAAGCCCTGGAGCCAGGAGATCGAGTTGACCTGCAGGTTCTGGCGGTCTGGCCCCTGAGCACCGCAGATCCGCTTCACCAGCTCTGGCAGGACGGCCCGGTGGTCGAGCTGGCCGAGCACCGTGAAGGCCGCGTTGATGTCGTTCCAGTCCGTGGCCTTGCGGCTGATCCGCAGGAGATTCGAAACAAAGGCGCCCCGCGCGGCCGAATGCTTCATCCTCTGGCGATGGGTCTCCGACTGGGACAGGAGCCAGATCGGCGCCATGCATCCACTATCACAGCCCGAGAGCTGGTTGGAGAGGATGTCCGCCAGGCGGTCCACAAGGGCGAGCTTGGGTGACAGGCGCCTCGAATAGGCCAGGTCGGAAGCGGAAAGTGAGACCAGATTCGAATCCTCGTTCGCCCAGAGCACCAGGCGCCCAGCCTTGTCCCTGCCCAGGAAGAGCAGGTAGGTCGCCCCCGGGCGAAGCTCCACGAACATGAAGCCGTTCACCATGGGCTGGGAGTTGGGCGCGACCCTGAGGTGGCGGAGCACGGGCCGGGCCGGCAAAGGCCCCTTGAGCGCCTGCTCGATCCGCAACCTGACATCCAGCAGCTCAACCGGGGTTCCCTGGTGCTTGGCGGCCCCGACTCTCTTGACCTCCAGGACCCGCGCGAGCCACACGGCGTGGGCGCTCGTCGAGGTGTAGTCCAGGTTCACGGCCACATGGAGCCGCGCGAGAGCTACCCCGGGCGCCATCACCAGGCTCAGCGCCAGGAGAAGGCCGGCGATGGGCCACGCGAGCAGAGCCCGCGATGGAGCGCTGCGAAGGAGATCGGCCAAGAGGGGCTCGTTGCTGGTTCTTGTCATGGCTCTCATTCTATCCCTTTCCAAACCTCCAAGGTGCGTCCGTGGAGGAGCATCCTTTCAACGGGCGAGGCCGCCAGACGATCCCGGGGCTCCACTCGAAGCAGGGGCACGAATGAGCCACCACAGTCCCCTCCGCTCGACCACTGGTTGTACAAATGGAGAGTAATTACTTAGAATATCCTCAAAACCACCACTGCCCATCCCCTCGGGGCCATGGTCTGGAGCCACAAATGAAACTCCGAAGCATCTGCGTGATGGTCGCCGGTCTGGCCTCGTGGGGCTGCTCCGACGATGACGGCGGCAACTCGAACTCGAACAACACGAACTCGCAGTTCCAATGCGGAGACGGGGTGAGAAACGGCGTGGAGGAGTGCGACGACGGCGCCGCCAACTCCGATTCGGTCCCAGACGCCTGCCGGACAGACTGCCAGGAGGCCCACTGCGGCGACGGCATCATCGACACCGGCGAGGAGTGCGACGACGGGCCCCAGAACTCGGACATCATTCCAGACGCCTGCCGAACCGACTGTACCGCTCCCCGCTGCGGAGACGGCGTCACCGACCTCGGGGAAGGCGAAGGCTGCGACTGCGGGGACGGCACGGTTGATCTGCCCCGCCGCTGCCAAGAGCCAAACTCGGACGCCGAGGGAGCTACCTGCAGGACGAGCTGCGTCCCGGCGGGCTGCGGGGACGGTCGCCTGGAGGGGGAGGAGCTCTGCGACGGCGACCTGCTTGGAGGTGGGACCTGCCAGCAGTACGGCTACTACCAGGGGCAGCTCGCCTGCACCGCTGCCTGTAGCTACGACTTCTCGGGCTGCTCGGAGCGGTGCAACGATGGAGTCGTGAACGGCGACGAGGCCTGTGACGGAGAGCCTCCCTCTGGAGAAACCTGCCTCGACTATGGCTTCGACTTCGGGCGGCTTGGCTGCTCTTCCTACTGCACCCCGGGCTTCGCCGATTGCGGCCACATCGGGTGGAAGCGGCTCTCCATCCCCGCGGGTCTCCGGTTCAATGCGATCTGGTTCGATCCGAACGGCACCGCCTGGCTCGCTGGCTACGACTTGAACGGAGGGGTGATCGGCCGTATCGACGGCACCCAGTGCTCCCAGCTCATCTTGCCTCAAGGGACTGGAAGGCTGTGGGGCATCTGGGGCTCGAGCGCCTCGAACGTCTACGCCGTTGGAGAGGGAGGCGCAGTGCTTCACTTCGACGGGAGCGTCTGGAGCGCTCAGTCCCTTTCGGGCTACCTCTATTGCGTCTGGGGGAGCGGGCCGAACGACGTCTATGTGGTGGGCCAGGACACGAGCTCGACCAACGTGGGTTACCTCTGGCGCTTCAACGGGACGTCTTGGACCTCGGGCGTGGGGTTCCCCATCAGCTTCGCACTGCGAGCTGTCTGGGGGAGCGGGCCAAACGACGTCTACGCAGTCGGACAGCAGGGGAACCTGTTGCACTTCAATGGCGCTACCTGGACGCCGCAGTCGGGTTTCGCTGGCCATCTCATGGCCGTGTGGGGCACAAGCGCGGCAGACGTCTTCGTGGCGGGGGCGCAGGGCATCATCCACTTCGACGGCAGCCAGTGGACCCAGATGTCCTTGCCAGCCTCCGCATCCGGGCTCACGGGGCTCTGGGGTACCGCCCCAGACAACGTCTTCGCCGTGGGCGGCGACCCTAACGGTTTCATCTTGCACTACGACGGCTCCTTCTGGCGCGAGTTCGTCACGGGCAGCATCGGCGCGCAAACAGCCATCGCCGGTTCGAGCGACACCAGCGTCCTGGCTGTGGGAGGAGCAAGCAGCGTACGCCGCTTCACCGGGCTCGGCTGGACCCGGCTGGACCTGGGTACGCTCGACATGGAGCCCCGAGCGATCTGGGGTGCGAGCCCAAAGGAGCTCTTCGTCGCCGGAAATGGCGTTGAGCCCGTGTACCGCTCAGGCAGCGGGGGCTGGACACCGATCTGCCCTGGTTTCCAGCATTGCCGTTACTTCAGATCCATCTGGGGTTCCGGGCCGAGCGACGTGCTCTTCGTAGGAGGAGAGGACTCCGATTGCCCAGGCTCAGCCCTGAGATACCTGGGCGGGAGCTGCACACTTACCACCTTGACAAACGGCTTCGCCAACAACGTGTTTGGACGGGGCCCGACGGACGTCTGGGTCGCTGCATCGGATGGCTCGGTGGCCCTGGCGCGATTCACGTCCGGGTGGAACACCGTTCCCGGTGTCTCTGGCGATCTGTACGACGTCTGGGTGGGCGAGGACGGCCAGGTCTTCTCGGTGGGAAACAGCGGCCTCTTCTGGCACTACCAGGCCGGAAGCTGGCAAAGCGGCTTCGTGGGCGGAGGACACTCCCTGTGGGCCATGTGGGGCAGCTCTTCGAGCGACGTCCATGCAATCGGAGGCCCTGGCGAGATCGTACACTACGACGGCGCCGCGTGGACCGCGCTTCCCGTTCAAGACGCCGTGGGCCTTCAGGCCATCTGGGGCAAGAGCTCCTCCTACGTCTTCGCTGGAGGCGATTTGGGCACCCTGCTGCACCATGACGGCGTCGCCTGGGCCCCGGTCCGCACCAACCACGTCGAGTCGATCAGGCATATCTGGGGCATCGGAAAGGTGACCTACGTCGTGCGCGGAGACCCATTGGGAGCCGGCAGCGCCATAGATGGCCTCCTGGACCTGAGGTAGAGGAGCACGAGCATCCGATGAGACCGATCGTGCTTTCCCGAGGCTCTGTCCTCGCCCTGGCCCCTACAGGGTCTTCAACTACTCCTCCCCGGTGAACGGGCCGGACCTCGACTGGATCGCCGGCCAGACCTTGCCGACGCAAATCTACTCCTCCACCCTCGCCCTGCCGGATCTCTGGGGTGCCCTGGCCCCTTTGCCCCCCGGGGCAGGCTCCACGAACCTGTTGAAGTCTGGCCGGCCGCCGTGGGTAAAGAAGGCCCGGGCCTGGGAGGGGCTGTGCTTCTGGTGCCGGGCGTAGAGGTCGGCCCCCGCCTTGAAGATCCCTACGGGGGAGCGGCCCTCCACGAGGCCTTTCAGGATACCCTCGAGCGTGAAAGCCCCTGGATACATGAGGACCTTGGTCACGAGCAGGGCCTGGGCGGGGCCGCGCCCGAGCCTGGGCCCGAAGTAGGAGTTGGAGATGCAGGCCAGGGCGAACCAGCCGACGGGCGCGCGGCGCGTAAAGGCCGGCTGCGCCAGGGAGGGGGCGTCCATAGATCGGAAGAGCGTC
>JAVEWA010000820.1:0-2639 GCA_034004785.1 Polyangia bacterium
TCCTTGAACAGCAGGACAGAGGCCACGGGCTTCTTGGAGGCCTTGGCGAGGGCGCTCGAGTCGCTTCGAGACGAGTGCCAGGCCAGTGATATCGCTGACAACATGAAGGTGATGGCGAGGACCCAGGTGATCTTGGCCACCACGGTGCTCGCGCCGCGGCCGCCAAAGACCGAGCTGGAGGCGCCGCCGCCGAAGGCGGCTCCCATCCCTCCGCCCTTTCCCGCCTGCAAGAGCACCGCGATTATCAGCAGGATGCAGGTGAGGATGTGAATGACATTGATGATGCTGAAGATCCACATGGGTCCTCCCGCCGCGGCGTTCCTCGCCGCGGGGCTGCGCGCTAGAGCGCAGCCTTGCAAATGGCGACGAAGTCGTCGGCCACCAGGGATGCGCCCCCCACGAGGGCGCCGTCTATGTCAGGTTGTCCGAGGAGCGCCCTGGCGTTGCCAGGCTTGACGCTCCCGCCGTACTGGATTCGCACCCGGTCTGCCTCGGCTCCTGCAAGCTCCTCGAGGAGTGCCCGGATGGCGCCGTGGACCTCCTGGGCCTGCTCGGTGGTGGCCGTGAGGCCCGTGCCGATTGCCCAAACGGGTTCGTATGCGATCACCAGGGAGCCGATCTCTGCGGGGCCCAGACCGTGAAGGGCTCCTCGCACCTGGAGCCTCACGAGGTCGAAGGTCTGGCCAGCCTGCCGCTGCTCGATGGTCTCGCCCACGCAGACAATGGGGGTGAGCCCCGCGGCGAGCAGGGCCTTTGTCTTCATGTTCACACCCGCGTCGGTCTCGCCGAAGAGCTGGCGTCGCTCCGAGTGGCCAACGATGACGAAGTCGCAGCCCGCGTCCTTGATGAGCGGCGCCGAGAGCTCCCCGGTGAAGGCCCCCTTGGGTTCCTGGTGGCAGTTTTGGGCGCCAACGCGCAGCGGAGACCCGGCGAGGGCCCGCCGGACCGCGTGGATGGCCGTGGCGACGGGCGCCAGGCCCACCTCGATGCCGGCGAGGCCAGCGACGCCATCGGCCACGGCGCGGGCCAGGGCGACGGACTCCTCCAGGGTCTTGTGCAGCTTCCAGTTGCCACAGATGAATGGGATACGGCTCATGGGGTCTCCGGCTGCGTTCCTCGCGATGGGGTAGGCTGCGTCACAGGATCACTTCGAAAGGGCTACGACTCCTGGCAGCGCGAGGCCTTGCACCAGCTCCAGGGAGGCGCCTCCTCCGGTGGAGATGTGGTCGATCTTCTGGGCCACTCCGGCCTTGTTCACCGCCGACACCGAGTCGCCGCCGCCCACAACGGTGAAGGCTTCGCTGGCGGCCACGGCCTTGGCGAGCTCGAAGGTGCCGTGGGCGAAGGCGGCGTTTTCGAAAAGGCCCATGGGGCCGTTCCAGAACACCATGCCCGCGCTTTTCACTGCCTTGCCAAAGGCGGCGAGGGTTTCTGGTCCAATGTCCAGGATCCGCTGGGCCTCTGACACCTTCTCCGCCTGCACCGTGGTGCCCGTCTCCGCCTCCAGGCTCTCGGCCACTACCACGTCGGTCGGAAGGAGCACAGCCACCTTGCGGGCCGCGGCGCCAGCCAGGAGATCCCTCGCCAGATCGAGCTTCTCGGGCTCGGCCAGGGATTGGCCGATCGACTTGCCCTGGGCTAGCAGGAAGGTGTTGGCCATGGCTCCACCGATCACCAGGGTATCGGCGCGGTCGAGGAGGTTCTTGAGCACCTGGATCTTGTCGGAGACCTTGGCGCCGCCAAGGACCGCCACGAGGGGCTTCCTCGGGTTATCAAGGAGCCTCCCGAAGACCTCCAGCTCCTTCCACATGAGGAGCCCCGCAGCCTTCTCTGCCACGTGGTGCACCATGCCTTCGGTGGAGGCGTGGGCCCTGTGGGCAGTGCCGAAGGCGTCGTTGACGTACACGTCGCACAGGGAGGCCAGGTCCTTGGAGAGCTGCGGATCGTTCTTCTCCTCGCCGGGGTGGAAGCGGAGGTTCTCTAGCAGCAGCACCTCGCCGTCCCTGAGGGCTTGAACGCGGTTCTTGGCGCCGTCACCCACGACCTCGTCCACCAGGGTCACTTCCTTGCCGAGGAGCTCGGCGAGGCGGGCCGCCACGGGCTCCAGGCTGTAGGCGGGGTTCGGCTTGCCCTTGGGGCGTCCAAGGTGCGAGCCGCAGATGAGGCGAGCGCCTGCGCCGAGGGCAAGCCGGATGGAGGGCAGCGAAGCCTGGATCCGGGTGTCGTCCGAGATGCGGCGCTGGGCGTCGAGCGGGACGTTGAAGTCCACCCGCATGAAGACCCGCTTGCTCCTGAGGTCCAGGTCCGCGATTGAGCGGATGCCGTCGGTGAGTCCCATGGTGTCAGTCTCCCCCGGCCACTTACAGCTTGGAGGACATCAGCCTGGCAAGGTCGAGCAGGCGGGAGGAGTAGCCCATCTCGTTGTCGTACCAGGAGAGGATCTTCACCAGGTTTCCACAGACCATGGTGTTCTCGAGATCCACGGTGGACGAGGCCCTGCAACCGTTGAAGTCCACCGACACGAGCGGCTCGTCGGTCGTTTCGAGGATGCCCTTCAGCGGGCCCTGGGCCGCGGCCCGGAGCTTCTGGTTGATCTCCTCGGGGTTCCCGGGGACCTTCTCCACCTGGGCCACCAGATC
>JAVEWA010000159.1:0-11971 GCA_034004785.1 Polyangia bacterium
GTCCACCGCGGGCACGAAGCCCGCCGCCGCCATGCGGGCCGCGGCCTCGAGGCCCTGGGCCACGCTGTGACCCCGGCGGATCCTCGAGAGCATGGCGTCGCTGCCTGACTGGAGCCCCACCACCAGGCCGCGATTGTCCACATGGTCCCTGAGAAGCCCTAGCAGATCCTCGGTGACCGATTCGGGCCTCACCTCCGAGGGGAAGTTGCCGAAGAACACCTTCTGGAACCCACGGCGCCTGAGCATCACGAAGAGGGCCTCGAGACGGCGCCTGTCGGGAGTCAGCCCGTCCGTGGAGCCCCAGGCGAGGGCGTTGGAGGACACGAAGCGCGTGAAGGTGTGGCCGGTCTCCACCGCGCGTATCACCAGCCTCTCGATGGCCTCGAGGCTCCGGTGCCTCGGCCTGCGGCCGTGCAGCACTGGGATCTGGCAGTAGGCGCAGCCGATTGGACACCCGCGGGTGAGCTCTATCGGGCAGAAGAGGGAGAGGGCCTCGGGCCAGGGGCGCTGTCCGTCCAGGCCCCGCCGCCTGCCCGCGTGCAGCACCCCGGGAGCCGCCGGCTCCCCCTCGGCGACGCTCCTGAGGAAGGCTCGAAAGCCCGCTCCCGCGGCCTCGCCCTGGACCGCATAGTGGAATCCCATCCCCAAGGCGCCCTCCGGATCTCCAGTAGCGTGGGGACCTCCCGCCACCAGCAGAAGCCCGTCGCCGTGCTCCTCCCGCAGCGCGCCCACCTCTCGTCCCACCCGCTGGGCATGGGTGGTCATGAAGGAGTGGAGCAGGAGCCCCCGGCCCTCGATCAGCCCGCTCTGCGCGGCCGCGTCCGTCACGAGGCGCAGCTCCGCCTCGCCTCGGCCGAGGGTCTCCTCCACCACGGCCAGCACCGCGGCGATGGAGTAGCGGTTGTGCCTGGTGAGCCGAAGCTGGACGAGCAGCGGCCGGCGACTCGTTCCAGAAGGCCAACCCGGCCCGCTGCAAGGCCCGCGTCCGGATTGTGTTTCTTTGGCTGGCCAGCTCATGAGGTCGAGAGCACCGGTGAGCGCAACGGGCCGAGCTCGACGCTCGGCTTCGATGTCTCAGAACTCGTAGCGCATGGGGAGGTAGGAGGGGAACCACATGGCCCGGGGCACGGTCTCCTCGATGTCCAGCAGGCACTGCGGGTCGGCGTGCCCCTCTGCCACCGCCCGCCTGATGGTGGCCTCGGCCACGACCCTGGAGCATTCCCTGATCCGGGAGAGCTCGGGGAACACCGCGTTCTCGGCCAGGTCAGCGGGGGTCACCAGCTCCGCGAGCGCCTGGGCCGAGGCCAGGAACATCCCGTCGGTCACCCGTCGCACCCTCCCGACGATGATCCCGAGGCCAACGCCAGGAAACACGAAGGCGTTGTTGCACTGGCCGATCCTGAAGGTCTTGCCGCCCAGGGCGACCTTGGGGAAGGGGCTCCCGGTGGCCACCACCGCGCGTCCCTCGGACCAGCGGAGCGCGTCCTCGGGGGTACACTCCACCTTGGAGGTGGGGTTGGACAGGGGGAAGATGATCGGCCGCTCCTGGAACTGAGCCATCATCCGCACCACGCCCTCGTCGAAGGTGCCAGGCGTGCCAGAGGACCCGAGGAGCACCGTCGGGCGCACGTTCTCGATGGTCTCCTTGAGGGTAATGCGACCCCGATCCGCGCACTTGAAGCCAGCCACCTCCTCCACTGGCCTGGCATAGGTCGCCTTGAAGTCCTCGAGGCTCGCACGGTGCTTCGTCACGAGCCCGCGGCTGTCCGTCGTGTAGATCCGGGCCACCGCCTCCTCGCGGCTGAGCCCGTCCTCCTGCATGGCCGCCACCAGCAGATCGGAGATGCCCTGCGCGGAGGCCCCCGCCCCGGCGAACACCACCTTCTGATCCCTCATGCGGCCGCCCGTGAGCCTGAGAGCGCCGTAGAGCCCTGCCACCACCACCCCGGCCGTGCCCTGGATGTCGTCGTTGAAGGTGCAGAGCTCGTTTCTGAACCGCCTGAGCTGGTGGATGGCGTTGCCCTTGAGGAAGTCCTCCCACTGCAGGAGCACGTTCGGGAACACCTCCTTGACCGCCTGCACGAAGCGGTCGATGAACTCCTGGTACTCGGCCCCTCTGACCCTCTTCTGCCTGAGCCCGATGTACAGCGGATCCTCGAGCAGCCCCTCGTTGTCCGTGCCCACGTCGAGAGCGATGGGGATGGTGCTGAAGGGCTGGATCCCCGCGCAGAGCGTGTACAGGCACAGCTTGCCGATGGAGATCCCCATGCCCCCCGCGCCCTGGTCCCCGAGGCCCAGGATCCGCTCTCCGTCGGTGACCACGATTATCGAAGGCGTCCTGGTGGTGGCGTTCTTCAATATGGAGGGGATGCGGTCCCGGTCCTCGTAGCTCACGAAGAGCCCCCGGGACCTCCTGAAGATGTGCGAGTACTTCTGGCAAGCCTCCCCGACGGTGGGGGTGTACACGATGGGCATCAGCTCGTCGATGTGCTCGTGCACGATGCGGTAGAAGAGCGTCTCGTTCCGGTCGAGGAGCGACATCAGGTAGATGTAGCGCTCGAGCGGGCTGGTTTTTGACTGGAGGGCCCCATAGACCCGCTGGAGCTGCTCCGCCATGGTGAACACCCTGGGGGGCAGGAGGCCGTGGAGCTCCAGCGCCTCCCTCTCCTCCTGGGTGTAGGCGGTCCCCTTGTTGGTGAAGGCGTGGTTGATTACCATCGCCCCCTTCTTGTTGACCGCCAGGTAGCGCTGACCGTTGGTGGAATCGATTCTGATGCTGAACCTCATGACGCTCTTCTCCAGCCGGACATCAGCCGGCCGATCTGGCTGCGCCAAAATAGCACAGCGGAGAGGAATGAGAACGACAAGCGGCCGCCACCAAGCTCACAAATGAGGGTCTCTGACATACCCGAGGACTGGCAAGGGGACGAGCAGGGTTTGAAAAACGCCGAGAGCCCACGGCAGGGGACCGATCCCTGCCTCTGTTCAATGATTGCGCGAGGCGGATCATTACCCGACAGGGCGACTCTGAATTCAATACTCATTCGTAATCATGAACGAAAATCGAAACCGGCGGCAGTGGGCCGATGCCAACGGTGGCGATCCCAACTCCCGAAGGCAGCAGAGACAGCTAAAACCCATGACAGAGTATCCTCCTGGGTCGAGCTGCCGACTCACCTTCGACTCCCATCAGCCGAAATCGGAGCTAGTGGTGCTGCTGGAGCTCAACGTACGACGATGCAGCTGGGCTGCTGCTGCCCGACACTGTCCGGGTCGTCGCTAGACCAGCTCTCGAGCGGAGTTGCCGATTCTAGCGTGGCGGACAGGCAAATCTCCTTGCCGAACTCGGTCTGCTCCGAGATCCATCCCCAGAACTCCAGACGATAGGCGTCGCCCCAAGGAAGCAAATCAATCGAGCACTCGAGAGCGTGATCACCGTGGCTACAAAAACCCTCGCCGTAAACAGCTTCCAAAATGATCTCCTCGGGGAATAGCGAGACGATCGAGAGCTGCTCCAGATCCGTGGCGTCTGCATAGACCAACAGCTCCCCTTGGAGGTGGCCGCCACGCACGAATGTTCCCGGGCCGACGTTTCTCAGGAAGAGAACCGAGCGATAGCCCAAACAGTCGGGGTCCTCCCGGTCATCCAGCCCGTCGCCGTCGTCGTCCTGATCGTTTCCGCAAAGGCCGTGGTGAGCGTCTTCTGACGGGTAGAGGCCGGCATTGCAGCTCGGGAAGGCCCCGGAACAGTCTGGGTCCAGGCAATCGATCAACTCATCTTGGTCATTGTCAGAGCCGTCGTAGCAGAGCTCACGCGGACAGTCTCCCACGGACTGGCAGTCAGGGTCATCACAGTCCACGAGACCGTCTCCATCGTCGTCCCATCGGTTGTCGCAGCGCTCCGAGCTGCAGACGCCCAGATCGTAGTTGCAGCCGGGACCACAGACAATCTGACCATAGCCGGACAGCCCGAAGAAGGAACATAGAACCTCGCCATGGAAGATGCTCTGCTCCCCGTCGCACTCCTCCCCAGGGTCCAGATATCCGTTGCCGCAGCCGGGGGGAGGAATGCAGGCCGACACATCGAGTGTACAACCGGGACTACAGGAGATCTCACCTCCGCGGTAACCAGCGGTGACACAGGTCTGCCCTCCCATGTCCAGTCCATCGCACTCCTCATCCCAGGTCTGGAAGCCATCCCCGCAGGTGCTAGAGAACTCGCAGCTCTTTACGCAGGACACGGACGAAGCGGAGACAGCCAGGAGCGCGATAGCCAACCTTGGCGACAACGAGCTCTGGCACTGCTTGTTGTCGCCAATCCTGCCCAGAGCGTGCATGTCCTTCTCCTTTCGCCTCCCGCAAATGCAAAGAAGACTCTAGCAGAGAGCTCGCTCGGAGAGATACGAAAGAGTTGTCTGGCCGCCCGGACACGTCCAAATGGACCAATCAGTGGGCCTCGTCCGCGCCCACGTCCGGCGGGCTACCCCGGGAGTCTCCGTCCAGATCGTGGTCGCAGAGCCCGGTGGGGAGAGCGACGCCGGTGCCCAGGGCCCCGGCGCCGGGAGCCAGGTGCAGATCTCCGCCTGGCCCATCCGTGAACCAGACGAGGGGGGCAGACTCCAGGTTGCCCTGGAGCTCGGCCGTGCCGCCCCGATCCATCAGGTTGTGCGACACCAGGTTGTTCTTGATCTCCACGTCGGTGTTCTCGAAGCGCCACTCGATGCAGTTGAAGGGCGGTGAGGTGGCCACCACGGTGTTGTGCACGACGATGGCGCCGTGGGCCTGGTCGAGCATGATCCCCGTGTCGAAGCTGTCCCCGATGCCCGAGAAGATCATGTTGTTCCGGATGACCCCGTCTATGTGGCCCATGTAGCCCACCCCTGGATAGGGATCGTCGGGATAGGCGCGGCTGCTGCCCGTCTCCCCGAGCCCGTAGCCCACGCCGCGGGCGCAGTTCCGGATGATGTTCCGCTCGGTGAGGGTGTCCCGGCTCCCGGTCCAGAAGTGGACCGCGTGCTCGCTGAGCCCAATAGGGCACCAGAAGCCCTCTATGAGGTTCAGCCGCACCTCCCAGCCCCAGGCCTGATGCCCGTCCACTCCTCCCGTGTAGCAGTTGTTCCTGATCTCGGGACGCCCGGCGTCGGTCAGCTCGATGTGGGAGCACTCCACGCGGCCATGGTCCGCGAAGGTGCCCTGCCCGCTCGGGTTGATCTTTATGGCCTGCTCCCCGGGATCGACGATGTGAACGTTGTAGATCCGCGTCCCCACCGTGTCGCCGCTCGCGCCGCCAGTGACGTGGATGGGGTGGTAGTAGGCCCGCCGCAGCGTCAGGTCCGCGACCGTGACCTGGCTCGCCGTGATGGAGACGAGCTCCCCGGTGACGTAGCCGCCCTCCAGGATCACCGCCTCCCTGTTCCCGCTCGCGGATCGGAGGGTCACCCCGTCCGTCGAAAAGACGAGCCTGTGCAGGCTGTCGCCGCCGTCCAGGTGGTAGGTCCCGTCCTCGAGCAGGATCGTTGTTCCAGAGGGGGCGCCGGCCACCGTCTGTCGCAACGTGTCTGCCTCTGCGGGTGAGACGGTGATGACGTTCCCAGTGGCCGCGGGAAGGGGCTCGCAGCCCGGCGGCGGCAGCGAGCCTCCGCCGTCTCCCTGGGGCCCGGAGTCCCCGGGCAGGGCGCCGTCCGTTGGGAGCGCCCCGTCCGCGGGAGGCGCCCCGTCCGTGGGGGACGCGCCGTCAAGGGGCGCCTGGCCGTCCCTTGCCCCCCCTCCCCTTCCTCCGCAGCATACGAACGCCATCGCGGCGACCGACAGCGCAATGGACTGGTACATGGCATGGCAACGCATGGGACGACTCCTGGCTACCCGCGTCCTGGCTGCTCGCATCCTGGCCGGAGATCGATTCGTCCCTCGGTCGTTCTCCCGAGAGGCGAGAATCACCGCTTCCTGGTCATGCGGAGCAGCAGGCGCAGGTACTGCTTGGCCCGGACCTTGGTGAGGGGACCAGAGCTCCTCCAGACCAGCCGCCGCTGGGCGTCGAAGAGATATACGTTGGACCTGCCGTTGCGAAAGCCCCAGATGCGCCTCATCCTGCCGTCTCGATCACTGAGCACGCGGACCTTGTTGGTGCGGGCCTCCTTCTTGATGAAGATGTCTATGAGAGCGTTCGGGATGGCGGTCTCCTGGTAGTTGGCGATGCCGATCCCGTCGTAGTTCTCGTCGTTGAGACGCCCCTGCTTGCGCAGCTCCGAGATTTGCTCCTTGAGCCATTTGTTCTGCTCGAGGGACGCCTTGCCTTCGTACCACACCGCCAGGACCGGCCTCGTGAAGGAGGCCAGGCTGTAAGCCTTGCCGAAGACGTCGGTCAGGGCGAAGTCGGGCGCCTTCTCTCCGACCTTGATGGCATGGGCGTGGTCCGGCACAAGTAGCAGCAGCACGGCGAATATCAGTCGTCGCATTGACGGGGCCTCCAGTCGCACCCCCATCGGAGCTTCGGAAAATACTACAGGATGACGACTAAAAGCCACCATCCCCTTTTTCCTCGTCTCTCTCCATGGGCTTGGCTATGGTACCCATCGTGCCCGGGCCATGAGCCCCGAAGCCCAATCTCAGGAGGAAAAGCCCATGAGCGCGCCGAGCGAGCTCGACACCCTAAGCGTGAACACCATCCGCACCCTCGCCATGGACGCGATCCAGGCGGCGAGCTCCGGTCACCCCGGAGCCCCCATGGGCCTGGCCCCCGTGGCCTACGTCCTTTGGCAGAGGCATCTGCGCTACGACCCAGCACACCCCCTGTGGCCCAACCGGGACCGGTTCGTGCTCTCGGCCGGGCACGCCTCCATGCTCCTCTACCCTCTCATCCACCTCGCCGGCGTGAGGGCGGCGGCCCCCCAGAAGGGGGCCGGGGAGCGCCTCGCGGTGACCATGGAGGACATCAAGGCCTTCCGGCAGCTCCACAGCCCCTGCGCCGGGCACCCAGAGCACGGCCTCGTGACAGGGGTGGAGACCACCACCGGCCCCCTCGGGCAGGGGGCGGCAAACAGCGTGGGCATGGCCATTGCGTCCCGCTTCCTGGCGGCGCGCTACAACCGCCCGGGCCACGAGCTCTTCGACTTCGACGTGTACGCCATCCTCGGGGACGGCTGCATGGAGGAGGGCATCTCCTCCGAAGCCGCCAGCCAGGCCGGGCACCTCAAGCTCGGGAACCTCTGCTGGGTCTATGATTCGAATAGGATCACCATCGAGGGGAGCACGGACCTCACCTTCACCGAGGACGTCGCCGCCCGGTTCGAGGCCTACGGTTGGAGGGTGCTCCTCGTGCCTGACGCCAACGACCTCGGGGCCCTCGACCGCGCCTTCTCGACGTTCCACGAGGATAAGGCCGCGCCCACGCTGATCGTCGTGAAGAGCCAGATCGCCCATGGCTCTCCAAACAAGCAGGGGAGCTCGAAGGCCCACGGCGAGCCCCTGGGCGCCGACGAGATCAGGCTCACCAAGGCCGCCTACGGCTGGCCCGAGGACTCCCAGTTCCTGGTGCCCCAGGGCGTGCGCGAGCACTTCGCCGCGGGGATCGGCGCGAGGGGCGCCGAGAGGCACGCCCGCTGGCAGGAGGCCTCCTCACGCTACGCCCTGGCCCACCCCGGCCTCCACGCCGAGCTCGGGCTCATTGGCAGAGGCGAGCTGCCCGAGGGGTGGGACTCGGCCATCCCCAGCTTCCCGGCGGACCCCAAGGGCATGGCCACCAGGGCCGCCTCGGGCAAGGTCCTGAACGCCATCGCCCCCAAGGTGCCCTGGCTCCTCGGGGGCTCGGCGGACCTGGCCCCCTCCACCAAGACCTGGCTCACCGCCGAGGACGCTCGTACCCTCGGGCCCACGGAGCCGGGAGGCCGGAACATCCACTTCGGCGTACGGGAGCACGCCATGGGCGCCATCGCCAACGGCATGGCATTGGCGGGCCTTCGGGCCTACGACGCCACCTTCCTGGTCTTCGCCGATTACATGAGGACCCCCATCCGGCTCGGGGCCATGATGGAGCTCCCCGTGATCCACGTCTTCACCCACGACTCCATCGGCGTGGGCGAGGACGGGCCCACGCACCAGCCCGTGGAGCACCTCGCCACCCTGCGGGCGGTACCGGGCCTCCTGGTGCTGCGGCCAGCCGACGCAAGCGAGACCGCCGAGGCCTGGCGAGTGGCGCTCTCCGAGCGACGCCGGCCATCCGTCCTGGTGCTCAGCCGGCAGGATCTTCCCACCCTGGACCGGACCCGCTTCGCGCCGGCCCAGGTGTCGAGGGGCGGCTACGTTCTCTGCGGCTCGGAGGGATGGCCCGAGGTGATCCTCGTGGCCACGGGCAGCGAGGTCTCGCTCTGCGTCCAGGCCTGGGAGCGCCTCGCCTCCGAGGGCGTCCGGGCGCGGGTGGTCTCCCTGCCCTGCTGGGAGCTCTTCGACGAGCAGCCGGCCGAGTACAGGGAGTCGGTGCTCCCCTCCTCGGTCCGGGCGCGGGTGGCCGTAGAGCTCGGCAGCCCCCTCGGATGGGAGCGCTACGCGGGCCCGGATGGCGGGATCCTCGGGATGCGGTCCTTTGGCGCCTCGGCTCCCTTCAAGGACCTCCTTGGCCACTTCGGCTTCACCGTGGAGCGGATCCTGGAGATGGCCAGGGAGCAGATGAGAAGCTCCCAGGGCAGATAGAGCGCCCAAGACAAGCGTTCGATGTTTCCACCGGGCCTCGCCCTGGGGCCCGCACCTGGAGGGAAGCGAGATGACGAGACTCACCGACACCCCGGCATGGAAGGCCCTCGCGGCCCACAAGCGGTCGCTCTCGGGCCTTCACATGCGAGACCTCTTCGCCCAGGATCCCGCGAGGTTCTCCCGCTACTCGCTCCGCCTGGGAGACCTGCTCTTCGACTACTCCAAGCACCGGGTGAACGACGAGACCCTCCGGCTGCTGCTCGCCCTTGCGGAGCACGCGGGCGTCGGGCGGGGCATCCAGGCCATGTTCGCGGGCGAGCGGCTGAACGGCACCGAGGGCAGGGCCGTGCTCCACGTGGCCCTCCGGAACCGCGCGAATCGCCCGATCCTGGTGGACGGCTTGGACGTCATGCCCGGGGTGAACGCGGTGCTCGCCAAGATGCGCGCCTTCACCGACCGGCTCCGCTCCGGCGCGCACAAGGGCCACACCGGGGCGAGGATCACCGACGTCGTGAACATCGGCATCGGCGGCTCGGATCTCGGCCCCGTAATGGTGAGCGAGGCCCTCAGGCCCTACTGGCAGCCAGGGCTCACGGCCCACTTCGTTTCGAACGTGGACGGCACGCACCTCGCCGAGACCCTCAAGCGGGTCAAGGCGGAGAGCACCCTCTTCATCGTGGCCTCCAAGACCTTCACCACCCAGGAGACCCTGATGAACGCCCGGAGCGCCCGGGCCTGGCTGGTGGAAGCCCTGGGCAGCGAGGCGGCAGTTGCCAAGCACTTCGTGGCCCTCTCGACCAACGCCCCGGCGGTGAAGGCCTTCGGCATAGACCCCGAGAACATGTTCGAGTTCTGGGACTGGGTGGGAGGGCGCTACTCCCTCTGGTCCGCCATCGGGCTGCCCATAGCCTGCGTGGTGGGCATGGACGCCTTCGAGGAACTCCTCTCGGGAGCCCACGAGGTGGACGAGCACTTCCGCACCGCCGCCCTCGGGGAGAACATCCCAGTGCTCATGGCCCTCCTCGGCGCCTGGTACTCGGGGTTCTGGGACGCCCACGCCCACGCCGTGCTGCCATACGATCAGTACCTGCACCGCTTCCCGGCCTACCTGCAGCAGGCAGACATGGAGTCGAACGGCAAGGGAGTGGACCGGGAGGGCAAGGCCATCCTGGACTACCACACCGGCCCGGTGCTCTTCGGAGAGCCCGGCACCAACGGCCAGCACGCCTTCTACCAGCTCATCCACCAGGGGACTCGCCTGGTGCCGGCCGACTTCCTGGTTGCGGCCCGTAGCCACAACCCCATGGGCGAGCACCACGAGGTGCTTCTCGCCAACTGCCTCGCCCAGTCAGAGGCCCTCATGCGCGGCAAGACCCTCGCGGAGGCCCGCGCCGAGCTCCTCTCGAAGGGCATGCCCGAAGGTCAGGTCGAGGCCCTGGCGCCCCACAAGGTCTTCTCCGGAAACAGGCCCACCACGACCTTCCTCTACCAGCAGCTCACGCCGAGGACCCTCGGACGCCTGATCGCGCTCTACGAGCACAAGATCTTCGTGCAGGGGCTCCTCTTCAACGTCTTCAGCTTCGATCAGTGGGGCGTGGAGCTCGGCAAGCAGCTCGCCTCGGCCCTCCTGCCCGAGCTGGAGGGAGACGCCGAGGTTGAAACCCACGACGCCTCCACCAACGGGCTAATCAGGGAGTACAAGCGCCTGAGATAGCGCGCCCATCATGAGAAGAACGAGCATCCCGCTGCCCAAGGTCCCATTTCTGGCCTCCTCGGGCTGCCAGGCCAAGGTCTTCGCATGAGCTCCACTCGGTCCCGAGGCAGGATGCGCCCCATGGGAGGCGCCTGCAGGAAACCGGCGGGCCCGAAAGGGTCGAAGCTCCCGGAGGTGGCGGTTGGCAGGAGGGGCGCGGAGCGGCTGCGGGACGGCCAGGTCTGGGTCTTCCGAGGGGACGTGGAGCAGGCTCCTATGGGCCTGGCGCCGGGCTTCGTCACCGTGCGGGACGGTCGGGGCCGCGCCCTGGCCACGGCGCTCTACTCTCCAGCGGGCCCCCTGGCCCTGCGCCTCTGGGGCCCTGTGGGCGCTCCGACCGGGCCGCAGGAGGTGGCCCGCCGCGTGGAGGCGGCCCTCGACCTCCGCCGTCGCCTTCTCCCAGAGGCCGACGGGCTTCGGCTAGTCCACGGCGAGGCCGACCAGCTCCCCGGGCTCTTCGTGGACCGCTACGGCGAGGGCCTGGTGGTGCAAACCGCGGCGGCGGCGGCCGAGGCCCTCCTGCCCGACCTGCTCGCCTGTCTCCAGGCCTCCCTCTCCCCTCGCCTCGTGGTCCGCCGCGACGACGGGAGCGCGCGGGACCTGGAGTCGCTCCCTCGGATCGCCCAGGTGCTGTCGGGCGGCCCCAGGACCGAGGTCGAGTACCAGGAGGGCTCCCTGCGGCTCGAGGCCGACCTGCTCCGCGGGCACAAGACCGGGGCCTACCTGGATCAGCGGGACAACCACCTCCTGGCTGGCGAGCTCGCCCGGGGCCGCTGCCTGGACCTCTTCAGCTGCGAGGGCGGCTTTGGCCTGCAGCTCGCCAGGCGCGCCGAGCACGTGCGCTGCGTGGAGCAGGATCAGGGCAGCCTCGAACGCCTCCGTCGAAACGCCGCGCGAAACGCCCTGTCCGCAGGCGTCGAGGCAGAGGCGGCAAACGCCTTCGACCTGCTGCGAGCGCTCCACGAGGCCCGGGCCCGCTTCGACACGGTGGTGGTGGACCCTCCGGCCCTCGCCAAGCGGAGCGGCCCCATGGAGTCAGCTCTTTCGGGCTACTTCGAGCTCAACCGCCGGGCTCTCCAGGTCTGCAAGGAGGGAGCCCTCCTCTTCACCTTCTCGTGCAGCGGGCGCGTCACCTCGGAGCTGTTTCTCGAGGTCCTGCGCTCCGCGGCCACGGCCTGCCGAAAAAGGGTGCGGGTGCTGCGGCCCCTGCGCGCCGGACCAGACCACCCCGGTCTCCTCGGCCTGCCCGAGGCCGACTACCTCAAGGGCCTGCTCCTCTCCATTTCTTAGGCACTTGGCGCCTTGGACAGCATGGCCCACCTTCAGAAACGAAAGGATGATGTGCTAACGTCGCGACCCGACTAGCCCATTTCTCCACTGTCCAACGAGCCTGACAACTCTCCCGGCAATTATCATGATAATTGCCAACTGGTTCGGCAAACGGCAAAGGAGTATCTCCAGTTCCTCGATGACACGAGGACAGATCATACCCTCACCGCCTGAAGACATGAGGAAAGAACGGGGAACACCCTA
>JAVEWA010000821.1:0-2635 GCA_034004785.1 Polyangia bacterium
CTGGGAGTCGGCGAAGTGAGGGGCACGGTATGAATACATCGGCCTTGCCGGCAACTCGCCCTCGTTGGGCCACCACTCACCCCGAGTGGCGCGGGCGACCGCTACTTCCATACAATGCCTATGAGTCATTCCCCGAGGGGCAGACCGCTGGCAGGGGCCGCGCCCCACGGGCGCGAGGAGCCTGGGAAGGGGACGGCGCCCCACGGGCGCGGGAGCCCACGTGGCGCGAGATCTCCCCGACCGGCCACCCCTACAGGCTCATTGGCGCCCTTCGGCGCCACGGCGCGGCCGTGATCGCAAGCAGCGGCCCCTCGGCCTCCAGGGCGGTCGCTATCCGGAACCAAGTCACACCCGCCTTCGGCGCGCGCGAAGCACTTCTGGGCGCCCACTCGCGTGGCCCTTGCCAAGCTCCAACCTCTCCTGCCCTCGAGTGGTGATCTCCTCCTTCCCCTCCGTTCATTTTTTTCTCGACCCGCCTGTCCTACGACCGCACCCGCCGTCTCCCTGGCTCCTCACGAACTGACGCTCCGCGTCGCAAAAACACCGAAGTCTACTCGTAAATCGCAGCCAGGTGATATCCCTCATATTCAATAATTGTCAGTAACGCGGATCGCGTTTCGTAGCCCGCAAGAACCAGCCGGTGCAACGCCCTGCCTGAGCTTCAACCCTTGTTAGTAGGGTAGCCCGCACAACAGACGATCCCTCCCTAACCGTCTGCCGGCGAAACATTTTTCTCTTTGACAAAGCTTCGGGCCCCCGATTATCATCGTGGAGAATCTGTATATAGTTCCGTATCCGGCTGTAATCGCACGTGCTTTTCAAGGCTCGCGGTAGCGCTGGCGTCTGCCTCAGCCCTAAGCGCTGATCTGCCGTCAGGCTAGGAACGTGCGCGCCTTAGATGCGGAACCTAGACCAAGGCGCCTGCCGCAACCTGCCTCGCTCGGACGGAGGCCCGGCGCGCGGCAGACATGGAGGCGTGGTGGATCACACAGGGCTGTACGGCAGCGAGCGGAGCGGCCTATTCCCACACGCACGAGGCGACTGCGCGCCACAAGGCAATTTTCCTCGAGGAGACAGCCCCCGATTCCCGCCTGCGCGTGGAGACAGCAACCCCACCAGGCTCTTCCAGCCTCCGCTGGGGCCGAGAGATACATCCCGGCGGTCTGGGCCCGGCAAATTTCTGATCGCTACCTCCCGCGATTCCATGTCTGCCCCTTCGGGCTCTCCGAGACTCGATTGGGGACTGACCGTAGCCATGGGTTCCCTCTTTTCTCGCTCTTGGTACACTCATCGGAATCCCTGGAACAACGAGGTGAACACCATGCGTACTCATGCATCCCACGGGACTGGGAAGGGCCGGAGCAATCGCTCCCTGGATAGCGAGTCGCGCCCAACAATCTGCTCCCCCAGCTTCGGGCAAAGTGCCTTCCCACTGTTGTACCTGCTCGGCCTGGCGCTCGTCGCACTGCCTTCTACCGGTTGCGATGGCGAGGGCCCCGGCGGCAACCAGAACGGCGATGCCAACGCGCTCGACGCTGGCGTCGACTCCCAGGTACCGCCCGACGCCTGGACCTTCGACTGCCCGAGCTCGCAGCCCGATGGTACCTTCTGCCTCCGGGGCTACGTGAGGAACATACTCGACGACGAGGTGGTGCCCGTTCCCCCCGGAACCCGCATACAACGCCTCGTGGCCGAGGCCCCGGGTGGCTTCCCCACCGTTGTGGAGTCCGAGACCGAGGTGGCCGAGGACGGCCGGTTCATCTTCCCCGCTGTGGTGCCGATGATGGTCCACGACAACAAGGAAGATCTGGACTACCACGCAAGAGACGACGCAACCTACGATCACTTCGATCTGCTTCTCGACGGCGAGATCCCGGGCTTCGTCTCACCCCAGAACAAGTACGGTGTCGTGACCCACGACTGGTTCCTCAACTACTACACCGTCTCGGCCACGGCCATCGAGCATTGGGAGGGGGCATGGCCGGTGTGGCCGCAAGAGGTGCCCTTCGACGCGCAGTGCTCCTACACCCCCCTGGACGTGCTCGGTGGAATCAAGACAGTGCTCGGGATCTGCTATGGTGAAGATGATGAGTGGTTCGTGTATCCCCACACGGTTCCAAACGGTATTCATCCCATTGATCGGATCTTCGAGGGTACCGACGTTTCGTGCTTGGGACCGCTCACACTCGACCGACTGACCTTTTACGACGGGAGCGACCATACATGGCGGAATGGCGCAGTGGGCCTGGTGATCGCCACGAGCCCTGTTCCAAGCCAGGAAGATGGCTTCTACGTCACGTGCGGTGACCTGTATGATGCGTTCAGCGGCGGCCCGCTTCGATTCCCAACCTACGGAAAAGTTGGCCCAGCCGAGCTGGACCCCTCGAGTCCGTTCGTGGTGGTTCACAGCCTGCTGCCGTGACCAGCATGCAAAGGTCGACGCTCACCTCGGTAGTCAACCCAGTGAAGGGGAGAAGAAACATGCGCTGTCCAAGATCCACCTGCTCACGCACCATTCCTCTCCTAGTTCTCACCGCCATGATTGCGGGCTGCTCGACGAGCAGCGAGAGCACGCCCCAGGTTACGCCTGATCGTGCTACCCAAGCCTCACTCACGCCACCGAACCATGAGAGCT
>JAVEWA010000822.1:0-2635 GCA_034004785.1 Polyangia bacterium
CAAATAGAGTTCAACTTACTGAAATGGCGGTTATTGTTTTGATGGCTTGTCCTCGGAAAGGCAGGCATGATCCCTTGGGGCGGGGGCGTGGGAGGCCTGGCCCCTCTCCCAGGTGGCAGGGAAGTTGCTCCAGAGCTCCTCGAGGATGGCGCATGCAGGCCTGTGGAAGATCGACAGGTCGAAGGAGGCGCTGTCCCCGAGGTCCGTCGCCGCCAGGAGGCGAGAGCCGGAGATTCGAAGCTGGCGTACGGGACCGTGGAGCCGGCGCTTCTCGAGGAGCTTGCCGGAGCTCAGGTTCCACAGGCCCGCGGTGCCGTCCCTGAAGCCCATTCCCAGGGTTCCCATGGGACCCGAGATCAGGGCGGTGACTGGAACCGCCGGCACGTCCTCGTAGGGACGCTGGGCCTGCCTCTCCGCGGGGCGGCCCAGGGGTTGGACCTCCAGGGATCCGTCCCGGTGACCCGCGATGACGAGCACCGTGGTCACAAGCGCCGCCGAGAGGCCCGGGACGAGGGCGAAGCTCCCCTTCTTCTGGCCGCGGCCGTCGAAGAGGTGGGCCTTTTCCCGCGTGGCCACGAGCAGGTCCGGGCCCAGCCTGATCAAGCGCCTGGCGCCCCTGTCAACGAGGCGCGCGGGCGCCGAACCCTCGGAGGCCTCGATGGGCAGGAAGGAGGCCACGCCCCTGGAGAGGGCCGCGACCCCGCCCGGCAGGGCGCGGAGCGCCTCCACATCCGGCCAGGCGCGGCTCCAGAGGGGGCGGCCCTCGGCGGCGTTCCAGAGCGCCACCCTGCCGGGGGCCTCGACCAGGGCAACCAGGAGGCCATCCTCCGTGGGGCTGACCGGGCCCGCCGCCTTCTGGATTGCCAGGACCAGTCGCGCCTGGGCCGGGTCCCGCGGCTGGACTGGCCGCGCCGACGGCTCGCCAAAGGCCTCCTTTCCAAGCAGCCCTCGCCAGGTCACGAGCAGGGGGGCCTCACCTCCGAGCATCGCCGGGGCGCGCCAGCGCTGCCGGCCCGAGGGGAGCTCCCAGAGGCGCACCGTGGCGTCGTCGCTGCCCGAGGCGAGGAGCTTGCCCTGCGGGTGGAAGGCCACTCGGTTGGCGTCCATGCGGTGGCCCTCGAGGACCAGGGAGCATTTTCCCGTGGCCACGTCCCAGAGCCGGATGGTCCGGTCCCGGCTGGCCGTGGCGACGGTGCGCGAGTCCGGGCTGATGGCCACTCCCCAGAGGTAGTCGCCGTGACCCCTGAGCACCCGGCGGGCGCCCGTGTCCGGGTTCCAGAGGACCACCGTCTTGTCGTAGCCCGCGGAGGCCAGGAAGGCGCCGCTCGGGGCCCAGGCGACTGAGGACACCCGGCTCTGGTGCTTGCCGAGGATGCGGCTCTTGCCAGTAGCGAGGTCCCAGACCCGCACCGTCGAGTCCCAGGAGCCGCTCGCCACCCTGCGGCCGTCCGGGCTGAAGGCCACCCCGAAGGCCGGCTCGGTGTGGCCCTCCAGGACGCGCGAGGCGCCGCTCGCGAGGTCCCAGAGCCGCAAGGTGCGGTCCCAGGAGGCGGACACGAGGCGCTTGCCGTCGGGGGAGTAGGCGATGTTGTAGATCCTGGCCGCGTGTCCCCTGAGGGTGCGGCTGCGCCCGGTTCGCAGGTCCCAGAGGCGCACCGTTCGATCGAAGGAGCCCGTGGCCAGCTCCTCCCCGTCGGGCCGGTATGCCACGGCGATGACCCTCGCGGTGTGCCCCCTCAGGATCCGCGAGGCCCCGGTGGAGACGTTCCAGAGCCTCACCGTGCGATCCTGGCTGGCCGAGGCGAGCTCCTCGCCCTCAGGGTGGAAGGCCACCCCCGAGACCCAGCCTTGGTGGCCAGAGCTCTCTGGCTGGGGAGGCACCAGGGGATCCCACAGCAGGGCCGTCCGGTCCTCGCTCGAGGAGGCCAGGAGCTTCCCGTCCGGGCCGAAGGAGAGGGCCGTGACGCGGTCCTCGTGGGCTCCGAGCACCCTCGAGGTCCCGGTCTGGAGCTCCCACATGCGCAGGGTGCGGTCGGCGCCCCCCGTGGCCAGCCGATCCGCGGAGGGGTCGAAGGCGAGGGCGGTCACCGCGCCGGCGTGGCCGTGCAGGGTCTTCGAGGCGGCGCCGTCCAGGCCGAAGACCCTGAGGCCGCCGTCCTCGCCGGCCGAGGCGGCCCGCTGGCTCCGCTCGGCCAAGGACACGGCGGTCACCGGGCCCTGGTGCTCTCCGAGGACCGAGTGGCTCCCTTCCTTCACCTGCCAGAGCCGCACCGTGCCGTCGTCTCCGCCCGACGGGAGGCGCTCGCCGCCGGAGGTGAGCTGAAGATCGGTCACCCGCCCCCGGTGGCCGTTCAAGAGCTTGGGTTGGCCCTCGCCGAGGCGCCAGGTCTTGATGATCCCGTCTCCCGAGGCAGAGGCCAGGTGGCCGCCCTCGGGGTCGAAGGCCACCGCGAAGACCCGGTCCAAGTGGCTGACTATGACCTGGGAGCGGCCGCTCGGCAGGGACCAGAGCCGCACGTCTCCGTCTCCGGCTCCAGACAGGAGGTAGCGCCCTCTCGGATCGAAGGCGAGGTCATAGACCTCCTTGCGGTGGCCTCTCAGCACCCGGACCGCGCCGGTGCCCCAGTCCCACAGC
>JAVEWA010000160.1:0-11959 GCA_034004785.1 Polyangia bacterium
TGCCATGAGGATGGCGACATCCGTGACCAGCCACTCGGGACGATTCCGCGAGAAGATGGCGACCCGGTGCCCTGGGACCACTCCAACCGCGTGGAGCCAGTTGGCCATGGCTTGTGCCTGCGCGCGCCATTCGGCCCAGCTCAACTCCACCAGGGGGGCCTCGGCGGCTGGGCGATACCGGATCGCTGGCCAGTTACCGAAGCGCCTGGCTCGCGTGTCGAGCAGCGCTACGATGTCGCGTGATGTGACCCCGGTACCCGTCATCCACTGTGTCGCTGGATCCCCTGAGCAGCCGGCTGATTCATGCGCCAGAGCCGAGCGGATACAGAGCCCTCCCTCTACAGCTTCCGGGCAGTTTTTTCAAGGTATCTTTTGACTTGCGACAGGGGTGTGCAGACCCATAAAATCCAGCGTCTGGGTGTCCACCCAGGCCGCTTCAGGTGATGCGGCTGGATCTGGACTGAGACCGTGAGGTCAATGGTCGGCGAGGCCCTATCCAAATATCTGATCCTCGAGGAGATCGGTCAGGGCGGCATGGCCACGGTCTATAGGGGATTGGACACCGCTCTGAACCGGGAGGTCGCGGTCAAGGTGCTGCACGCGCACCTTGCCAGCCGCGAGGAGTCCAGGGAGCGATTTCAGCGGGAGGCCCACGCGGTAGCTCGCCTACGTCACGACAACATCCTGGAGATATTCGACTACTCGGGAAAGGACAGCGACAGGAACTTCATCGTGATGGAGTTCATCCATGGCCCGACCCTCAAGGAGTTCATCGAGCGCGTGAACCTCGTGGTCCCCGAGCTCGGGGTCATGATGGTGTGCGAGGTGTGCTGCGCCCTGGCTCATGCCCACGCCGCGGGCATAATCCACCGGGACATCAAGCCTGAGAACATAATGATCCGGGACGATGGCGTCATCAAGCTGACCGATTTCGGGATAGCTGCCATGGTGGACACGCAGAAGCTCACCGTTACGGGTCAGCTCCTAGGTTCTCCAGCTTTCATGGCGCCTGAGATGGTCACGGGTGACCGTCTCGACTTCAGGACCGATGTCTTCTCACTGGGAGTCCTGCTGTACCGACTCACCGTTGGGGAGCTGCCCTTCAAGGGCAGAAACCCCCACGAGGTGCTGAAGAGGATCGCCGAAGCCGACTACATTCGTCCGGACATAGCCAACCCGAGGGTGGGCGATGCTCTGTCTGCAATCCTGGTGAAATCCCTTCAGCGCGATCCGGAGCTTCGTTATCCATCAGTCGAGGCGCTTCATGCGGCGCTGACGGAGCACCTCGCCGGGCTCCGGCTAGAGGACACCCGGCAGGCCCTGCGGGAGTTCTTCTCCGCCCCGGAGTCGTTCCAGAGCCGTCTGGAGGAACAAGTCGTTCAGAGCCTTCTCCAGATGGGGCGCGACGAGCTCCGCCGCGGGGGGCACGCCCGCGCCTATTCCTTGCTCAACCGCGTGCTCGCCTTTGATCCACACCACTCCGAGGTGAAGGAGCTGCTGGGAGCGCTCGGCCGCAGAAGGAGCTATCTCGCCGCCTTACGGCTCGCGAGCTTGGCTCTGTGCATCCTGTTTGCTGGCATCGGAGTGGCGTGGGGGGTTCGCGAGCTGCGGAAGGATGGCGAGCAGACGCCCCCAAAACACGGCCGGACCCAAGCGGTCGCCCTGACGCAGAACCCCGATGCCTCCACGCCAGAGAGCAAGCCTGATGCCACAATGCTCCTCGGCTCCCGACCCGACTCCGGTCCTTCCCCTGGCGCCTACGACGCGACCCTCCCCTCCTCCAGGGATGCAGAGGAGCCGCGCGTTGCCGTCCCTGGTCATGGGACGATGCGCGCCCTTCCAGGTCCACGTCGTTTCGTCCTGCAGGTCTCCCCTCCGGTCTGGACCCTATTCGTCAATGGGAAACGCGTCAGCGCCGCACCTGGGACCCCGGCAGACCTCGACCTGGGCCCAGGCGAGCATGTGCTCACCTTCAAGGACGAGCGCGGCCTCACCTACCCATGGACTTTCCGGGTGGGTCCTGAGACCCAGGGCCAAGTGCTAGACCATCAACTCAAGTGGCACCCAGCTCGCCTGGAGGTTGCGGGAACCCCGAGTGATGCACGCTGGGAGTTTCTGGACCCCGCGTACCTGGCGCGCCTTGGGAGCCGCCCCCTTGGCGGTCCCTTCCCGATCCCCATCAGGAGGCCAGGGGACAGTGGCGTATCCGCGCAAGTTCGAGTATACCGTAACGGTTACAAGAACGTAGTGCGACAGGTGTCTCTCCGACCAAACGTTGCCAGTCGGCTGGAGATCCACCTACCGCCGCTCCAATGATTTGTAATGCGATCCAAATGTCCCGGGCCGGAGCCCTGCTCTTGGCCGTGCTGTCGTTTCTCCTGGCCGAGGAGGCGATGGCGCAGCCCTCGGGTGGGGTAGTCGACAGGGCAAACGCCGACTACGAAGCGCGGCGCTACAGGCAGGTCATTGACCTCCTCCAGCCCCTGCTGTACCCGCGAAGCCAGCTCGCCAGCGAGGACGAAGAGGTGACGGCCTACACCCTCCTGGGGAAGTCCTTCTGGTGGCTCGGGCAGCTCGAGAAACCCGGCGCCGAACGAGGGCGACTCTATGGCGAGTCTGCGAAGCAGTTCGGCGCCCTCCTCTCGCTTCGCCCGAGGACGAAGCTGAGCGCTCTCACACACCCCAAGGAGCTGCTCGATTTTTTCGATCAGGTACGGACCAAGCTGACGGCCAAGACCTCCCCATTGAAGGCGCTGGAAACGGAGCTCGAGCACTGCCGCAAGGGTTTGGCTGCGGAGCAGAGCAGCTTCTCCGCCTACCGGCGCTCGTGCAAGACAACGATGGTGGAGACCAGGACGATCAGGCGAAACTACTTCTTCTGGAACTTCGTCCCCTTTGGCGCTGGGCAATTCCAGAACGGCCACACCCTCAAAGGTGGGCTCTTCGCCGCCGGACAGGGAGCAATGCTCCTCATGAACATCGCGGCTTTCGTGACCGGAGAGACAGACTGGGTGCGGAACGGCGAGAATCGTACGGTCAGAAGGGACCTGGCTTCCCGCAGCCGCGCCAAGGACATCCAGCGGGTGCAGATCGCCTCGGGCGCGCTTTTCTGGTCGATGTTCACCTGGAGCATCATAGACGCGATCGTGTACTACAGGCGCAGCACCGAGACTCGCATCCGGAAGAAAGTTCCGATCATCGAACCCAAGGTGGAGTTGATGCCAGAGGTTGGGCGCGACCACCTCATGCTAGGCCTGACTGCGCGGTTCTGAGCGTAGCGACGAGGCGGGCCGTACGGACGGCTCGCAAGGAGGTCCACTCGAGAAATGCCGTCACTAAGAATCGAAGCGCCAGGCAAGAAGCCGAAGGTCTATCACCTCTTCAAGAAGATCACGACCTTCGGGAAGAGCGAGGAGAACGACGTCGTGCTCGAAGACCCGCTGGTTGGAGAGACCCACGCGCATCTGCACTTCGACGGCAGGGGCTATGTGATCCAGGCAATCGACCGCCAGCACGAGCTCTTCGTCAACGGCCGCAAAAAGAAGAAGATGAGGGTCGAGCACGGAGACAGACTCCGAATCGGGGCCTACGAGCTCCTGTTCAGCCTCCTGGACGAGTCGGCGCCCATCGATGAAGAAGCCGCCTCCACCGTGGTGGAGGTCTCTGGTTACCAGCGCCTCCACGAGTTCTCCGAGCGTCTCCTGCGGGACTACAAGCTCGAGAACCTCCTCGAGACCCTGATGGACACGGTCATCGAGATCACCAGCGCCGACAAGGGCTTCCTGATCCTCACGATCGGAGAGGAGACCGAGGTGAAGGTAGCCCGCAACCTCAAGCGTGAGAACATCCTGAACGCGGTGGATCAGTTCTCTGACTCGATAGTCGAGCAGGTAATCCGTGAGCGAAAGCCCCTGATCATCTCGGATGCGCTCCACGATGCTCAGTTCGCAAACTCGAAGTCGGTGATCAACCTCAGGCTCACCTCGGTGATGTGTGTGCCGCTCATGGAGAGGGGCAACCTGCTCGGGATCATCTACGTGGGCAACGACAATGTCGTGAACCTCTTCGAGGAGAGCACGCTGAACGTCCTGAAGGTCTTTGCCGCGCAGGCCAGCCTGCTCATCCGCAACGCGCTGCTCATCAACGAGCTTCAGCTCGACAAGCGGAGCCTCACCGAGCGCATCGAACGCTATACGTTTGGCGACATCATCGGTTCCTGTGAGGCGATGCAGGAGATCTACAAGCGCATCAGGAAGATAGCGGGGACGGATGTCTCTGTGCTCATCAGCGGGGAGACTGGAACGGGCAAGGAGCTCATCGCCAGGGAGGTGCATCGCAGGTCGAACCGTGCCTCTGGGCCCTTCGTAACGATCAACTGCGGCGCCATCCCCGAGAACCTGCTGGAGTCGGAGCTCTTCGGGCACGTGAAGGGGTCCTTCACCGGGGCTGTCGCAACCAAGGAGGGCCGGTTCCAATGTGCCAACAGGGGCACCTTGTTCCTGGACGAGATCGGCGAAATGCCCCTCCAGCTCCAGGTGAAGATCCTCCGAGCCATCCAGGAACGCACCGTAATCAAGGTGGGAGGCAACAAGCCCGAGAGCGTGGACATTCGAATCATCGCGGCCACCAACAGGATCCTCGAGGAGGAGATCAAGGGCGGGCGTTTTCGCGAGGACCTCTACTACCGTCTCAACGTGGTCAACATCCATCTACCTCCCTTGAGGGAACGCGGCGAGGACATAGTCCTCATCGCCAAGTACCTCCTTTCGAAATACACTCAGGAGTATGACTCGCCTATCAGGGGTTTCTCCCCCAACGCCATCATCGCCATGAAGAAGTGCGACTGGCAGGGCAACATCCGGCAGCTCGAGAACCACATCAAGAAGGCGGTCATCTTGGGTGACAAGGCGCTCCTGGGCCCTGAGGATTTGGGGCTCACTGCGGACATGATGGACGAGATTTTGCCTCTTGCGGCGGCCAAGGAGGAGTTCCAGCGGCGCTACATCAACGAGGTCCTCGCCCGCAACAGCGGCAACCGCACGAAGACCGCTCGGGATCTTGGGGTCGACCCACGTACCATCTTCAGGCACCTCGAGAAAGAAGAGGAGAGCGGAAACAGGATCCCCGAGGAGAAGGGCGAGTTTTGACGCCTGTGACCGAAAAGCGTGCTATGCAAAGTTTTCCGCACAGGGACAGCCCTGTCAGGATAATAGAGCATTGGAGAGCAGTGCGCCGCCCTCGCGTGTCAAAATTTGGCAGCATTTACGATGGGTTGCGCCCTCCGGCCCTCTTCTTGCACAGGTTATGGGGTATCGGCACTGTGCCGCTGGCGCGTGGTGCGTTGATGGCTATCGCCTCGCTGCAGCTCCTGGCGGGCTGCCCCATCCCAACTGACTTTCAGATCGAGCCAAAGCCACCGAACTATCCACCAGTGGTGGACTCTACGAGGACCACCTCCTTCGACCAAAACGAGGTAGTGATCACCAACGCCCGCCCCATTTGGAGCCTGTGGGTGGCCGACGCCAATCCCGAGGACATCCTGAGAGTTAAGGTGATCAAGGATCTGCATCAGACCTTGGAGCCAGACAGCGTCGTGCCGCTGACCATCCTCCTCGAAACCTCGGTGTTCCCAAGCGACCTTCCACCGCCAGAGGAAGGTCTCCCGGACGATCTTCGCACCAAGATGCTGGAGCTGGCCTTCACACCCTGCCCTGCAGGGGCGGAAGGCTCCCGTCCAGTGCTGACTATCTGTATTTCGGATCGTGAGTTTCAAAACCCGACCGCGACCCAAAAGAACCCTTGCCTACCCGTATCGGGAGGCTATGCGACTAGTTACTCGGTGCTCGTACAGTGTATCGCCGCGCCCTGATGGGCTCGGCTTGGTTGACTTAGGTAGCTTAGAAATGCGCGTATTCACGTCTCGTGATCGTTTCAGTGACCTCGGGCCCAGGCTCGCCCATGTGTTCCTGCTCGTCTGCTGCATTGTCCTGCCAGATCTGGTCGGATGTGGCGCCGGCAGCAAGGGCGGTCTGAACACCGTGGAGCACGAGCCCTGCGATGTCGACACGGATTGCAGCTCCGAGGGTGAGGTCTGCTCTGCGCACAAGGTCTGCCTCCCTCTGTTCACGGGCCCACTCTCCTATGGCTTGGAGTTGTCGCCACCCTCGGACACATCCCTGAACTCCGGAGCCAAGCTCGCGCAGTACGAGGTCGCCCCCCTCGATCTGGACGTCGTGAACGGCAAGGCTGCGGTGCAGCTGCCCGAGGCGATAGTTTTACGAGGAGCTGTGATGGTGGTTGGCGACTCGCCCGTCCCTCTCGAGGCCACCGTGACCATCGCCCGCCGCTCCATGATCCCTGGCCGGCCCAAGGTGATGACGTCTCGGAATGTTCTGGCCAGCGGATTCCTCCTTCGACCGAATCTCTACGAAATCGATCCGTCCTTCGAAGCGGCCCTCACTCGCGATGCGTCCCATACGATTCGGGCACTGCCCGATGCGTCTAACGAGGAGTCATACCATCCGCTCGTGATGGAGACGAGGTTCGACTCGGATGAGTCGATCTGGCTGGTGTTCGGAGATCCGGAGACCTCAATCTACGCCGCCGGATACCTGGTGGACGCCCTGGGCGTTGGGGTCGAGGGCGCCAGGGTACGAGCGGTGGGGCAAGATGACGGATTCCTGAGCTCTTCCACCGGGACGACCGATTCGGGTGGTTTTTTCCATCTCCGTCTGCCCCGCGGCGTGAGGACCTACGCCTTGACCGTGGGGCCCGGGACGGAGGGTCAGGGGATTCCAGAGGTCACCCGTGAGGGCCTGGTGATCGGGGCCCAGGCGGAGGAGCAGGGAGCCCTCAACACATTCGACAACCCCGAGGCTCTCGGGACATTTCAGCTTCCAGCCTACCCGACGCCGCAACGTTTCCTGTTCAGCCTACAAGGGCGCTCCAGTAACGGCGAGGACGCCGTGATCCCCGGCGCCACGGTGACCTTCTCGACCCGCATTGGTCAGCCATCGGGCCTTTCAGGAATCTACTCCGTCACGGCGCTGTCCGACGATAATGGGGTGGTGTCTGTGGATCTGGTTCCAGGAACTACGGCGGAGAATCGGGTATACGAGGCCGTGGTTCTTCCCCCGAGCTCGTCGGAATTCGCGGTGGCGATGCTGACGGGAGAGGCCTCGATTTCCCTGGGCGCCGTAGGCGGAGCTGCACCTCCAATCCAGCTCTCGCGGCGCGTCTCCTATGCTGGCCAGGTGCTCGATTCCAGCCTCGCACCGGCCATTGATCTCTTGGTGCAGGCGCGGCGCCTGGATGGCCCGTCTGGTATCCGCGGTTCACTCAGGACCGGAACGACCAAGGAGTTGGGGCGCTTCTCGCTGAAGTTGGATCCAGGAACCTACGCAATAGAGCTGATCCCGCCTACTGGCCTCTCACTGCCCCGCTGGGTCCTCCCGAACGATCTTTTGATAGACGAAGCGAGCAGCCCGGTCATCGAGGCGAGCAGCTTCGTCCTCCCGAATGCGAGCGTCCTCGAGGTCCAGGTTTCTGGTCTGGTTGCGGACACAAACACTGCACTCTCCGGGGTGTCGGTGTCGGTATACCTGCTGGATGATTTCTGCTCGACACTGCACAGCCAAGACTACGCGCTTTGTGATCGTGAACCCGTCTTCATTGGCGATGGCGTGACCGATTCGACGGGTCGCGCCCGAGTGCTGGTTCCTGGTTCCTAGGGCTAGCGCCTGGTCCAGCGACGTTCCCGAGTGAGGCACTTCTCCCACGGAAGCAGGCGGCACCTTCCGACCTCGTGTCCAGGCGAGTGCCTCGGTTGACGTTCAAGTGATTCCAGGTTATTGGGAGCATCCTGGACGCAGAGGACCGCGAAGTGACCGCCGAACCCCAGCAGAAAGAACAGCCTCAGCGACGCGTGAATCGCAGCCTTCTATTGGGCGTACGAGTCGTGTTCTTTTCGTGCGTGGTCGCTTCTTCGGGATGGGTCCTGTCCTCGGTTGTCTACCACCTCGTGTCCCAAAGAGACCCTCTGTACAAGCAGCCTCGCATCTCCGCCACAGCTGACAGGCCCGAGGAAGTTTTCCACTGTTACTTTGATCTGCTGGTCTTGTTCCAAGCCTTGGTGTCGGACTATGGCCGCCTACCGACGAACCAGCTGTGCAAGGACGAGTCGCTGAAGGAGCGCTGGAACGACGTCTATGGCTGGGACACACACCCCTGGTATGTCGTGCTGCGGAGCAGCCAGGCGACGGCCTCCGACCTCGGACACTGGAGATACCGGTTCTACGAGGTCTGGTCCCGATGCCGCCTGAACGAGCTCCAGGCGCGGGCGAAGAATCCGG
This sequence comes from Polyangia bacterium, assembly GCA_034004785.1. Lineage (GTDB taxonomy): Bacteria > Myxococcota_A > Polyangia > HGW-17 > JAJRWW01 > JAVEWA01. The sequence continues at coordinate 8,352 of JAVEWA010000160.1, forward strand.
TCTTGAACAATCTGGCCAAAGCGCATCAAGATCTAGACGAGCTGAGACGGATATTGACTCGTCAGGTGCAGCATTTTCAGCAACAGGCGGCGCCGCTGGTGCAGCGCATCCGCAGCATCCTCGCCGAAACCGAGGGGAAGCTCGACCAATCGGCTCGTCGAATGAAGCGAGAGCGTAAGCTCATCAAGTACCGACTGCGCAGATGGGGCATCCATCGCGTTGAGCCCGAAACCTGCAACATCGGCTTCTGAAAGGAGCATCCATGTCCTGTGAAAGTGACCGGCCTCATCCCGGTCTCTCCGAGGGCTCCAGCTCGACGGAGGGGGACGCCTTGCCTGTGACAGACCGATCCGACGGTGACGACTGCGCTGGAGGAGATGGCCTTTCCGCCGCTCCAACCGAGCATGACGAATCTCGTGGGTGCGGTGAGCAAGCGGAGGCGCCTTCGCTGAGTTGGGAGGAGCTCGGAGTTGCGACCGATCGTGTGGCACTCCTGCAGAAGCTCGGCTATCACCGTCCGATGGAGGTGCAGACTGCTACCTACCAGGCCATTCTCGATGGACGCGACCTGGTTGTGCAGTCACGTACGGGCAGCGGCAAGACTCTGGCGTTTGCCCTCCCTCTCATTGCAAACATCGCCAAGAGCGAGGAACGTGGCGCTCGAGTACTGGCCCTCGCCCCGACCCGAGAGCTGGCCATTCAGGTGGCCGACGAATCCGCGCGAGTGACCCAGGGGACATCGGTGGAGGTGACGGCAGTGTACGGAGGCGCCGCGATTGGGCCCCAAGTCCAACGCCTCGCCGCCGGCACGCAGATAGTCTGTGGCACGCCGGGGCGTGTCCTGGACCACATCCGTCGAAAGACACTCGATGTGCGATGCATCAGGACATTGGTGCTCGACGAAGCCGACGAGATGCTCTCGATGGGCTTCTATGAGGAGCTGACGGCGATCCTGGGAGCCCTACCCAACAGGGAGCAGACCTTACTATTCTCGGCGACCCTTCCGGAGGATGTGCAGCGACTGGCGAACAAGTACCTGAGGGAGCCAGAGCGACTGCTGCTCTCCGAAGACTTCGTGGGGGTCAAGGAGATCCACCACGTCTACTACCTGGTGTCGGGCATGGCGCGGCCGCGCGACATGCTCCGCGTGCTGGAGGCGGAACGACCGGAGTCGGCCATCATTTTCTGCAACACGAGGGAGGAGACTAACCTCGTGTCACGGTTCCTGAGGGAGGCTGGATTCAGCGCCGAGGCCCTCTCATCGGATCTCACGCAGGCCGAGCGTGAGCGAGCCATGCAGAATCTCCGCGAGAGAAAGACGAGCTTCCTGGTAGCGACCGACATCGCCGCCCGTGGCATCGACGTCGCGGAGCTCTCCCATGTGTTCAACTACCGATTCCCCGAGAACGCGGACATCTACATTCACCGGACTGGACGCACCGGACGCGCGGGACGCTCCGGCATCGCGGTTTCCCTGGTGTCGCCCCAGGAGCTCGGCGACTTCTATTACATGAAACTCACACACGACATCAGCCCCGAGGAACGTTTTCTGCCCACCGCCACCGAACTGGCGGCACAAGCCGAGGGGGAACGTTTCGCCGTCCTCACCCGGAACATTGACGAGCACGACGACTCAGTCGAGCCGGAGTTCCTGGGCCTGGCGCGCCGCATCTGGCACAGCTTGCGCGGAGAAGAGATCGTCGCCCTCCTGCTGCAGGAGCACTTTGCCCGCCCACCCAGGCCGGAACGTCCGCTCCCGAATTTCGACACGGATCGGAGCGGCGACGGGGCTGGGGCTCGCCGCCAAGAGGGCCCAGACAGAGCCCCGGACGGCAGGGGGGGACGCTACCGCGACAGGGGCGCCGAGGACGGCAGGCCGCGCGATGAGCGAGGGGGACGCGGGAGAGAGCGGGAACGCTCGACTGCTCGCGGCGGTGATAGGAGCCGAGATCGCGGGAGCGCCCAGCCTCGCGGCGTCAGAGCCGAGGAGCAACCCCAGGAGGAGGGGACCAAGCTGTACGTCGGCGCTGGACGAAAGGAGGGGATGAGGCCCTCTACCCTGATCCAGTTCCTCGTAACTCACGCTGGTATCGACCGTAGGGACGTGTTCAGAATCCAGATCCGTGAGGGTTACAGCTTCGTGTCCGTTTCAAAGGGGGTAGCCGACGAAATCGTCGCCAAGGCGAACGGGCAGAGCCTGGGAGAGAAACAGATCGTCGTCGAGCTTGCCCGGCCTCGTCAGAACGACCTTCCCTCAGAGCCTTGATGACCGCAAGAGCCGAGGTTGGCTTGAGCTACCCATCGGTCGAACGCTCCCAGCCACAGACGACGCCATCCTTCTTCTCAGGTCTGCTCCCAGGCTCTCGAGCTACAAGTCCGGATCCTTCAGGTCCGACTCCATAGGGGCCATCCCATCCCTGGGGACGGGGCGCTGATCCATCGTGGGCGGCCGCATGGACTCCTCCATGGGCGCGGGCGTCATGGTTTCGTCCATGGACATCGGCAGCTCCATGGGCCGTGGTCGGTCGGGAGCCACCCGAATCAGACCGCGTCCACGCACGAGAGTTCGATCCCAGCTCTGATTCGAATCCGGCGTGAATTTGATCTCCAGGCTCCTGTAGCCATCCTTCTTGAGGAGGAGAACCCTCTCGGTCTCTCCGAGGGGCACCCGGTAGTCCTGGATCGGGGTTCGCCCGATGGAATCGCCATCGAGAAGGACTTCCACTCCATCGGGCCGGGTGAGCACCTCGAGTTTCACGGTCCGTTCTGGGACCATGGGCTCGGCCGGGACCATGGCATCAGCCTGTATCCTCGGAACCTGAGCATCAGCCCGATTCTCAACCACGGGCCCTGGCGTGGTCTGCCCACCAAGGTCCTGTTTCTGACGAGTTGTCTCCTTCGTCTTGAAGCTTCCCATGAAGAAAAGCACCAGGCCGACAATCGACGCAATCCCCACCAGAGCGAGCGCGAGCACCAGCAAGGGGGCCTTTCCCTTGCCTCTGAGCTTACGTGCCTCCGGAGCGCCCAGCGGGGGGACACGCGCGGTGTCTGGAAGAGGGGGGGACCGTCGGGGCTCCGCCGCAAGGTCTGTCGGCGCGGACGGCTTCTCGGGCAGGATCTCGCCGGTGGAGAGCGCCTCGAGCGCCGCGCCTAGCTCCTGCATCGTCTGGTAACGTTTATCTGGATCCTTCTCCAGGGTCTTCCGGATGATGGCGTCGAACGCCACGGGCAGAGAGGGCTCCAGCTCCCTGGGCGGCGTAGGGATCTTGGTCATGTGCTGGTGCAACACACCCATGAAGGTCTCGGCCTCGAAGGGCAGCCGCCCAGTCACGAGCTGGTACAGGATGATCCCCAGGGAGTAGATATCGACCCTGTGGTCGGCGTTCCTGGCCTCTGCCTGTTCGGGAGCCATGTAGTCTGGGGTCCCGAATATCATGCCGGTCTTGGTCTGCTTGGGCGCGCCCCCCTCCATGCCGGTGAACTTGGCAATACCGAAGTCCAAAATCTTGACGAAGTCGGGTCGCCCCCCCTGGCAAATCAGGAAGATGTTCTCAGGCTTGAGGTCTCGGTGAATGATCCCTTTCGAGTGAGCGGCGGCGAGAGCCCTG
>JAVEWA010000161.1:0-11959 GCA_034004785.1 Polyangia bacterium
AGCAGCAGATACCCGATGCCAAGGAACAGTAGGGCCCTGGCGCGCCGAACGGGGGAACCAGGTGCATCTGGCATTTCAGAGCCGTAAGTCACGGGCCCTCCGCGCTCAGGAACGCTCGGAACCGGCCGGACTTTCGACCTGGGTGATCGTCTCCTCGGCGCCGGCCTCGCCAGCCTCGTGATACTCCGCGTCCTGGTTCACCCGCCATAGATCGAAGCGCCGCTCCCCCGCCAGGATGTTCTCCACCGCGAGCAACCCGGTCATCATGGAGTGGTCCTGGTTGTTGTACTTGTGCATTCCGTTTCGTCCGATGGGATGGATCCCCGGATAGTCCCTTTCCAGGCACCGCCGGATCTCGTCCACAGCAGCGGCGTAATGATCATCGTAGACAGGGTAGGCCTTTCGCTGACGGACCACGGTGGCGTCCCGGATCACGAGCTCGGGCACCAGCTTTAGGTGTTCCATCTCACGCCTGCCAAGAGCGATGAGCTCCTCGTCAGTCGAGGACCAGAGCTGGTCGCCCTCGAAGCAGAAGTACTCCAGGCCGTAGCAGGCGCTCTCCGGGTCCGGGAGCATCTCCGGAGACCATGCGCCGAAGTTCTGCACCCGTCCCACCTTCACGTCGGCGTCCTGGATGTAGATCCAGTTGTCGGGCAGCGGGGACCGCCCATCCGCCACCAAGGCGACGGTTATGAAGTCGCGGTACCGCAGCCGCGCCGCGGCCTCCAACACCTCGGGCGCAGGCGCCGGCCTGACCATCCGCACGAGCTGTGAGAGCGGCGCAGAGCTCACCACGTGATCCACGAGCAGCTCGCCGCGCCCCCCCCCCGAAAGCTCGCGGAAACCAACACGCCACCGTCCTCCCTCCAGCTCCAGCCGATCGACCTCGCACCCGAGCCTGACCTCGCCGCCTGCCGCCCGGATCCGATCGGCGCAGGCCTCCCACAGCATCCCAGGTCCCAGCCTCGGATAGCGGAACTGATCGATGAGGGTCTTGATGACCTCCTTCTTTCCAGGCTTGAGCCTGTCCAGCTTCAGCGCGTTGACCACGGCAGACTTCAGCGACAGCCCCTTGATGCGCTGCAGGGCCCAGTCCGCCGAGATCTCGGTGCACTTCATCCCCCATACCTTCTCGGTGTAGGCCTTGAAGAAGATCTCGTAGAGCCTCTCCCCGAAGGCGTTGACTATCACGTCCTCGAAGTTGCTCGGGGCAGGTCGTGGCCTGACCCGGGCCCTGGCGTATGAGGCCATGCAGCGCGTCGCCTCCCCGAACCCGAGGGACCAAAGGGCATTGGAGGCCTTCAGCGGGTAGGCGAAGAACTTCCGCTTGTAGTAGATCCTCGAGACCCGATCCCTCACGAGCATGTCGTCGGGCAGGATCTCGGTCCACAGGTCCTCGACCTCCCTGGACTTGGAGAAGAACCTGTGTCCGCCGATGTCGAAGCGGTAGCCCCGGTACCGCGTAGTGCGGGAGATCCCGCCCACGTACTCTGGGTCCGCCTCCAAGACCACCGGCCGTGCGCCGCGCTTGGTCAGGGCGTAGGCCGCAGTGAGCCCAGCGGGCCCGGCGCCGATAATCGCTGTTTGGGGCATTGATTGATCAGTGGAGCTCATCTTTGGAAGTGACCTTTGGGCACTCGAGGAACGGAATGAATATCAGAGACGGCCAGACTCGGGTCCGAGCCTGGCAAACCACGGGTTCTGAGGTCCAGGACCTCTCATGAGGCCTCGACATCCTCCTCGATGTTTCGAGCCAACCCATTGGTAGCACAGGGATACTGCAAAGTGCCAGTAATGGCCGAGCATCTAGGGCCAAGGCACCCTGAGCTTCAGCCCGTGGTCGGGTGTCTCGGGTCAATGCCGGCTCGAAAGGCTCGGAAACGCACCTACGCGGCTGACAACATGGGAGACACCAAGAGGGCGCCTTGACCAGGAGGACCATTCACCGATAGGCTGATGCAACGATTCCCAGAGGCTGTGCTCCCTCGAGCAACCCGACACCGACTTGGTCGCTTTCGATAACTCCTTCTAATACACGCCAAATGAACGAGAGGCAGGAAACATCCGACACAGCAGCGACACGCCGCATCGCGCTCTTTGGGCTGCTTGGAACATTGGTCTTCGGAGCGGCTTGCCTGGACCTGTACCTGAACGGGGCGACATATCACCCCGTCCCGAACTTGAAGATATTCTATCACCTCATCCTTCATCACGACTCGGCCGCCCTGTTGCTTCAGATCGGCATCCTCGCGGCAGCGCTCCTCCTGTGCCCCGCTCCATGGATGCAGCGCCTCTTGGAGTTCATCGTCCGCCATCCGTTGAGATTGGGGGGAGCGACCACCTCTGTCCTTGCCCTCTGCGCGCTCCTTCTCTACCACAATCACCCCCTCTCCATGGACGAGTACCTGGTACGATTCCAGGCGCAGGCCTTCGCGTCGGGCCGCCTTACTGGCGAGTTCCCGCCAGCCCTCCTCGACAGGCTGATCCCCCACGGCTCGACGTTTCTATTGTCTTGTCCCGAAAGTGGGCTGGTCATCTCGAAGTACTGGCCCGGGTTCTCCTTGCTGCTCGCTCCATTCGAGCTCGCAAGAGTTCCATGGCTCCTCAACCCTCTCCTATTCGGAGGCTCACTGCTCCTACTGCACAAAGCCGCGAGGGAAATCTTCCCATCCCAGCCCCTGGCACCGGGCTGGGCCATCCTCATGGCTCTGGCCTGCCCCCAGTTGCTGATCACCTCGTTCAGCTACTACACCATGCCCGCCCACCTGTTCTTCAACCTGGCTTTCTCAGTGCTACTTATCCAGCCGACTCCTGGAAAGGCGGCCCTCGCAGGCGTGATGGGCGCAATGGCTCTCGTGCAGCACGAGCCTGCCCCCCATCTTCTCTATGCGCTGCCCTGGTTTGCGTGGGTGGCAATCAAACCCGGTCGGGTGTGGAACATCCTGTCTCTGGTGATCGGCTATCTGCCGCTCGTCATCCTGATCACTTGGCTGACCACCACCCTCAGGAGCCATGCGCTGGGAGGGCCTCCTCTATTCGCTGATCCGGCTGGCGCCGTTGCCCTCCTGACGGCCGCGGCTACAACTGAACACATCGTCGCTCCGTCCTTGGGCATCGCCTGGGTTCGATTCCTGGCCCTGCTGAAGCTCTGGGCGTGGGCCATGCCAGGGCTGCTGGTCCTCGCCGTGATGGGGGCGGCCAGGGTACGCCGCGTTCCAATCCTCGCGGTGTTCGCAGCTTCGATGCTCCTAACCTTCGCCGCCTCTCTATTCTTCCAGGGTTCTCAAGGTCATGGTTGGGGATATCGTCACCTCCACTACTGCTATCCAGCGCTACTTCTGCTGGCGACGGCTGCGCTCGTTGGACACGCGCCGGCGGAGCCAGCCGCCCCGAGTACGCATGCTCAGAGCAGGCTGCTTGCCTATGTCTGCTCGGTGGCTGTCATGAGCGCTACAATCTGCAACCTTCAGCGCTTCTCCCAGGTTCAGGACTTCGTGAGGAACCATCTGGCTCAACTCCCCCGCCACGATCCGACCGAGGCGAGCTTCGTATTCGTCTCCTCGGGTGGTTTCTACTCAACAGACCTCGTGCAGAACCATCCGAGGCTCGAGGCTCCCACATGGTATCTGCTCAGCCAAGGCGCGAAAGCCGACGAAAAATTCATGCAAACCGTCTACCCCAAGGCACGGCGGGTGCACCTCGGGCCCGATGGCTCCGTATGGAAGCTCGTGAAGTCTGGGAATGCCATCCCCAGGTGACGGCTCCCGAGGGCTGCCGCGGGGATCTCACCGCCCCAGATCGCGGACCCCAGATCGCGGACCCTTGACCCGTCCTTCTCCTACACCGTCCTCCTCATTCACTCGACCAACTCCCGCACTTGCGGTTATCATCCCCGGCCATGACGCTCTGGAAGGCTCTGCTCTGGGCCCTGCTTATCGTCGGGACCATGACGGCGCTCGCCACCGGGTGCTGGCTCGCCACGGGTGACTGGTCCTTCGACATCGGGGTCACCTTCGCCCTGGTGCCCACCATGCTCCTCGGGCTGTACCTGGGCTACCGGATGGTGAAGGCCAGGGTCGGGGACATGATGCCCTTCGTGGTGACAGTGGTCGCCACCGTCCCGGCGCTCATCGTGGGCTGGAGCGGATACCAGGCCACGAGGATGAAGCTCGGCAGGCAGCTCGGGCCCATGCCGGTCGAGAGATACGCCGAGATGACCGAGAGGAACGCGGTGGAGGCCCGGCTTACCGGATGCCTTCGCTGGAAGGACGGAGCCAGCATCGAGATGGAGCAGGGCGGGTCGAAGGAGAAGTACACGATCCTGCCCTTCGTGCCGGTCTCCTGGAAGGCGGGGGATCCAATCTCTGTCTGGGTCCTTGGATCGTCGCACCGGAAGAAGCGCGCAGACTTCGACGACTGCCCGTACGATCCCAAGGCAGAGGCCTCTCCCCCCTGCACCCTGCGACTCCTCGAGCCGCGGCATCGGGAGCTCCGGCTGACCCTCATCCGCCATGGAGTCGTTCCGACCCGCGGCGGCATGGACTTCGTGGTGCTCAAGGCTGACGTGGACCCACTCTGGCTGCCCACGAGGCTCGCCCTGCTCGTGGGACCTGGCTGGCTCGTGCTGCTCACCCTGTGGATCCTGCGCCTGGGGCGACGAACCGCCAGCCGGCAAGGGGCAGACCAGGAGCCAGTCCAGGGTAAGGACACGATGCCACCGGCGAGCTCCGCCGAGTAGCCCTGCAGATCAGGGCGGATCAGAAGTTGAACTTGCCCTTGGCGAACACCACGGTTCCGCCGGTGGAGGGATCACCGAACTTGGTGTGGGGCTTGCCAAGGGCGAAGAGGCCGCCAGCGGAGAGCTCCACACCGCCACCCGGGCTGTAGGTGAGCTGCGGGAAGATGATCATGCCGAAGCCGTCCCCGGTGAAGGCGTGCTTGTAGTTGCGCCGCCGGCGGCCCACGGTGGGGTCGCCCTGCCCCGGGTCCTGCACGAACTCCTCGATGGTGACCCCCGTCACGTCCAGGATGAAGAAGAGCCGGAGCAGGAACTTCTCGCTCATGAACTTCAGATCGACGCCAGCGACCAGGTAGTCGCCCAATCGCGGCCTGAGGTACTCCTTGGCGCAGAGCCTGCCGTCGCCCACTCCGGAGAGAACTCCGCAGCCGATCAGCACGCCGTCCAGATCGTCCACCCCGTCGTTGTTGGTGTCGAGGTCAACGTAGCCGCGGGTGGGCACATAACCACGGTGGAGCCAGTCCCCGGCTCCGAACTCGTCCGGGAAACCATGCACCCACTGCACGTTCATGAAGACGTACTTGTTGAAGGTGTAGTCGAGGCCCAGCACCCACTTCGCAAAGGGACGGCTGGGCACGATTGTGGGAGGAGTCCCGCCCGAGACGCCGTCGCCATCGTAGTCGTACTCGCCGCTGCCGATGATGGGCATGTCGTTCTGGAAGATGGGCATCTGAACCTTCTGTGGGAAGATCACCGCCAGCTCGAGCCAGAACCCGATGCCCCTGTTGCCTCCCCCGACCTTGCCCATGGGGATCTGACCGGCCCAGTCGAAGCCGAGGACGTGCATCCGCGGGTACATCAGGGAGGTCTTGGCGTCGATGAAGCCTGGAACGTTGAAGGTGCGCTCCACGTATGGCTGGGGGATCCCGCTCCTGCCGTAGTAGTAGGACAGGGAGAAGTCCATCTTGGCGGCCTTGCCCCCGAGCTTGAAGCCCACCTGTGAGTTCTCGATGCGCGTCTCGGGCAGCTCCGGGATCGCCTCGGTCACCCGCGTGGGACCGGCCAGAAGCTCCCCGCCCTCCCGCTCCACGTGGAGTCGCCTCCTGAGGGCGGCATCCGCCAGTGGGATCCGATCCACGCCCTTCACCGCCAGGACAGCGCTCGCAGGGAGCTGGTTGGGCTTGAAGATGGGCACCCAGATCAGGGAGACGAGCCAGTCCTTGAGGAAGTTGTAGTCGAGCCTGATCATGTTGTTGGACACGCGGTCCCCGAAGAGCAGCGTGTCCTCGAGATCGAGGGGGTTCAGGTTCGACGTGGGGTTGAACATGTCGGCCTTGCCCCACGTGACGATCTGCTTGCCGATTCGAACGTCCAGCCCCTTGGTGATGAAGTCCGACACGTCGAAGTAGAGGGCGTGGGCCTCCAAGCGGAAGGGATCCACCGTCTCCCGCTCCGCCAGGTTCGCGAGATCGGCGAAGCCCCGAGAGAAGCCAGTCCACACGAAGTCCACCTCGGCCACGCCCTTGTAGTCCCCAGAGCGCACCGAGAAGCGCATGCGCGCGATGTTCTCGTTCCGGGAGAAGCCGTTCTTGATGTCGCCTACGCTCTTGTTTCCGTGGCAGTACCAGCCCGAACGGCACCAGAAGGGATTCAGCTTGGGGATGGAGTAGCGTATGTCGGAGCTCAGAAAGCCCGAGAGGCTCGTCTTGAGGCCCTTCTCGTCCTCGTCGTCATCTCCCTCGTCGGCCCGAGCAGTCCCCGTCGGCAGGGCGGCCGCTAGCAGGAGGGCCCACATCCAGGATCTTCTCGGGAGCGTTCTCATGTCGCCTCCAGTGCGAGGGTGTGGGCTGCCAGAGGCCCGGCCGCGCTCCTGGCGGCGAAAACGGGCCAGGGCAGGCTCAGTCGGCAGACTTGTGCAAGTATCGCACCGTGAAGATGTCGTCGTCGTAGCCCTTGTCGTACAGGATGCCGCCGCGGAGGTTCATCTCGGACACCAGGTTGCCGCGCGTGTGCTCGATCATCTGGATGCGGGTGGGGTTGCAGTGGGTGTTGTCACCGCGGCATCTGTAGTCCAAAAAAAGCTGGCTCTTGTACTTCTTGCCGTGCCTGTCCAAGTACTGGATCTCGTGCACGAGATCGATGTCCTTGCGTATGGACATCTGGACGTGCGGGTAGGGTGGAGTCTTTCCAGCCTTGGCCCTCGAGTCCAGCCACCAGTGCTTTCCGTCCTCCCGAAGGATGGTGGAGTCGTAGTAGGGGGCCCACTTGCCGATGGCCATGTCGTCGTAGGTGAACCCGGAGCCCTGGAATCCCTGGTTCCTCACGTGTCCCGCGATGCGGCGGACCTTTCTGAAGGCAGGCAGGTAGATGTACATCTCGTCAGCGGACTGCACGAGGATGTGCATGCCCTTGATGTCTCCCGGGTACTGCATCTGGATGAGCCGCTGCCCCTGAGGGCGCGTAACGACCTTGAACTTCACGAGGGAGGCCTTGCGCCCCGGGTGCTTGACGGTGAGGTTCCACCTGAGGGTGATGTCCTTGAAGGCGTTCGTCTTCCTGTCGTAGCGTCGCATCACGACGTCGCCCTTGGGGTCCGCCTGGGCAGAGGTTGGAACGAGAATAAGGCACGCTGTAAAAAAGAAGAATGCTGCTCTCACGACGGTCTCCTTGTGCTTGTTTCGTCCAGCTCTGGCGCCAAGGAGACCGGCGAGGCCTCGTCGGGCGCACATACGAGAAACAACGGCCCTCGGGCCCTTTCATTCACCTGCGCGTCGCGCTGTTCTCCGGGGAAGCGGTCGCCAGCTCGGCCACCTGACTTGCTGCCTCGCCCTGCTCACTGGTCTCGATACGCTGGTAGTACACTCTCCTGCCAGCTCCCGCAGGAACCACCAGGAAGGTCACGAGAGCGGAGATGAGCATGGCCGCCGCGATCATGACTCCCAGCGCCTTGGTGGGAGCCGACTCGCCCAGGGCGAGCACCGCGAAGCCAACGCAAACCATCAAGGCATTCGCCAGGATGCCGCCGCCCGACTCGGCAGCCGCCCGCCGCGCCGATCCGACCCAGCCCTCGCCCGTGGGCGCCTGCCACCAGGACAGGAAGTGGATGGCGTAGTCGATGCCGACGCCGATCGCTATCCCAGCCACCATGGACGTGGATATGTCGAGAGGCTTGCCCAGCAGGGCCAAGCCGCCGAAAACCGCCACCAGGGTGAATCCCGCCGGCAGGATGGCCACGATGCCCGCCACGAAGGACCGGAACATGATCACCATCACCAGGAGCACCACCACCAGGGAGGCCGCCAAGCTGAAGATCTGATTCAGCTGGACGGAGCGGGCAAGCCCCCGAAGCACGACCGGCATACCGCTCACCGTGGGGCGGATCGTCGTGAGTCCCTCGGGTTTTGCGCCAGCAGGCGCGGGCAGCGCCACCACCGGCGCATCCAGGTCCAGGGCCGCGGTGGCGAGCGCCTTGTGCAAGGCCGCCGAGGGCTTGGACTGTCCCAGGGCGCGGGCCGCGGCCAGCCCGAGCTGCTGCCCACGCTGAATGTGCCAGCCATGCTCCAGCTCCTGGCCCAGGAAGGAGGAGAAGTCCAGGCAACGCGAGGTTCCGAGGACCTCGGCCGCGGCCTGCTTCACAGCCCCGTCTCTCGCCCTCTCGGAGGCCCCTGGGCCGAGCGCGGAGAGCGCCTGCGCTATGTCGGAGGCCACCTTCTTCTTGTCGTAGGGGTCCTCGTCCACGTTCAGCTTGGGCCAGATACCTGGAAACTCGCTGGACAGGAGAAAGCCCGTGAGGTTCTCGGCCACGGCTCGCCTGGACTCGGCCGAGACCTCCACGGGCTTGCCAAAGCGGGCCGCCAGCTCTCCATGAACCCTGTCCCTGGCCTCCTTGGAGGCCACCACGCCGAAGAACCGCGCCGAGGCGACCACGTGACTAGCTGTGTCGCTCACCAAGAGCCGAACGGCCTCGTCCCTTCGCGGGCCTGGCTTCTCGCGCCCGAGGTCCACGGGCACCAGCCGGGGCCGGAACTCCTTTTCAATCACCGTCGTGGCCCTCGCGAGGACCCGGTTCACCACCTCGATGCTGGAGGAGCGGATCTTCACGTGCACGAGGAGGTCGCGGTGGCTCGGCGACAGGAGCTGGCTCATGGTGGGATCCGTGCTCACCAGGCCGTAGATGTTCTTCACCTTCTCCCGCGTGTCGGGTATTCGACGCAGATCTTCGGCCATCTCGTTGCCGAGCGAGATCGGCAGCCCGATGTGCAGCACCGAGGACACGTCGGGGTCCATCGCCATGATCTCGGCGAAACGACGCACCTCCTTCAACACCAGCGGATCCTCTATCACTGGTTTGGCTGGGTCTGAAAAGGGGGAGACTGCCTTTCCAGACTGCCGCGACGCTCTTATCGCCGTGGCGTCCGTTGGCGCGAGATCGAAGTGCACCTGTACGAACTGGGAGCCGCCGAACTTCCGGCCCATGAACTCGTCCGCCACGGCGGGCGGGCTCCCCGAGGAGTAGAAGGCCGAGGGCTCCACCTCCACCTTGATCTGGGTGGAGATGACGATCCCTGCCACGGCGAGGACGGACGCCACGATCAAGGTCACGCCCCGTCGCCTGTAGCCCGCGGCAGACAGGCGTCCGAGCTGCCTGGGCAGCCAGCCGAGCCCCGAGCCTCCCTTGCCAAAACGCTTGAAACGGCCGGTAAGCGTGAGCACGGCGGGGATGACCAGCAAGGCAGTCAGCATGGCGGCGCCGATACCCACCGCGGTGAAGATGCCGAAGAGACGCATGGGTGGGATGTCCATCACCACGAAGGACAAGAACCCCGCCATGGTGGTGATGCCGGTGGCCAACACCGCGGGACCGGTCTCGGCCAGAGAACGCCGTATGGCATCCTGCCTGGGAAGGGTCTCCGCCAGCTTGTAGTAGCGGGACAGGATGTGAATCCCGTAGGCGCTCCCCACGGCGAAGAGGATCACTGGCATGGAGGAGAGCACCAGGTTCAGCTTCACGTCGAAGGCCACCATCAGGGAGAAGGCCACCAATGCCCCAACCGCGGTCGATAGGAGCGACAGCACCACCCCCAGCGGATCCCGGAACGCGAAGAGCATGATCACGATGATCACGAGGAGCGCCCAGGGAGTGAGGGTGCGAATGTCCTTCTCGGTAGCCTCGAAGACGTAGGCAGAGGCAAATGGCGCCCCGCCCCAGTAGAGCCGCTCCTTGCCCATGTGGCGCCCGGACACTTCCTTGATCCGGTCCACCACCTGCTTCTGATTCACACCCGGAACCAGGAAGCACAGCACCAGGGTGGAGCTCCCCTTGATGTCCACGAACTGGCCGACGACGTGCTCCTTGCCCAGCACCCGGGCCCTGAGGCCCGAGAGGTAGCCAGGCTTCGAGAACTGGCGGACGTCGATGAGCTCGCCAGCCTTGATGCCCCGCTGGACCTTGTCCGGCTCGAAGTCCGCGAGGTTGGTCAAGCTGACCACTCGATCCACGCCGCTCGTCTCACGGAGATCCCCGGTGAGCCGGTCGAGGCGCTTCAGAAACTCGGGCTCGAAGACGTCCCCTGTCTCGATGCCCACCATGGCCACCTCGAGCCCCCCGAACTGCTCGCTGATCCTTCGAAACATCTGGATGTCGGGATCGCCTGGGGGCAGGAACTTCAGGATGTCGTCCTCTGGCTCCGGCCGTACACCGTTCCAAAGGGCGGCGATCACGAGGAGGACCACGCCGCCTAACACGAGCCAGGCGCGTCGGGTCACGATCTTTGCAAGGATGTTCAAAACGGCTGCACCTTCTTCTTCCCTGATAACGGGATATAGTATGCAGAACGCCGTTCTGTAAAGCAATGACTGAGAATCACCAATGATTATTGGGAACTTTGATACAGCGCGTTGCTGAAGGCAACGAGACGCACGGCCGAGGGCGTCTCGACCGAGGGCTCGGGGAACCTTCGCGACGCCTGCCCATGCTGTGGCGCGGGCGTGACACCTGTGGTCGCGGCTTCACTGCGCGGGCTGCGCAAGACCGCCTCTCTTGACGAGGTGAGCTCAACCATTCACTCAAAATCGCTAGTGATTTGACCATCACCCTCCCCTGGCACAGCTAGTGCACAATCAGAAAGCAAAGCCTTGTCGCGCTACTCCCCTGCGGGCCCAAACAGCAGGCGAGCCAGGTGTCGCAGGGCCCCGGCAACTCGAAGCCCGGTGGAGGTAGGACCATGTCATTCGCCAAGAACCCAAGTCCATGGCAGTGCAAGTCGATCCGAGCCCTGGTGCCTTCGGGTAGCTGGCGCGCCCTGGCGAGCGCCATGTGTCTCTCGGCCCTTTTTGCCCTGCGCTGCGGCGACAAGGGGGAAAACGGAGGCCCAGACCCTACACCCGACCCTGGCTGTCCAGGAACCCAGGGCGAGCTCGAGCGCCTCGACTTCGTCTTCGAGGAGCTGTCCTGGCTAGATCTCTCTGCCGAGGCGGGCCTGGCCTTCGCCACGGGTACGAGCATCGGGTTTCGGGTGAGACCAGCTACCGACGCCGAGAGTCCCCCGTCTTCCCTCCGAGTGTCGAGCGGTGATCCTTCCATTCTCGGCGCCACGACGGATCCCGACGCCTCGTTCCCACACCAGCTCACCTTCCTCGGAAGAGGCACCGCCAGCCTGTCCATGCTCGGCGACGCCGATGAGGAATGGGACCGCCTCGCCGTCCGAATCGAAGACCCAACTGCCATCTCCCTCTGGCTCGGCCCGCTCCTGGCCGAGCCCCTCTGGCTGGACGCCTTCGCCGAGGGGCCCGACCGAGCGCTCATCTCGCCAGAGGGGGGCGCCCGCCTCGCCTTCGCCCTGTCGAACGAGCAGGGAGACGCCATGCCAGGGCGATGGACCCCCGAGATCGAGCAGGGCTCAGGCAGCACTCTGCTCGCCGTGCCAGAGGGACGCCTCTCGGTCGGTGAAGACACGTGGGTCCCGATCCAGCTCCTCGCCCTGCTCGCCGTCGCCGGAGGTCCAGGGGAAGACGCCATCACCATCCGCGGACCTGGAGGCCTGGAGCGCAGCCTCTCTGTGACCCTGGACGCGACGCCGCTGCTCGATCGGCTCGAGGTCATCCTGCCCGCCACGAGCGATCACGGAGAAGAGGTGGGGCTGGAGCGCGTGGTGACGGTGATGGGCCGGGCCCCGGATGGTGCGCCGGCTCTTGGCTACCCAGCGCTCTTCTACTCGTCCG
>JAVEWA010000162.1:0-11953 GCA_034004785.1 Polyangia bacterium
ACTTCACTGTGGCTCCGTAGCCCGTCACGCCGATGTAGCTCCGCCGGGAGAAGAAGTAGGTCACGTTTCCGCCCGCCACTAGCTCGTTGTACATCTCCGGCAGGCTGCTGAAGGAGTAGCGGCTCGTGGGAGCCAGCCTGTCTTGCAGGATCCTGTACACGTTGGGAGCCGAGCAGGCAGGGTCCGAGTCGTTCCTCGGGTCCTGGCAGCGGCCCCGGTCGTAGAGCTGGTACTGGTAGATGCTGTGGGTCTGGTAGGAGGCGAAGCCGTAGATCTGCATCCAGTGGTTCTTGGCGACCCCGATCTTCTTGACGCCGAAGGCGAAGCCCCTCAGCCGGTCGGTCCACCTGTAGTCGGGTGATTGATAGCGATAACGCCTTGTGCCCGAGCAGGGGCTCTCGGGGAGCTCGCCCTGTGACTCCTTGCAGGTCCGGGTGGACTCCTGGCTGATGTAGAGGGTGTCGTCCACGCGGATGCCGTTCGGGCTATAGAGCCCCGTGTTGTCGAAGATGAGCCGCTGGCCGAACCCGATGCGATATGTGCCTGCGATGACCTGGAACTTGTCCGTGTTCCACTGCGCGAAGAACTTGGGCGCTGCGAGCCCCACCTTGGCTGGATACGCGGCCAGGGAATCGCGGTTGGGGTCATAGACCGGAGCGCCGAGCCAGTCCCTCGTGAGCACGAGGGAGAGCCCCACGTCCAGGTGCCTTAGGGACTGGACCCGGGCCTGGAGGAACATGGAGGGCGCGTCCTTGTCGCCCGCCATGTAGGTGGTGCCGTAGCGCAGCCGGCCCTTGGTGTGGTAGATGCTGAGCTTGCGCTTTGCAAAGACGATGAAGGGGGCGATGGCGCCGAGCTTCTTGGCGTCCAGGGCGCCAGCCTTGACGAGCGCCGCCGGGTCTTCGATGTAGCCCGCCTCCTTGCGGTACTCGATGATCCCGTCCACCTCCTTGTAGGTCAGGTTCGGCAGGGCATAGAGGGTCTCCCGGTCGGCGGTGTTCAGATCGACGCCGTCCTCGAGGAGCTCCCGGAGGGTCTCGAAGGTCTGGTCGGTGATCTCGCCCGAGGTCTTCAGATCGAGGAGGTCCTCCTCCGACTCGATGTCGATGAAGAGGCCGTAGTCGGCGGCCCGGGCCGGCGAGACGAAGGTGAGCAGCGCCCCCAGGGCAGCCGCCATGGAAAGCCTTCTAGTCACATGTCACCTCTGCACAGGCTCCCCACATCCCGACGCCGTTCGTCCTGGCCAGGTACTCCAGGGTCTCGTACTCGTCGCGGCGGTCCTGGCCGTTTGGCGGGATGTAGAGCACGCAGGCGTAGCCGCGCTCCACGAGGAGCGCGTTGAACTCCCGTCCCTGGACGGAGACGTAGGCGAGGAGGCGACCGTACTGGTCCTCGCACTGGACGTCGTAGCCGAGCTCCACCTCCTGGCCGAGCAGCGCGCTCATCGTGTACTGCTTGGCCTCCTGCCCGTAGCAGTCGTTCGCTCCCCCGGTGGTCTCCGGGGTGTCCACCATGAGCAGGCGCACCCGCTCTCCGGTGGAGAGATCCACCGTGTCTCCGTCCACGATGTTCGACACGGTGGCGCGGCGCGGGCCGCAGCGGTTCTCTGCGTCATCGTCCGAGCAGGCGGCTACGACAGGGCCGAGCAGGGCAGGCGCAAGGATCCAGGGGGAGAGTCGCATCTGGATGGGGCCGCTCCCTTGGGCTAAGGGCAGGCAGGGTTGGCCGCCCCAGGGGTGCCCGAGTCGCCGTCGCCATAGGTCGTCGCAGCTAGGCACCAGTTGGCGGCGGTGTCGTTGTCGGTGGTGTTCCTGTGGCTGGGGTCCAGGGCGATGGCGCGGCCACGGGTCTGGGGTGTGCCAGCCGAGGGGTAGGTGATCGCGTCGAGCAGGTTGCCGCCGTAGCCAACAAAGAGGCTTCCGCCACTGTTCGACAGGCTCATCCCGGCCCACTCCACCTGCACTTGGGGGAGGCCTCCGTTCGTGGCGGTGGTTCCGTTCTTCGCGATGATGGCGTAGGTGCCCGCGGAGACGTGGATGCAGTCGGCGCTTGTGGCGGTGAAGGCCACCGTGCCCACCGTGGCGCCCATCTCCAGGCCGTTCAGGTCCGCGGCCTGCGCGAAGTACACCTCGAACCACTCGCCCGCGTTGTCGGCCACGGCGAATGGGTCCGGCATTATCTCGTTGATCACCACGTCGCCCGCCACAGGAGGCACGATGCTCCTAGGGGTGCCGTTATCCAGGCAGGAGTTCGGAGGCACGATCCCGCAGGAGGGGTTGGCCGCCCCTGGGGTGCCCCTGTCCCCAAGACCGTACACAGTGGTGCCGTTGCACCAGTTGGCCGGGGTGTCGTTGCCGGTGGTCGTCAAGAAACCAGGATCCAGGGCCGCCGACTCCCCAGGGCTCACCATTGGGTCGGTGTAGGCGACCTGGTCGAGCACCGCGCCGCCGAAGCCCACGAAGATGTTGCCCCCGGCGTTGGCCAGGTTGATGCCGGTGTAGACCACGTCCACCGTGGGCAGCCCGCCGTTTGCGCCGCTGTCTCCGTTCCTCGCGAAGAGCACGTAGCTCCCGGCTGTGACGTGGATGCAGTCGGCGCCGGTGACGGTGAAGGCCACCGTGGGGGCGGCCGTGCCGAGCTGCAGGCCGTTCAGGTCAGCCGCCTGGTCGAAGTACACCTCGAACCACTCGCCCGCGGTGTCGTTGACAGCGGCGGGGTCCGCCATGATCTCGGAGATGACCAGGTCGCCCGCCTGGGGCGGGAGGATGGAGCGCGGGGTCCCTCCGTCCAGACAGGTGTCCTGGGGCGCGCCGCCGCAGGAGGGGTTGGCGGCCCGCGGGGTGCCCCGGTCGCCAGCGCCATAGACCGCGGTGCCCACGCACCAGGCGGCCGGATCGTCGTTCTGGGTCACGTCGAGGGCCGTGGCGTCGAGCGACGCAGACGCCCCCGTTTGCACCATGGGGTCGGTGTATGCGACCTGGTCGAGCACGGTGCCGCCGTAGCCCACGAAGATGCCGCCGCCCGTGTTTGACAGGGCGAGGTTCGGCCAGACCGCGTCCACGGTCGGGAGCCCGCCGTTGGCAGCCGGGTCGGCGTTCCTGGCAAGGAGCACGTAGCCTCCGGCCGCTACTGGGATACAGGTTGCGTCGCTCACGGTGTGCTGCACCGTGCCCACGACCGCGCCGAGCTGCAGGCCGTTCAGGTCGGCGGCCTGGGTGAAGTGGAGCTCCACCCACTCGCCGGCGGTGTCCCCCACCGCCGATGGGTCGGCCATGAACTCGGTGATGATCACGGTGCCCGCCGCAGGGGGCACCGTGTCCCTGGAGACGCCACCCTCCAGACAGGTGCCCGGCGGCACCACGGGGCCGCAGGGATCGTTGGCGGCGCCGGGCGTGCCAAAGCTTCCAGCCTCGAACTCGGTCTGGCTGTCGCACCAGCTCGCCAGGGTGTCGTTGGCCACGGCGTCGGGCACCAGATTTCCGTTGAAGCTCAGGGAGACGCCGTCAGCGGCCTCCAGGTACACCACCTGGTCGACGACGGTGTTGCCGCACTCGAGGGCCAGGCGCCCACCAGAGTTGGTCATGGTCCCGAGGGAGCTGCCGTAGCCGTAGTCCACGTAGGCGGGCTTGGCCACGTCCAGCATGCCTCCGAAGACCATGTACTCCCCAGGGCCTATGAGCCCGCCGCTCACCAGGTGGGTCTTGCGGTTGGTGCCGTCTGCCCCGGAATAGACCAGGCGGAGATCTTTCAGGTCGATGGAGGCGGTGGTGGCGTTGTAGACCTCGAACCACTCTTTGCCCTCGTCTGCGCCCTGCGGGTTGGGCATGATCTCGGTGATGACGAGATCGCCAGGGAGCAGATGCCCGGCGCAGGCGCTAGGGTTGCTGTCGTCGTCCGAGCAGCCGGCGGCCGAGATGGACAGGCAGCCCGACAGGAGCAGCAGACAGGTGAGTTTGGGTAGGCGTGTCATGATCCAGTCTCCTTGGGTGCCCGCGGGCGCCCTGTCATTCGGTTACTGCTAGCGAATCTTCTCTACTAGTAGTCCTTCTCTCCCTCGGGCTTCTCCGGGTTCCAGCGATCGCTCGGCGGGAGCTTGTCGCATCCCTTGATCTGACCGGGGAGGCTGACGACTATCTGAAGCTCGTCGCGCTTCCTGAACTTGTTGAACCACTTTGCCACGCGGCCGGTCACGCGCACGTACTCGCCGCTGAACCTGGCGATGCCCGAGGAGCCGAACACGTCCTTGTCGAAGAAGATCAGCGGGAAATCCGCTCCGCGGCGCCGCGCTAGCATCACGCGGGTGGGCCCCTTGTCCCCGAGCTTGATGGAGGCGACCGAGGCGAGGAGCACGACCTCCTTGTCGAGATGCTCCCCAAGGCGTCTCAGGGCGTCCCAGTTGGTGAGGACGATGTAGTTCGGCTTGCCCTTGGCCTCCTCTTCGAAGGCCTGGATGAAGTCGGCGCGGGCGTTCCACCAGGCGAGGCGCCGATCGTAGTCGTTGTAGTGCTCCTTCTTTGGGTCCCATATCCCGCGCTGGGCCTTGCGCGCCTCCTCCTGCGCCGCCACGAACTCCTTGTGGAATCGCCTGGAGTAGGCGTACTTGGTGAAGTAGGGGCTCATCCCGGCGCGCACGCACTCCAGGTTGTAGTTCACCCATATGCCGTCCTTCTTGGCGAATACGTAGGCGAGGTAGCGATCGTAGCGGCCTCGGATCTCCTTGGGGTGGTCCCGCTCGAGGCGGACCTCGCTGACGCCTTCGAAAAAGGCCTCGGCGAACTTCTTGGCCTCGTCGCCGAGAGGCGTGGCCATCTTGGCGAGCTTCCTGCCATCATCGGTCATGGTCTTGAGGTAGAAGTCCCAGCCCTGCTCGTAGAGGCGGCGATCCTTGTCCGACTTGAAGGTCTCCTCGGTGTCTATGGCGGAGAGGCGGAGCGTGGTCTTGAGGCCCGAGACCCGGATGGTGTCGCCGTCCACCACGGCGTTGGTTGCGAGCGGGAAGGTCCCGATCACAAGGCCCGTGGTTTCGAAGCGCTGCAGGCTCTCCTGCAGCATGGACTTCTTGTACCGGCGCGTGCGCCTGGAGTCCGGGCCGGGGCAGCCGAGGGTCGAGACGGCGAGCGCCGCTGCGAGCCCTGCTGAACCAATCGAGAGGACGATTCTTCTTTTTGGGGTCATGGACATGGTCGGTTTGGCTCACCTGGGGTGCCGGGGATGCCCACATCGGTGGGGCCGCCACCCTCGTCAACGTTGTCGTTGCACCAGTTGGATTCGTCGTCGTTGGCCTGGGCGGATGGGATGAGGCTTCCGTCCAGGGACAGGCTTCCCGAGCTGGGCAGGGACCGATAGATCACCTGGTCCACCAGCTCGTTGCACACGTAGAGCTCCACGATGCCGTCCGAGGGCAGGTTCGAGTCCTCCTCCTCGAGGTAGCCGTAGTCCACGTGGGGCGGCGGCGCATCCCGTGGGAAGCGGCCGAGGACCACCCGGTCCGTGGGGCCGACAGCCAGGCCCGGATCCCTCACCGTGAAGCCGAGCTCGCCGCTCCCGCTCAGCGTGGTAATGCGGAGCCTCACGCCCGCCAAGGAGAGCGTGCTCCCGGAGTCGTTGTAGAGCTCGATCCACTGGCCCCAGGTGTCCACGCCGGACTGGGGGCCTCGGAGCTCGGTCACCACGAGCTGCCCCACCGCAATCGGAGTGCAGATGGGCTCCAGCATGTCCCGCTCGCAGGCGCCCTGAGCGAGGAGCCCGAGGGCGGCTGCCAGGATTGGGGTAAGGCCCTTGGCCCAGGGTAGGGTGGAGCGCCCGGGCTGCGTCCGGGGGAGCTGGAGATCAGTAATGATTTCGTATGCCATAACAGCGTCCGAGTCGGCAATCTGGGCATAGCATGCCACTTCCACCCGGGAAAAGTCACGGATTTCTCCCCTGGCAGCCATCGAAAAATGGGAATAGTGTAACGCCTCCGGGGCGAATGGACCTCGTCCGTTATTACGGAACCATCGGTCTGCCCCGGCGCTTCATCGCCTTTGGAGGTCGGAATGCGGCATGGAACAAGCACGCTAGCACCCTGGGTCGCCATCCTGTCCATGGGGCTCTGGTGGGGCCTTGGGACCCCCGCGTGGGCAGGAACAATCGACGAGGCCAGCGGCAGGCTCCTTTTCGAAGGGTCGAGCCTGGGGATCTCCCTGGACGAGGTGGCTAGCCTGCCCTCTGACCTCGCGCCAGTGCTCCTCGACAAGGACGGAGAGCCCCTCGGCGAGAGCATCTTTGCCCAGCGATTCAGGACCGATCCCGAAGGCCTCGAAGGTCAGGGCTACCTGGAGCTCGGCGGGGACTTCGCCACCCTGCAGCTCCACCTGGAGGCCCTGGGCAGCCGCTTCACCGGAAGGCGGGTAGAGCTCAGGTTCTGGCAAAAACCCGAGGGCACCCGGCTCGTGGCCACCCTCACCTGGTACCTGTCCGATCAGGAGAACCCTGGAATCGGAGTATTCCTCGGGCGCTTCATCTTCCAGCCAACGGGGCGCGCCACGGACGACGGATGGGAGGAGTGGACCTCCGGCCCGGTTGACTTCGCAGCGGCTGGGCTCTTGCCTCCGGTGCTCCTTGAGATCTCCGACGTACAGGAGGATCGCTCTTGGCAGGCCATAACCAGGGACCGGCAGCAGAGGGTCAGGCTGGACGCCCTGGAGGTCCTGGACCACGGTCCGGCAGCGGTGCCCCAGGCCTCCTGCACCCGCCTGTCGCAGACCCTCGCTTGCGGGCCCATGGGAGCCTGCGTGCTCGGGCGCTGCGTGGACGCGGCTCTGCGCTACGGGCCGGCGCTCCAGGATCCTGGCCTGCGGAGCGACTACCTCGATCGGAGGCTCTTCGAGTTCAAGGCCTTCGAGGGGGGCAGGATGCCCCAGAGCCTCATGGGCGCGCTCCAGGACCGGGTGGAGACCCTGCGGCAGGAGACCTCCCCTTCCCGGTTCTGGCCGGTCTTCCAGGCCGGGGTGGCCGCCCTCAGGGACGGTCACGCCTCTGGGCCGGCCTTCGGGGCGAGCGCGTCCCAGGTGGTAACCAACCTGGGCATTTGTATTCACCTGGGGGAGGCGGACCTCTTGCCCCACGGAGGCCGCGCGCCGCTGGTCTTTTCGGTGGAGGGCACGAACCCCGTGGCGGATCTGCTCGAGGTTGGCGATGTGCTCACTGCCATTGACGGTCTCGCTCCCTTCGATTGGGCAGTGGCGGCCGGACTCGGCGCCAGGCATGGAGGGGATCCCGCCTGCTTCGACGTGGTGCTCTCCCCGAGCCTCCTCACCTCGGCTCTGTTGGCGGGCTCCAGCCTGAGCTTCGCCCGCTGTGTGCCCCCGGGCCCGGGGATCTCATGCGAGCCCGAGGCAGTCCAGACCATAGAGATAGACCTCGCCGGGCTCGCCGAGGAGACCCTCTGGGCGGGCCAAGTTCCGGACTGGTTCTGGCAGTCTGGGAGGTGCGACTACCGCTTCAGGAGGGGAGTGGAGCATCCGGACGTGTCTAGCTACAGCTTTGCTGGCTTTGCCGACGACGGACCCGTCCGCACGTTGATCATAAACGGCGTGCCCTCGCTCTACTGGTCCGAGGAGTGGGCGAACCAGGTGCTCGCCGCCCTGTCGCCTCCCCCTGCCTATCTGATCCTCGACCAGCGCACCGGGAGCGGCGGAGGCGTGGACGCTACCGACTACATCATGGGGCTCTTTCTCACCGAGAGCGACTTCGACCGGATCGAGATCGTGCCACAGATCGACCGCACCCTGGACGCAACCACCTGGGCGGCGCTTTCGTCCTGTCGGATGATGACGGACATGAACGACTGCGGAGGCTACTGGCGGTGGTCCCTCCACGAGTACTCCGACCTGGCGCCCAGCCTCCGTGGAGTCGCGGGCGCCACCCGGGTGGCGGTCTTGAACGCCATGGACGTCTCTGGAAACGACTTCACCTCGCGCCTGTTCACCTACCGGGGCGGCCCAACGCGGATCTTCGGGCCGGCGCCCACCTACGGCGCCTTCGGGCCCATCGCCGAGCTTCCGGCGCACCTCGACGAGCTCTCGGGCGGGAGCATGCAGTTCTGGGATTCGATCTTCGTCGAGCAGCCCCAGGACCAGCCGATGGGGTTCGCCACGGGCGTGGGGGTGCCACCAGATCAAATCGTGCTCCAGCGCCAGAGCGATGCCCTGGCTGGCGTGGACACCACCATCGAGGCCGCCAGGGCCTGGCTGCTGGAGGAGTGAGACATGCACAAGCAAGCCTCCACTATCAGAGCCCTCGGGCTGGTTTCGATCATCCTTGGTCTGGCCACGGGCTGCAAGGGCCCGCCGGGCGCTCTCATGGGCGTTGACGCCTCCGGGATCGACGCCTCGGCGGACGGCTCGGTGGACGCTGGCCCCATCCGGCGCCTCACCACGCGGCGGTTCTTCGGCACGATGCCCGTGGAGAACGGCGTCGTGGATCCGACCTTCTCCACCATCGATCACTCGAGCTGGTCGCCCTACAGCTACTCGACCGGCATGAACGCCTTCGCCACGCCAATGCACCTGCCGACCCCAACGGGGCTTCCCGCTTTGCGGCTGATCCGATCGGGCTCCCAGGCCTCCCTGACGGGCCTCGTACGGTCAGCCGGGGAGGCCGTCGAGATCTCGCTTTGGTGCGGACGACCCGCCTCGTCAGATCCGACCTCCCCCAGGCTGAGCCTCATCGGGCTCTATCCGGCGGGGCAGGGGGCCGCGGACTTCGAGGCGGATCCCGAGACGCCAGAGGTCACGCTCGGGGAGATCGTCTGGACCAGGTACCTGGCCGAGCTCGCCGCGGGCCCCATCGGCTGGGCCACCCTGAGGATCATCCACCAGGCCGAGACCCCGCTCTATCTGAACGCCCCGGCCCTGCTCTCCCTCGGGCCGAGCGCTGGCAAGGCAGCCAAGGCTGGCGGAATGGCCCGCCGCCCGGCGAGCGTGCGTCCGCTGACCGCGGAGGAGCGGGAGGAGTGGGCCCACTACTTCGGGCGCTTCAAAGATCGGTTCGGTCGGGATGCGCCCTGAGCGCCGCTATTCTCGCCCAGTGGCCCGCCAGAGCTCGCGGGCGCGGCTCATGAGGGTCTCCATGTCCGCGGAGGTCCCCTTGCCCACCTTGATCAAGAAGCTCGATATGGAGAGGATGGCGCGCAGCTCGAACCAGGGTAGCTCCGTCTGCAGGTCGGCCGCCGGGCTCTGTCCGAGCCCGGCGAGCTCCTCGCCATAGACCTGGAGCAGCAGCTCCTCGTTCACCCCCACAAGGGCCTGGCTCGAGTTCCTGAGCTGGTAGCGGAGCTGCTCGAGGAAGTAGCCGATGTCGAGGGCAGGGTGGTGGACCAGTGACCCGGCGAAGTCGATCACGGAGACGTAGCGGGTGGATGGGTCGTGCAGGAGATCGTGGCCCACGATGATGTTCTTGGGGTGGTAGTCTCCGTGGTTCTGGCAGAGCGCGCCTCCGGAGAGCAGGCCCTGCTGGTGCTTCGACAGGGCATGGAGCCAGAGCTTCACCTCTGAGGCCCAGGGGTTTCTGGTTGTCTCGAAGGAGCGCGCGTAGGAGCGGGCGCGGCGGCGCTCCCGCGCCAGGGTATCGGGCACATCACCGATGCGGATGCCAGATGCGTGCAGCCGGGCCAGCCAGCGCATGGACTCGGCGAGGTAGCCCTGGCCGGTCTCCGGGCTCACCGTGGTGAGGAGGTCGAAGAGGAGCTTTCCCCGCTGGCTCTCCTCCACCACGATCCTCTCCTCTTCGTTCAGCTCCAGCACCGCTGGAACCCGGTATGGACCCGCCTCGAAGCCGCTGCTCCTGAGGGCCAGGACCACGTCGAGTGCATGGTGCAGCTTGCGCCAGGCCCTTGGCTCATTCACCTGGCGCACGATGATCCGCTCTCGATCTTCGTCCGGCCCCTTGGTGCCCACGATGATCTCGGTGACCTGGTCGTTGGTCCCGGCTCGGGGGATCTCCTTCAGGAATGGCCGGACCCGGCCGGCGCGGAGCTCGGTGGTCAGCTCCTCGATGGTGCCAACCGGGTGGTCGAGCTGCGCTGGGTAGCGCCCCACCGCCTCTCGCGCGTGGGCGTCGCTTCCGGCCGTGGCCACGAACTTGAGGCGGTGCCAGTCGGTGATGGCCCGGTAGTGGCCGAGGCGCGAGTGGTTGGTGTTCAGGATCTCTACCGCGTCGATCAAGGGGAGCGTCAGCCGGCTCTGGCGCGGCCTGCGTTCGTGGCGATAGGGGTGCGCCCATACCAGGGCCGCATCCGGCCAGGACTGGCGCAGTGCATCGATCGAGTGCTGACCCGGGAGGCTCCGGTCGGCGCCGAAGACGAGGACATGGCCGATGTCGGTGACTACCTCTTGCGCGGACAGCAGCACGAAGGAGCTCCCGAGCTCGGCTTCTCTCCTCAGCTCCGAGAGTTCCTCCTGGCTCCAGAGGACCTCGTGCTCGGTGATCACGAGGCCCTGAAGGCCCATGACCACGGCCCGGTGCAAGGCCTGGACGGGGTCCAGGTTGGAGCAGGGAGAGTGGCGGAGGGTGTGACAGTGGAGCTCGATGAGCATGGAGCGCCCCGGCCGTCACTCGTCGAGGAAGATGATCCCGTCGAAGTCTTCGGCCCTGAAAGGCAGAACGAGGAGCGGCCGGCGCTCGTGCCGCTCCGGGTAGAGGAGGTGCTGGCCCTCGAAGCGCGTGGGGAAGTAGTTGAGGAAGAACAAGGTGTCCATGGCGCGGCGCGCGGGGTCGGTCTCGCGCTGTAGCTCTGCCCGGAGCTGGGGGTCCTTGCAGGCGGCGACGGCCGCGGTCAGCGCCCGCTGATCCCACTCTGTCGGTGAGAAGTCCTCGGGCGTCTCCACAGAGGCGCAGGGTGTGGGGTCATTGTGCCTCCTCCACAGGGAGGGCTCTTCACCGGCCGAGAAAGGATCCACGCTTCGGCCGTCCAGCCAGACGTTGTAGTGCACGTGAGGGGCCGAGAACGGAAAGGCGAGAAAGCCGTCCACGCCCGAGTAGCCTGACAGAGCCACCGGCTCGCCGCGGCAAACCCTCTGCCCGGGCCGCACGAGGGCGCGTCCGAGGTGGTTGCTGGTGGTGACGATCCCATGGCCATGGTCGATGAACACCTTGAGCCCCCCCCTGTGGAACTCGCTAGATACCCTGAGCACGAGGCCCGGGGCCGCGGCGGTCACCACCGTGCCAGGGGGCACGGCGAAGTCCGTGCCGTTGTGGCTGTCGTAGGTGTTGCTCCTGCCGCGGAAATCCCGCACCTGGGTGACCCGCACGCTCCAGCCCTTCTCGATCGGAGTCTGCGTGTGGTTGAAGAGGTTGGTGATAGGTATCCTCCGGTCGGGGCGACGGCGCCCGAGGAAGAGCCCGATGGAGAGCCGCGGCCTCAGCACCTTGATGCTGGAAAGGCCGAAGCGCGATGGAGGCGTGTAGGGATTGCCCTTCAGCATGAACAGGGTCTCGCGCATCCGGAGCCGCCAGGGGGTGAGGCCGAAGATCTCGGTTACGCTCAGGGGCTCGTGCATGGGTCACCTCCGAAGAGCTCTCGGGGCCAATTCGTACCAGGAACCGTCACCTGGCCCGGCGGCGAGGCGCCATCCACTGCCAGATCGCGGGGAGGCCACGGGTGGTCAGGGAGGGGATGTGCCCGCCTCCCTGGATGGTCCACAGCTCCACCTGGCCCTCGGGTGGGCAGCCGGTCCAGCGCTCCACGACCGTCTCTGCACCGTCCAGGCGGCTGTCCAGATCGAGCGGATCTCCCATGACAGTGGCGTCGCCGCAGCCGTTGTGCTCCGCCCAGGCTGAAGCAGAGGCGAGAGCGCCCGGATAGGGAGGACCGCCGTCTCCGAGGAGGTCGTCACCGCCCGGATACAGCACCGTGTCGTCGGCGTCTCCGTGAAGGTGGAGGACGCTCGTAAGGGCGGGCAGGCAGCTCCCC
>JAVEWA010000163.1:0-11941 GCA_034004785.1 Polyangia bacterium
GTGGAGCTGGTTCCTCCCAAATCCACAATCGACGGGGTGATGAAGCTCAAGACACCCATCACCGACGAAGTCGTGAGTCAGATCCGCAGCCGGCACGAGGTGATGGCGGCCTATCCAAAGATGAAGTTCGCCTTTCCGGGCCTGGCCCGGGGCGGCAAGTCCCTCTTTGGCCAGGACATCCAGATCGAGTTCATCGGTGACGGGATAGACCCCGCGCTGGTCGCGGACGAAAAGTACAAGGACCCTCTGTTTTTCAAGGACTTCTGGAAGGATGAGAACCCCAAGCAGGGCTGCCGGCTCGACTCGGAGTGCCCCGCGGGAAGGGCATGCAACCAGAGCACGCGCTCTTGCAGCGAATGCAGCGGCGACGCCGAGTGCGGACCTGACAACCTATGCGATCCAACGACCCGCATGTGCCTGCCAAGGGCGACGTGCTGGCCAAGAGATCCCTTCGTCAAGAATCAAGACGGGAGCTACGCGACAAACGATAACGGGGCGAAGATCCGCAAGACCTCGCCCGACGCCGACTGCTGGCAGGTGAGCGGCCGCCTGCACTGTGACTCGTCCCGCAACCTGTGCACCAACTCCTGCCAGCGCGACGAGCAGTGCGGGAAGTTCTACTACTGCGATTCGAGCCTCACGAGCACCTGTTACCGCGCCGTGCCGGCCCTGATCTCCCGCTACATCATCGAGATGTACAACGGGAACATCGCTCCGGGCAGGAACTGGCCGAAGATAAACGATTTCATCGCGAGCCAGTTCTTCGGGCTCACTATCACCGCCCTCATCGGCGACTCTGTGATGGGCGCCTCGCGCAAGGACATCCTCGTTCGCAAAGTCCAGCTCGTGGGCATCAGCCGGGCTGCCATCGGGCTTGGGGTGACCGTTCCCCTCGGCTACGTCAAGCGATGGAATGAGGCCCTGGCCATCCGGGACGATGCGAGCAAGGAGATCCTACCCTCGGAGCGCCACAAGTTCGAAACCTACTCGAGCATCGTCGTGTGGCTCCGCTCCAAGAACGACGTCTCGAGCTTCGTACACTTCAGCCGAAACACCCTCAACCTGGAGCAGTCGGACAGCTCCGCCGAAATGGTGGGGCAGTTCATAGACTTCGTGGGGCTGTTGCTGTCCATCGTCAGCCTGGTAATCCTGATCATCTCGGCCCTCAACATCTCGCACACCTACTACATGATCATAAGCGAGCGGCGAAGGGAGATCGGGGTCATGCGAGCGGTCGGCGCCAACCGTTGGGACATCCGCTTCCTATTCATCGGCGAGGCTGGGATACTGGGGCTCGCCGGCGGCTCGATCGGCCTTGGTCTTGGGCGTTTCCTGGCCTACATCGTGGATCTGATATCCAAGAACTTCGTGGCCGAGTTCATGTTCAAGCCCAAGACCTACTTCGACTTCGCGTGGTGGGTCTGGGTCGGCGCAATCGCGTTCGGCATGTTGTTCTGCCTCCTAGGAACCGTCTTTCCAGCCAATCGCGCGGCCAAGATGGAGCCCGCGCACGCGCTCGTGGTCCAGTGATCCACCAAGCCGAGGAGACCCATTCGAGCGCCCCTGCGTATCCCTGACATCGGCCCCAAGGAGGCCAAAAGGCTACAAACTTGTTGATGAAGCTCTTGAAATGCTATACTAACTCGTCCCCAGCGTGGGAAGAGGTCTCGTGAGCTCGCTCCGGTAGCCCGAGGGGCCATGTCGTGAAGAAGCCAATCCCATTCGGCAAGTACTATCTGCTGGAACGCGTCAATGTCGGCGGCATGGCTGAGGTTTTCAAAGCCAAGGCCTTCGGGGTGGAGGGCTTCGAAAGGCTCCTCGCGGTCAAACGAATCCTGCCGAACATCGCCGAGGACGAAGAGTTCATCACGATGTTCATCGACGAGGCGAAGATCGCGGTTCAGCTGAACCACGCCAACATCGCCCAGATCTTCGACCTCGGCAAGGTGGACGACAGCTACTTCATCGCTCTCGAGTACATCCACGGCAAGGACCTGCGAGCCATCTTCGATCGATGCAGGGCCTCTGGCGAGAACATGCCGGTCGCTCAGGCCTGCTTCATCATCATGAAGGTCTGCGAGGGCCTCGACTACGCCCACAACAAGCGAGACGCCACTGGACGAGAGCTTGGGCTCGTACACCGCGACGTAAGCCCGCAGAACGTGCTCATTTCCTACGAGGGCGAGGTCAAGCTCATAGACTTCGGCATCGCCAAGGCGGCCGGGAAGGCCTCGAAGACCCAGGCAGGGATCCTGAAGGGGAAGTTCGGCTACATGTCCCCCGAGCAGGTGAGGGGAATGCCCCTCACCCGGGTATCGGACATCTTCTCCGTCGGCATCGTGCTCTACGAGCTTCTCACCGGCGAGCGCCTGTTCATCGGAGAGTCAGACTTCTCCACCCTCGAGAAGGTTCGAAACGTCGAGATCCTCCCGCCCAGCACCTACAACAGGAAGATACCGGAGGAGCTGGAACGGATCGTGCTCAAGGCCCTGGCCAAGGATCCCGAGGACCGATATGGCCACGCCATCGATCTCCACGACGAGCTGCAGGCCTT
This sequence comes from Polyangia bacterium, assembly GCA_034004785.1. GTDB lineage: Bacteria > Myxococcota_A > Polyangia > HGW-17 > JAJRWW01 > JAVEWA01. Next base: position 2,555 of record JAVEWA010000163.1, read on the forward strand.
CATGTACACGGCAGGCGAGTTCTACTCCCGCAAGGACCTCGCCGCCTGGATGAAACGCACCTTTGCGCGGGAGATATCCGAGGAGAGCCGGAAGCTAGAAGAGTACCGGAACATAGCGGCTCCTTCGATGCCCTCCCGCCCCGAGCTGCCCGTGCCCGGCGCCCCGGCGAGGCAGCCTCCTCCCGCCTATGGCGCCGCGGCGTCGGTTTCGAGCGCGGCGGACGAGGCAGATCTCGACTGGGACGACGAGGAGATCGAGACCCAGCTCTACGATCGCGAGGTGGACGACTACGGCGCCCCGATGCAGGGAGCGGGGGGCGCGCCCGGACCGGCGCCAAGCCATGCCCCCATCCCTCCTCCAGCTCCGGCGCTCCCCTCGAGCCTTCCCCCTCCGGGGAGGCGTGGCGACGCCGCCCTGAAGTCCACCCTGATGGGAGTCGGGTCGGTTGGCGCTCCCATGTCTGGAATTCCGGCACCCTATGGGCGTCCCGGCTTGCCACCCCTGCCTCAGACCCAACCGATAGACGATCCCTTCGCCATCCCCCCGATGCCCCCTGCCCCGGCCGAGCCCTACTTCGACCCGATGGCTCAGCAGGCTCCCGGGCGTGCCTCGGCAGCCCCTGGCGCCGATCTCGCCCCCAGACGCAGGGCAGGGGCAGGAGCAGGCAAGACGGTGGCCATCATCCTTGCGCTGCTCTTCCTCCTGGGTGGCGGCGCCGCCGCCGTATATTTCCTCGTCCTCAGGGACAAACCCACGGGCACCCTGAGGGTCCGGGTCAGCCCCGAAGGCGCTACCGTCCAGATCGACGACAACACCACGCTCCATCCGACACCTCTGACCATCAAGCTGGCGCCTGGCCCCTACCGCCTGACCATCGCGAAGAAAGGCTACGCGACTCTTTTCAAGGACGTGGAGATCAAGGCGAGCCGCGAGCAGGAGATCGAGCTGGCTCTCAAGCCTTCCCTGGCAGGGCCAGAGCCAGGCCCGATCGGGTACTTCAAGCTCTCGACCAGGCCCGTGGGGGCCGAGGTCGAGCTGGACGGCAAGGTGCTCGACCAGAAGACCAACATCCGAGTGGAAGTCCCCTCTGGCGATCACACCCTGCGCCTGACCAAGCCAGGCTTCCACCCCTGGCCCCTGGATGGCCCGCACAGGCTCGGCATCAAACCGGGAGAGAACCCGGATATCAACCAGGTGCTCATTCCTCAGCGCCTGCAGCTTGTGATCTCTGCCTCCAACGTGAGCGCCGGAGATGCGACCTTCACCGTCTTCAGGGACGGTTCGAAAATCGTGGTCGGCACAGTGCCCAAGACGGTCCCAATCAAGGATGTGGACCCAAAGGCCGCCTACCAGGTCGTCATCTCCGCCAAGGGGCATCCGGATTGGTCCAAGAAGCTGACCTATGACGGCTCGGACGAGATCACCATCCATGCGCCCTTCTCCGGGACCGCGGTTGCGGACAGGCCACCCCCGATGGTTCCAATGGACCCGCCGCCCCCAATGGACCCGCCGCCTCCGATGGTGCACATGGACCGGCCACCGATGGTGCACATGGACCCGCCACCGATGGTGCACATGGATCCGCCACCTCCGATGATACCAGCCGAGACCGGTGGCACGGGGACCCTCAGGATCAACACCAAGCCCTGGACGCAGGTCTATATCAACGGCAAGCTCCACGGGACAACGCCGCTCATGAACGTCAAGCTGCCTCCTGGCACCTACAAGGTGGTGATGCTGAACAACAACTTCGGCATCCGAAAGACCCTCAGCGTCACCATCAACAAAGGCGCGACCACCACGGTGATCCGCAACCTGGAGGAGTAGCCAGGGGAGAGTCCGCGTTGCCCCGGCCCCCGCCGGGGCCGATTCCCGCACCTACTGCACTTGCCGATGAGGAGCTCGAGCCGCCCCTCGGGCCGAGGCGCCACTTGATGGGCTCGGACAGGAGCCAAGGAGCACGAAGAGGTTCGCCGGACCGTAGGGGAGGCAGCGGAGATGCGCCTCGTCAAAAGCCTGGCGGCCCTCCTCCACCTCCCTGACCTGGCTCTCGGACTCGGCCCAGACCTGCCGGGCCTGGAGGATCTCCCCGGCCAGGACCAGCCCGGGAGCAGCAGGGTTGCCGATGTAAGGAAGGGAAAGGCGCGCGAAGTGGGCCGAGAGGGCGGCGCCGCCCGCCGCCTGGCTCAGGAGATCTGCCAGCCGCTCTGCCATCTCGGCCTTCACCTTCTCGTCCTCGGTGGCCTTCAATTCCTCGATGGTTCGCCTGTAGGCGAGGTGCCAGCGGCCCTCCTCGCTCCAGTAACGGGCCGCCAGGGATGCGAGCCACGGGGGGCCCCCACCCACCAGGTGCGCCTTCCAGAGATAGTCGGCGGCGGTGCGCCGAAGCCGGGCCCTCTCAGGCTCGTCGCGCGGCCGAAGCTCGGTGTAGGCCGAGGAGAGCTTGAACAGGATCTCCCAGTTCTTCGGAAAGGCCCGGTGCCCGCGCTCGAGGTAGCGGATGGTGGTCTGCCAGTCGCTGTTTCGCATGCGGCCGCGGGCATAGGTCAGGGTGCCGTCCGCCCAGAGATACACCTTGAGCATGTAGGGGTTGAGGGCCAGGGTGGCGTCCAGGTACTGTTCGAGGAAGGGAAAGCGGCCTCCGCGCTGTATTCGCCGATCCGAGCCGTGCTGGATGGTCGCCACCCAAAGAAGGTCCGCGGCAGCCTCCCTATACCCGAGGGAGGCCACCTCGAGAACGGCGGGCGGCGGCAGATAGTAGCGATCCAGCTCGTCTGGGAAGCTCGCCCTCTGAAACAGTGCCTGTCCCCGGAAGCCCACGACGAGGAGGATCGAGGCAAGGACGAAGGCGAGCCAGGCGGTGAAGTGGCCTAGGGTGGCAACGCATCGCGGGAGCCTGATCTTGGATGACATGATCTGTCCGGGCGCCCCTCGAGACCCGCCCTCGGCCCCTCGCACGGCAACGCTCGGGCGGCTCAACTGCCTTCGTTGTCCACGAAGACCACCTCATTGTCGAAGGTGGTCTCGTAGCTGCTGTTGGTCCCTGACTTCCCGTCGAAGTCGCACTCGGCGCGGATGTAGTACCAGGCGCGGGATGGCGCCTGGTTGTTGAACAGCGTGATGCCCCGGGCCCCGGCCCCAGTGAGATCGTTGGCAGCGCCTGCCACCACCACGTAACCGCAGTAGAGTCCCTTCGAGGGAGAGCTCACCGCAAGTGATTGCCAGGAGGTCTTCCCGTGAGCCGCCGGATCCCAGGACTTGCGCGAGGGCTCGCGCCCACTAGAGCCGAGGACCGGGTAGAAGTCCGTCTCGCTGGTGCCAGTGCCGAGATAACGGGATGATTCTGCCTTGTAGGCCTCCTGCGCGCTCCTGATGGCCCCGATCATGGCGAAGACCTCTGACTGCCGGGAGCGGTTCACGTAGCGGTTGTAAGCGACCACTCCGACCGCCGAGAGGATCCCGATGACCGCAACGACGATCAGAAGCTCTACGATGCTGAAACCTCGCATATTGATCTTCCCTGCAGGGGACCTACCGGCCATGGTCTCCTCCGGTCTCGGACAAGAGCAGCCGAAAACAGCGCCTACCAAAGAATAGTATCCTCTGCCCTGGAGAGCGTCCAGGTTTTTTCATGCACCAACGCGTCATCCAGGACACATAAATACTCAAGGGGAGAACTGGCCAGGGGCCGGCCGAGCGCTCCCTAAAGGCCCAGCAGTCCGTCCATTATTCCGCCGAGGCGCTCGTTCAGCCCCGAGCCCCAGTACAGGACCAGGATCGCCGCGAGGGTAAGGAATGGGCCGAAGGGGACGGCCCCAGGGGGAACCTCGTCGAACTCCAGGGGCTCGCCCTCGGTGGCACTCTCACCCTCTTTCCCCGCCGAGGCTTCCCCGGGTCCTCCACCGGCTCCACCTTCGCCCCTTTCCGACTCCGGGTCTGCGCCCGCCTCCCTGACGGCCGTGCCCCGGTAGGGCTGGCTTGCGACGAGTGAGCGCCCCATGAGGCGCAGCGGCACTGCTACGGCCAGGCCCACGAGGGAGCCGAGCAGCACCACGGCGGGCAGCGCCTGCCAGCCGAGGACGCCACCCACCATCCCCAGCAGCTTGGCGTCGCCGAGACCTATACCCTCGACCTTGCGGAGCCTGAGCCAGAGCTCCCTCAGCAGCCACACGGCCACGAAGCCCGTCGCGGCGCCGATGGCCGCCTCCTGCCAGGTCACGCGACCCAGGGCGATGGACGCAGGAGCCATGAGGATCAGCAGAATCAAGGTGATGGAGTCGGGGATGATCATCGTACGCAGGTCGATGAAGAAGATGCAGAGGAGCCCGATCGCAAAGCCATGGGTCCAGAAGAAGGTCGCCAGCCGCTCGATGGGGCTTCCCATCCCCAGGGTCACGAAGCTATGGAAGCAGAGAAGCGCGAGCACCGCTCCGAGTGCCTCGACGAGAACATAGCGGGCAGAGTAGCGCGCTCCGCAGGCGCGGCAGCGGCCCCGCAAGAGGAAGTAGGACAGAAGGGGCACGTTGTCGTAGAAGCGGATGCGCGCGTTGCAGCCGAGGCAGTGAGAAGCTGGCCACATGACGCTCTCTCCCCTCGGAAGGCGCTCGATGACGACGTTGGCGAAGCTGCCCCATAGGGCGCCCCAGAAGGCGGCCAGGGGTGGGCCGGCGCCAGAGGTCAAGAAGGCCGAGAGAGGGGATTCGTCCACATGTGAACCCTAGGCGCAGCCCCTCCAGATTTCAAGTTTCGCGCTTCGGGCTCCCCGCCGCCCGGGAGGCGCCTCGGGGGCTCGGACTGCCTCGGCCTTACCGGCCTGCTCTCCCGGGCCGGCCTCCCCGAGGACTGCTCTTGAACGATGCGCCGTTCATTTTGACCCATTTCAGTATTCGATGATACACTTGCTCGGCCTAAAGGGGCCCGCCCCGAAAGGGCGATGGGAGCGCCGAAGAGGAACCGGAATGCCTACTTTCATCTGGGAAGGCCGAAACCGGACCGGTGAGCTGCGCAAGGGCGAGAGCGAAGCCGAGAACGAGCAAGCCCTGGCCGCCAACCTGCGCCTTCAGCAGATCACGCTGCAGCGCGCCAAGAAGAAGAGCTCCCGGCTGAACCTGAACATCTCTATCGGGACGGGCGTCAAGACCAAGGATCTGGTGGTCTTCACGCGGCAGTTCGCCACGATGATCGACGCGGGCCTCCCTCTCGTGCAGTGCCTGGACATCCTGGGCAACACCACGAACAACAAGCGCTTCGGGAAGATCCTCACCGAGGTCAAGGGGACGGTGGAGGGAGGCGAAACCTTCTCCAAGGCCCTCGCCCGCCACCCCAAGGTGTTCGACAACCTGTTTGTGAACCTGGTGGCTGCTGGCGAGGCAGGCGGCATCATCGACACGATCATGAACCGCCTGGCCATCTTCCTGGAGAAGCACGAGAAGCTGAAGCGGCGGATCAAGAGCGCGATGACCTACCCCGCGGCCATCGTGATCATCATCAGCCTCATCATGACGGTGCTCCTCCTGAAGGTCATCCCGACCTTCGAGAAGATGTTCAAGGACCTGGGCAACGCCAAGCTGCCCGCGCCCACCCGCATCATGATCAGCCTCTCCCACGGGTTCGCCACAAACCTCCCCTACATCATCGTCTTCGTCATCCTCCTCGTGGTTGGCTACAAGGCCTTCGTGAGGTGGCCAAAGGGCAAGTACATAAAGGACACGCTCGTCCTCGGCATGCCCATAATCGGGGTCTTGGTCCGCAAGTCCGCGGTTGCCCGCTTCAGCCGTACGCTCGGAACCCTGCTCTCCTCGGGCGTACCCATCCTGGACGCCATGGAGATCGTCGCCAAGACCGCGGGTAACTCCGTTGTGGAGCGGGCGGTCATGTTCTCCCGGGAACGCATCTCCGAGGGCAAGGACATGGTGACCCCGCTGTCCGAGTCCAAGGTCTTCCCACCGATGGTCATCCAGATGATCGGCGTCGGTGAGCAGACCGGCGCCCTGGACAACATGCTCCAGAAGGTCGCGGACTTCTACGAGGATGAGGTGGACGTGGCGGTGGACGGGCTCACCAGCCTGCTCGAGCCGATCATGATGGTGGTCCTTGGCAGCCTGGTGGGCGGCGTGATCATCTCCATGTATCTCCCGATCTTCAGCCTGGCGGGCGCCATCAAGGCGAACTAGTGCCCCCCATCACCCAAGGCCCGACCCCCGATCCGGGCCCGACCCCCGATCCGGGCCCGACCCCCGGCCTGGAAGACAGCGATTCGCTCTCGCCCGGCATGGCGCCTCCGGACCCTGCCATGGCCAGCGAGCCAGTCCGGCCAGCGGCAACGGGATCCGGCGAGCCACCAGCGACGGGATCCGGCGAGCCGCCGGACGGGGGATCGGGCGCGCCACCTCGCGGCGAGGCCTCGCCGGTGGACCGCCGCATCGTCTACCTCATGACCTTCAGGACGACCCTGGTGACGCTGCTCTTCGGGGTGGTCCTGCTCTGGGAGCTGCTCTCCGGATCCCCGCTGAAGCTGACCTCCGCGCACTCCCAGGTCATCTTCGGCGCCCTCGTCCTCGCCTACGGCAGCACGCTGCTCTACTCCCTCTTACACCACAGGCTCCGCCGCAAGGAGGGGCTCTTCGCCGCGGTGCTCGCCCTGGACGTGCTCCTCATCTCTTTTGTCGTGCACATCACCGGCGGCATCCAGTCCTTCTGGACCTTCCTCTACCCGCTCATCGTCGTGGAGGCGGCGATTGTCGGATTGGGCCGCTGGGCCCTCCGCGCGGCCATCGGGGTCACTGCCCTCTTCCTGGTGACCACCATGGGCGGCTATGGGGGCCTTATACCCACTATCGAGGGCCAGACCATGTTCCCGGATCGCATCTCGCGGGACGAGCTGGCCACGGCGATCCTGGTCAACCTGTCCGCGCAGGTGGCCATCGCGCTGCTCGCCTTCTTCCTGGCGGAGCAGCTCCGCCGCGCCTCCGCCGAGGTGCAGCGCGCCGAGGAGACCATCCGGGACATGGTCCGGCTGAACGAGCAGATCCTCGAGAGCCTCGAGGGTGGGATAGTGACCCTCGACTACGAGGGCCGGGTCCTGCACTCGAACCCGGCGGCGGAGCGCCTCCTTGGGAAGGCCCTCCGCGACGCGACCCAGGCCGACCTAGCCAGAGCCCTGCCGGGCCTGCCCACGCCCAGTCAGGGGGCCATGACGCCCCAGCGCATCCTGAGCCGGCTCGAGGCCAATACTCCCGAGTCCGCGCCCATCCCGGTGGAGATAACCGTCACCAGGCTGCTCGGCGAAGGGCTGGCCGCTGCTGGCTCCATCCTGCTCATCCAGGACCTCACCGAGATCCGCGCCATGGAAGAGCGCGTGCAGCGGGCAGAGCGCCTGGCCGCGGTGGGCCGCCTCGCCGCCGGCATCGCCCACGAGATCCGCAACCCCCTCGCGGCGGTCTCCGGCTCCCTGGAGCTGCTGCGCTCCTCGCCCGAGGCGAGCGAGGAGGACAGGCGCCTCCTCGAGATAGCCCTTGGGGAAGTCGAGCGCCTCGACACCCTCGTCAAGAACCTCCTCGGCTTTGCCCGTCCCAGAGCGCCCCAGCTCTTCCCCTTCGACCTGGCCCTGCTCACGAGGGAGGTCGTCACCGTCTTCGGTCAGGATCCAGAGCTCGGCCAGCGCCGCCTGGAGGTGAGCACGCCCGCAGAAGGATGCCCGATCGAGGCGGATCCGGATCAGATCCGCCAGGTGCTCTGGAACCTCCTCAGGAACGCCGCCGAGGCCACAGAGCCCGGAGGCCACATCACAGTGACCTTGAGCCGAGGCGATGCCCCCGAGGATCCCTGGGTTCGCCTGCGGGTGGAGGACGACGGGCCGGGCATCTCTCCCGCCCAGCTCCCGAAGCTCTTCGAGCCCTTCTTCAGCACCAAGGACAAGGGCTCTGGCCTCGGCCTCGCCACGGTGCACCGCATCCTGGAGGATCACGGCGGCCGCGTGGAGCTGGACTCCGCCCCTGGCAAGGGCGCCGCCTTGGTGGTGCTGCTGCCCTCCGCGAGGGGCGCCTGAACGTCGGCCCCGGGGACGACGTCGAGGCCCCGCGCGAGATCACGCCAAGCTCAGGCGAACACGAACAAGCCCAGCTTTAGGTCTAACGGTCCCACTAACAAGGGCCGCAGTCCGATGCAACTCCAGTAATCCTATCTCTTACTCCTTGAGCGAAGTGGCCGCCATGGGGCCCAATACTTGACGCGGCGTCATTTTTGACCCATCCTTTCAGCATGACACCTGCGGAAATCGCCGCCCTGCAAGATATCCGCGGGCTCGCCGAGGCGGGGCGGATCGACTGCTACGATCACGCGCTGGATCGGCTTGGCGAGCGCGGGGTGAGTTAAGAGGACTTGTTCCATGCGTTGACGAGGGCCGATAGCTGCGAGGCCCAGCCCCCGGATCGCTGGAAGGTGGTGGGACCGGACTTGGACGGCGACCCGCTGACCGCCGTCGTCGAAATCGAGCTGGACGTGGTGGTGGTGACCGTTTTTTGACCGACCTGCAGCAGGCTCATTGCCGGCTGTAGGGATATGGAGCTCTGGAGATGATGCCATGAAATGTGCGCAGTGTGACAACGGGACCCTGGAGACCGGCGTTGTGGAGCGAACGGTGAAAGTGGGGGAGCTGAGCTACACGGCGGAGGTCCCGGCGAAGGTGTGCCCGCGCTGCGGAGCCTACCGCCTGAGCATGGACACCGTGCGTCGGCTCAGCGCGAAGATCGCCGCTGATCTGGCCAAAGAAGGGGTGGCCACTCCGGAGGTGTTCCGGTACCTGCGCAAGCGCCTCAAGCTCTCGGCCAAGGAGCTGGCCACCCTGCTCGACGTCACGCCCGAAACGGTGTCGCGCTGGGAGAACGGCAAGCACCCCATGGACCTGCGGGCTCTGAAGCTGCTCGGTGCGATGGTGCTGGATAGCCTCGGAGAGCGCCCAGGGCTCCTGGACTACCTTCGGTCGCTCAAGGAGGAGCGCGAGCCCCGCAAGCTGGAGCGCCGCATCCCCGCGCTATCCTGCCTGGAGAACACACCCTGAAAGAAAAAGAAGTAGGCGGCCACAGGGGCGTGGTCTGCGCGCCCTTGTAGCCGCCCGAGATCTCGTGTGGAGCTGAGGGGGATCGAACCCCTGGCCTCTAGAGTGCGATTCTAGCGCTCTCCCAGCTGAGCTACAGCCCCGCAAGGCGACGGGGTGGTTAGCACAGGCCCCCCATGGGTGTCAAGACGGCCTCTCGGCCCATGCAGGGTGATCGCAAGAAAACGGGCAGTCGGAAGGATCTTGACCGCGGATCCCGACTGTGATCGACAATTCCTACCGGTCCGTCGCTGGCCGGCATGGAGTTGGTCATGGCCACGGACACCCCGGC
>JAVEWA010000823.1:0-2630 GCA_034004785.1 Polyangia bacterium
AGTGGGTGCTCACCCTACCAAGAGGCCCTGTGACGGCCGTCCGTGGTCTCCAGAGGCTCGTCTCCTGCTACCAGCCCTTGAAGCTGGCCTCCCGGCGCTCCACAAAGGACATCATGCCCTCGAAGGCGTCCTCGGACGCCATGAGCCCCCGCGTCTGCTCCATGAGGCGGCCGAGGGCAGCCTCTTGGCCCTTCTCCTCGCAGAGGCGGGCAGACTCCAGGCAGGCTCGCACCGCCAAGGGAGCCTGGGCAGCCACCCGCTCCGCCAGGGTCACGGCCCGGTCGAGGAGCTCGGCTCTCGGCAGCACCTCTTGCAGGATTCCGATCCTGAGGGCCTCTTCCGCCTCGAGCTCGTCGCCCGTGAGGAGATAGCGCATGGCGTTTCCCCAGCCCGATATGCGCGGGAGGCGGAAGGTGGCGCCGCCGAAGGGCATTATGCCGCGCTTCACCTCGAGCTGCGCGAAGCGGGCGCCTTCCGCCGCCAAGCGGATGTCCGAGGCGAGGACGAGCTCGAGGCCGATGGTGTAGCAGTATCCCTGCGCCGCGATCACGAGGGGCTTGGTGCGCCGGGGCTCGAGGAGGCCCATGGGGTCCACCTCTCCCTCGGGGATCAGGGGCGCCCCGCCCGCAACCGCTGGGCCCACGTCGGCGAGGTCCAGGCCCGCGGTGAAGTGGTCGCCGTGGGCGAAGAGCACCGCGCAGCGGAGCTCTTCGCGCCTCTCGTACTCTCCGAAGGCCCTGGCCAGCTCGTGCAGCATGGCGAGGGTGAAGGCGTTTCGCTTGTGTGGCCTGTTCAGGCCCACCAGGAAGATGTTCCCTCTCGTCTCCGTGGTGATGCTGGTGGCGTCGCTCACGCTGACCTCCTCGCGGCGCCTGCCGCGCAGGCGCAGAGTAACTCGCGTGGGTGAAGGGGGAAAGGGGGCACGCTGGGCCAGCAGCACCCCGGTCTGTTCCTGCACCTTTGCACACGGGCTACTGCCAGTAGCCCGGACGCCACTTCATCATGCGGTCGCGCGCCTCGCGCGCCTTCATCACGAGCTCGCGAGGACGGGATCCACGTCCCTCGTAGAGGCGGTCTTCGAGGCAGGCCATGTCCCACTTCAGCCGGTCCTCGAGGTCCATGCGGTAGGCCCTGGCGATCCAGCGCAGCGCCCTCGGGCTGGTCGCGTGCGCGCGAATGAGCGTCTTTGCCAGGTGCATCGCGTTCCTGGCGTGGTTGTGGTTCCGGTAGTACTCGAGGTCGATCACCCCGAGCAGGCGGAGCCCGTTCCCATCCCGGGCGACCAGGATGTTGCTCGCGTGCAGGTCGATGAGATCGATCAGGGCGCGACGGCAGTGGCGCTCGCGCGGGTCTATGTCCAGCTCGCCCGTCGCGATCACGAGCCGCTCGGCCTTCTCGTAGAGGTCGATCAGCTGCTCGAGGAGCTGCTCCTTGTTCTCGATGTCATGGAGGCGCAGGTCGGTGAGCTTCTCGCCCTCTATGTAGGGAAAGACGAGGCCCAGCTCTGGATCCAGCGCCCTCGAGCGCAGGAAGACGGGCTCGGCGAGCTGACTCCCGATCATGTGCTCGCGCTCGTCGCGAAAGGGATCGCTCGGGCGGCGTTTGCACCATAGCCTCTCGCCGGTCGCCGGATCCTGGCAGAGCTTGAGGGTCACGCCGTCATGCAGGGGCGTGCCTGGGTCGCCTTCCACAACCTGTCCACCGGGCGGCCGCGAGATGGGCACGAGCCTCTGCCGCCTGGAACCCACGCTGCGTCTCAGCTCCTCCAGGACCGTGAGACCGCCGGCGAGAGTCTCGCGATGCCTGCGCGGGGGAGCGGTGTCGATGGGCCGCAGATCGATCCGCAGCAGCCAGCGGCGAGTCCCGTGGATGGAGTGCTTGCCAATCACCTTGACTGCCTCCAGACGCGGACCGACGGCCTGAAGCAGCTCTGCGAAGTGCTGCTCGTCGCTCGGGAAGTGGCGCCGCAGCGCTCGCTGCCAGTACCAGCGGGAGCCCTCGAGGAGCTGTCCGGATTCGAAAAATAAGTGCCTGTCGCACAGGGAGACGAGCCGCTGCCAGAGGTCGAACGCCGCGGCTCGGCCGCGGTGTCCGAACACGTGGTGGTGAACCGCGCAGTAGATCACGGCGTGGTAGGGCCCCGAGAGGTCCAGATCGAAGATGTCGCCCTCGTGGAGGGTGAAGCGGGGGTCGCCCAGCAGCTCCGGCTGGACCTCGGCTCTGCTGGGCTCGACGCCATCGACGCGCCTGGCGAGCCCAAGGTCGAGGGCCGCGCGCGAGAAGTAGCCGCGGTTGCAGCCGACGTCGAGCAGGCGCTCCCCAGGGGGGAGGTTCGACATGATCGCCTCGATGCGGCTGCGATTGCGAGCGTCGTGGCGCGCGAAGTAGGTTGGATCGTACTGCGCTCTCGGCGCGGCCTGCGTCTGGACCCGGGTTGGAATGTTCAGGGTCTCGTCCTCGTCGAGCATGGGGGGCAGCATCTGCGATCCCGCTCCGTGGGTCAAGGTCACCCGACAGATGGCCAGGGGCCGAGAAAGCCAGTCAGGTCCGCATATTGACATCCACTGAAGGGAGGCGGAAAATATCTCCAAGTGAATGGTTGGTTGGATGCCTTCTGCGCCAGACGTTGC
>JAVEWA010000824.1:0-2630 GCA_034004785.1 Polyangia bacterium
GGGGGGACAGGGGGCGCGCCAGTGGGCACATGGGGGCCCGGCCCGCCCGTCGCGCCTCTCGGCAAGGGACATCGAGGCCCTGCGAATCGAGCGGCTCCTGCGCGGAGGGCGCGGCAGGAAGCCCGGCGACCCGGTGGCGCGGACCAGTCGGGGAACTCCTCTCGGCGCCCTTTTCATGAAGCCCTCGGGCACCTGGGTCCTCGGGCGGCGCGTGGACGGGCGCGAGCTCTCGCTCAGGCCCACCCCCGCGGACGCAGCCCACCGCCTCCCTGGCCACGAGCGCCTCGGCTGCCAGGCCTGCCACACCGCCTGGACGCACCAGTGCGCGGCATGCCACACCCGCCTGGAGCCGGCCGGCGAGCAGTGGGACAACGTGGTGGGCGCCCGCACCGCGGGACGCTGGGTGGAGACCGGCGGAGACATGAGGATCGACCGACCTACCCTGGGCATCGACCCGAGGGGGCGAATTGGGCCCTTCATCCCGGGCATGCCGCTCGTGGCCGCCTTCGGGGACGTCAGAATCAGCCGGCGCCTCTTTGCGCCAGCGGATCCGCACACCACCACCCGTGAGGCCCGTCCCTGCGCGAGCTGCCACGCCGATCCCCTGGCCCTCGGCCTCGGCCGGGGCCGCCTCTGGAGGCTCGACGGCTCCTGGCACTTCGAGCCGGCGCCCCCTCCCGAGGCCTCGAGCACCGCCCCCATCCCCGCCTGGCCGGACGGCGTCCCCTGGGATGGCTGGACAGGGCCCCAGGGCCCAGGGCTCGCCGAGGCGACGCGTACTGGAGCCCGTCCCTTCGGGCCCGGCGAGCTGCGCCGTATCCTGGACGTATCCCTTTGTCTGCCCTGTCACGGCCGCTACGACGACCCGCTCTACAAGGACTACCGCGGCGGGCTGGAGAGGCTCCGCTCTGGCGAGGCCCCCCGCTGCGCCGGGCCAAGGGAGCCCTGAGCTCGGGCCCGCCAGCTCCTGTGAATCCATAAAGTCGTTACGAGATTATGGCTGCTAACACCCCATAGGCAAAGTCGTTTTCGAATGACGACCGAAAGACGGGAAACTCAATCCAGATAAGAAGACCCAAATACTTCTTGACTGATTGCGGGCAAATGATATCCGTGTTTTCGCAATGTCGAATATGCGCATCTCGGAGCTGGACAAGCTCCAGGCAGACTATTGCCACGCCATCTCGAACCCCCGCCGGGCGCTCCTGCTTCGAATCCTGGGAGAGGGAGAGCGGTCGGTGAGCGCCCTGGTGGAGCTCACCGGGTTCAGCCCGGCCAACGTGTCCCAGCACCTGACCCTGCTTCGCTCCCGGAGGATCGTCGCCATGCGCCGCGAGGGTGGCTTCACCCTATATCGCCTGGCGCAGCCGCGGATCCTGGAGGCCATGAGCCTCATGCGGGAGGCCCTGCTCGAGAGCCTGGACCGGCAGCAGCGAGATCTGGACCCCACGGGGGACCGGGAGAGCTCGCCCCTCGGTATCGAATCCAGCCCCATCGCGGAGTGATCCATGAGCGCACAAAGGTACAGCCGCAGGGCCTTCTTCCGCCGCTCCGTCGAGGGCGCCGCAGCGAGCGCAGCGGCGGCTGGCGTCGCCGTGGCGGGGTCGGGCTCCGCCGAGGCCGTGGCCGCGCCCAGGCCCGGGCGGCGCGCCGGGAGGCGGATCCTCGAGATACCCTCCATCTGCGAGATGTGCTTCTGGCGCTGCGGCATCCTCGGCCAGGTGGAGAACGGCCGCCTGATAGGCGTGAGGGGCAACCCAGCCCACCCGCTCTCCAAGGGGCACCTCTGCGCCCGCGGCAACGCCGGCTGGCTCCTGCACCGGGATCCTGACCGGCTCACCCATCCCCTGATTCGCAACGGCGAGCGGGGCGCGGGCCAGTTCCGCCGGGCCTCCTGGGACGAGGCCCTGGACCTCGTCGCCACCAGGATGCTCCACATGCGGAAGCAGGATGGCGCGTCGGCCATGGCGCTTGCGCCCCACGGCATGTCCTCCTTCTTCATGCAGTCGCTCTTCCGCCACTTCAGCACGCCCACCTTCAGCATCGCCTCCTATGGCCAGTGCCGGGGGCCACGCATCACGGCCTTCAAGCACACCTTCGGCATGGACGTGGGCTCGCCGGAGCGCCTCGACTTCGCCGAGACGCGCTTCATCGTGCTGATCGGCTGCCACCTCGGGGAGAACGTGCACACCTCGCAGGTCCACGACTTCGCCGACGCGATGGCACGGGGGGCCGAGCTGGTGGTGGTGGATCCTCGCTTCTCCGTGGCGGCTTCGAAGGCCCAGCACTACCTCCCCATCAAGCCGGGCACTGACACGGCCCTTCTCCTCGCCTGGATCCACGTGCTCCTCGAGGAGAACCTCTACGACCGGGACTACGTGGAGCGCTTCACCACCGGCGTGGAGGAGCTGAGGGCCCATGTGCGGGAGAACACGCCGGCCTGGGCCGCCCGCATAACCGAGCTGCCCGAGTCGCAGATCGCCGAGCTGGCCAGGCGCATGGCGGCGGTCAAGCCCGCGGTCATCGTGCACCCAGGGCGCCATGTCACCTGGTACGGAAACGACCACCAGCGGGAGCGGGCCATCGCCATCCTTATTGCCCTGCTCGGAGCCTGGGGGCGTCCAGGCGGC
>JAVEWA010000164.1:0-11908 GCA_034004785.1 Polyangia bacterium
TGCCTCGAGACCGGCAACTGCCAGTCGGGCTTCGTCTGCGTGGGCGGCATCTGCGTGCCCGAGTCCGACTGCACGAACCCGCAGCCGCCGACGCGGCTCGGGGGCAACTGGAGCTTCGACTCCACCTTGCACCTGCGAGAGGCCCTGTCGGGCTTCGTCTCCGGGATCTTCACCGCCTTCGAGTGGCTCCGTGACGTCATCCAAGGGAACCTGGACATCCCGAACGTGCCCTCCATCGTGGAGGATTTCATCGAGGGCATCGTCCAGAGCATCATCGACGCCTATGTCCCGCCTTGGGCCCAGCAGTTCATCATCGCGGTGGGCAACATCAGCGACATCATAGACGACATGCGCGTGTACTCGACCGTTACCCTGACCCCCCTCGGGAACTACGAGTACCTGGGCACCCAGACCTGGGACATCGTGGAGTTCGAGTACCAGGGCAACATCCTCTCGGAGGACCCGGCCAACATCCCCGAGATCGGCTACGTGCCGATCCAGACCTTCAGCTCCCGCGAGATCTGCGGCAAGTTCTTCATCGACCGGTTCGACGTGCCAAACGTGGTCGGAGGCCTGATTCGCTGGGCCATCGAGGCCGCGCTGACCGCCATCACCTGCTCGGTGCCGGGCTGGGGCTGCTACTACTCCCTGGAGGACGCCCTGGAGGACCTGATTGACTGCGACGCGATCGCCTACGCCATAGACGATCTCGTCTACAACACCTTCGGCATCGAGGTCTATGACGGCGTCTACAACCTGTGCGACAGCCAAAAGCAGAACGCCATCGACACCATCCTGAACGCTCTCGACAACCTGACCGTGCAGCTCAACCTCATGTCCATGCGCGGCCAGGCCGACATCGTGACCTCCAGCTTCATGGACAACGGCCGCTGGTACGGATCCCTCGCCGGGGGCAGCTATAGCGGCGAGTTCACCGCCACCAAGCAGTAGCCCTGCCCTGCCTTCCGAGCTTCGACCACGCGAAAAGAGCCCCGATTCTCACCGCTGGGATCCTGGCGAGCCATCGGTTTTCCACGCTCCAGGGGCTCGGTAATCCCTTGGCCGCCCTGCCCCCAAGACGAGCTCGATTCCGCTTCGGACTCCGTGCCGGAGTGAAAAAGCAGCGGCGCTAGGGCTGCCTTTCGAATGCGCCCATGTCCACGTAGGGCGGGTTCCCGACCCCCTGGTTCGGCACCAAGAGGATGTCCACGCGGGGGTTGCCGTCGTAATCGTACTCGGGCGCCACGTCTCCGTTTGCCCTGTCAATGCAGGGAGAGGTGGACCCGAGACGCAAGTTGCCATTCGAAGCGTCCACGAAGACTGGATCCTGATCGATGTTGCCCGTGCCACTGTAGCCGCCCTGCACGTCGCTGTAGGTGATCGTGATGCTGGAGCTCGAGGTGGAGAAGGGGTTCGAGTTGCTCCAGACGATGGAGTTTCGGATGACGGGCGCGGAGCCGTTGTAGGCCCGAATCACGCTCCCCCAGGATCCGGAGCTGTTGCCGTGGAAGGTCACGTTGGTGAAGGTGGGCGAGGCGCTGTCCGAGCACTGCGCCGCTCCGCCCCGCTCGGAGGCGGAGTTGCCCCGGAACACCGAGCTCTGCACCACCGGGCTCGAGCCCTCGGCGTACATGGCGCCGCCGTAACCGCTAACAGCGTTCTGCAAGAACAGGCATCGCTGCACGAGCGGGGCGCTGCCTGCGGCTGCGGTCAGCCCTGCTCCGTATTCACTCGCCGTGTTCGACTCGAAGGTGGTGCGGATGATCGTGGGGTTGGCCCCTGTCACGTAGAGCCCGCCTCCCTCTTGGGCGCTGTTTTGAACGAACCTGCTGCCCTGCACGATGAGCCCGCTGCTGTTCGTGACGAGCCCCCCGCCGTAGGTCGCATCGTTGCCAGTGACCAGGCAGCCTGCCAGAACCATGGTGGAAGACCAGACGATGAGGCCTCCCCCCGCGTTGTTGGGAGAGGCTGCCCGCGAAAAACCTCCGCGGATTGTGAAGCCGTCCAGCCGGGCGTCGGTCACGGTGTTGGCGGTGACAACGTGGTACACGCGGTTGGAGGCGTTGTTCGGATCCGCGCCGTTCAAGGTGGTCACGTTCGTCGCCGGGTTACGCTGGCTCCTCAGGGTCTCGGTGCCTACGAAGCCTCCGTAGATTCGCACGCCGCTAGCCAGGTTCAGGGTGTTCGTGGCGGCCCCCTGCCAGATGGGGTAGTCGCCCTGCGCCACCCACACCTCGCAGGCGGGGCCGAGGGTTGTCACCACCTCGATCGCGGGCTGGACGCTGGTGAAGGCCTGCGACCAGGACTCTCCAGTCTCGACGCCCAGGCTCATGTTGCGGACGAACACCACGCAGGCACACACGCTGGGCTCGCCGTCACAGGCGAAGTAGGGCTCGATCTGACAGTCGCTCGAGCAGCCGTCGCCGCCCATGTTGTTCTGGTCGTCGCAGGTCTCGAGGCCGCGGAGCATCCCGTCCCCGCAGATGGGCTGGCACTGGGAGGGCGCGTTCTGGCAGTTCCAGCCCTCCTCGACGGACAGGCAGTCGGAGGCGCAGCCGTCGCCGCCGACCGTGTTGCTATCGTCACAGGCCTCAGCGCTGGTCACTATCCCGTCGCCGCAGATTGGAACGCAGACGCTCGCCTCCCCGGAGCAGCTCCAGCCGGGCTCGATCTGGCACCCAGGCGAGCAGCCGTCGCCGGGGGCAGTGTTCCCGTCGTCGCATTCCTCTGCATCGCTGCCCAGCGCGATGAGACCATCGCCGCAGGCGGACTCGCAGGTGCTGGGCACTCCAGAGCATTCGTAGCCGTGCTCCACCTGGCACAGGGTGCTGCAGCCGTCGCCGCCATCCAGGTTGCCGTCGTCGCAGGCCTCGGCGCCAGCGGGCACGCCGTCCCCGCAGGTAGTGTCGCAGACGCTCGGCTCCCCGATGCAGTCCCAGCCGGCCTCCTCGACGCAGCTCGCATCGCAGCCGTCCCCGCCCGTCACGTCGCCGTCATCGCAGCCCTCCGCCCCGACGATGAGCCCGTCGCCGCAGATCGCAGTGCAGACGCTCGGCTCCCCGATGCAGTCCCAGCCAGCCTCCTCGACGCAGCTCGCGTCGCAGCCGTCTCCGCCCGTCACGTCGCCGTCGTCGCAGCCTTCGCCCCCCACGATGAGCCCATCACCGCAGATCGCAGTGCACACGCTCGGCTCGCCAGAGCAGCTCCACCCGGGCTCCACGCCACAGCTCGCGGTGCAGCCATCCCCCGCTATCAGGTTGCCGTCATCGCAGCCCTCCGCTCCCTCGATGGTCCCGTTCCCGCAGGTCTGGACGCAGACGCTCGGCTCGCCAGAGCAGACCCAGCCCGGCTCCACGCCGCAGCTGGCGTCGCAGCCGTCCTCTGTCGCGAGGTTTCCGTCGTCGCAGCTCTCGGCGCCCGTGATGCGGCCATCTCCGCAGACGTCTTGAGCGTTGTTGTTGTTCTGGTTCTGGTTCTGGTTCCAGTTCTGGTTGTTCCCATTGTTCTGGTTCCCTGGCGGGAGGCCAAGGCCAGAGGTGTCGAAGACGCAGCCCGATCCGTAGAAGGCGACTTGGAGAAATACTGCCATGTACCACGCGGTAGTCTTCATGGAATCACCTCGGTACGCCAACTCGGGCTAGCCCTTGGGTAAGAGCTTTTAGTATAAGCTGCATGGACGGGTCCTGGCCAGCACAAGGTGGACCGGGCCCGGCGAGCGAGCCCGAGATGCACCTGACATGGCCAGATTGGCTCATCATCGGCGCCTACCTGGGGTTCGCCTTGGGCGTGGGCCTGCTACTGAGGCGCCGCGCCAGCCGCTCCACCGAGGAGTTCTTTCTCGCTGGCAGGAGCCTCCCCTGGTGGCTCGCCGGCACGTCCATGGTGGCCACCACCTTCGCCGCCGACACTCCCCTCGCCATAACCGAGTACGTGCGTGACGGGGGCATCTGGAGAAACTGGTTCTGGTGGTCAATGGCGCTCTTCCACGTGCTGGGCGTGTTTCTCTTCGCCCGGCTCTGGCGCCGCGCAGGAGTGCTCACCGACGCCGAGCTCTGCGAGAAGCGCTACGAGGGGCGCCCCGCCGCGGCCCTCCGCACCCTGAAGGCGTTCCTCTTCGCGGTGCCCTACAACGTCCTGGTCATGGCGTGGGTCATGGCGGCCATGGCCACGATCCTCGAAGAGATGATGGGGGTGGACGGCCGGTTCGCCGTGGCGGTCCTCGCGGCGATAGCCCTCCTCTACGCCGGCCTCTCCGGGCTCTGGGGCGTGGTGGTCACGGATCTCGCGCAGTTCGCCCTCGCCCTGGGCGGCACCATCGTCTTCGCCTTCGTCGCGGTGGGCCACACGGGAGGTCTCGACCAGCTCGTGGCGGAGGTGACGGCGAAAGACCCTTCGGGCAACATCCTGTCCTTCGTGCCGAGCTTCGCCAAGGAGGCGGGATACCACCTGCCCGAGCCCCACCCCCTGTACGATCCACTCACGCAGTTCCTCGTGCTCGTGACGGTGATGTGGTGGGCCAACCACAACGCCGACGGCGGCGGCGCCCTCATGCAGCGGTCCGCCGCGGCCAAGGACGAGCGCCACGCCCTCTGGGCGGCCTTCTGGTTCAGCCTGCTGCACTACTCGGTGAGGGCCTGGCCCTGGATCCTGGTGGCGCTCGCAACCCTGATCCTCGTCCCATCCCTCCCCGAGGGAGCAGGTGAGGGTTCCGCCTACCCCCGCCTCATGGCGGAGCTCTTGCCAGCGGGGCTGCGAGGCCTCCTGGTGGCGGCCTTCATGGCGGCCTTCATGTCCACCATAGACACCCACCTGAACTGGGGGGCCTCCTACCTGGTGCGCGACCTCTACGTCCGCCGCCTGCGCCCCGAGGCCTCCGAGAAACACGCCCTGGTAGCGGCCCGGCTGGCCACGGCGCTCCTGATGGTCCTCGCCGCCCTCGCGTCCTTCTTCGTGACCTCCATCTCGGGAGCCTGGGAGTTCGTCTGGTCCCTCGGGGCCGGGCTCGGCCCAGTGCTCATCCTGCGCTGGTTCTGGTGGCGGGTGAACGCCTGGAGCGAGCTGGTTGCCCTGGGATCCTCCCTCGTGCTGGCGCTCATCCTGCCCTTTTGGGACCTCCCCGTGCACGTCAAGGCCCTCATCCTCGTGCCCGCGACCATCGCCTGCTGGCTTCCCGTGACCCTGCTCACCCGCCCGGTCTCCCGCGAGCACCTCGGCGCCTTCTATGCGCTCGTGCGTCCCGGTGGCTGCTGGCGCCCCGTTGTCGGCGATTCCACACTCCCCAAAGACAGGGTGCTCACCCGCTTCCTGATCCTGGACTTCGCCTCGGGGCTCGGCGCGATCTTCGGCCTCGGCTTCGGCCTGGGCAGCCTGCTCCTGGGCCGCCCTGGCCAAGGCGCCTTGCTGCTCGTCCTGGTCGCCGGCTGCACGCTGGTCCTATTCCTGCGCCATGGCCGGCGGCCTCGTGGGTCCGGGGCATGATTACCCGCGACGCCCGGGCCGACCGTGCGTCCCGCCCCTCCTCTGCGACCTGGGCGCAGCCCCTGCTTCGGGCAGGTCGTACACCACCCTTGTGCGGCTCCACAGGTCGTGCCAGGCCGCCTTGTGCCGGCGGATCCCCGCCCAGAGGTAGCCGAAGATGTAGAAGGCAAACGCGACGGACGCGCATACCACCACAATGACCGCCATTGCCTGGTTGCCGGCCACCACCGGGTCATCGAAGTCCAGGTGGCTCGTGCCGAAAACCGACGTAGAGACGAACCGGAGCGGAATGAGCACTCCGGCGACCCAGCACTGGCAGACCAGCCGGAGCAGGGCTCGGCCGAGACCCAGGCGCTCGCCTTCATCGGTTCGCACCCGCAGCCTGAAGAGCCACTTGCCGAAGGTGCAGCCGAAGAGCCACAAGGAGAGCACCAGGTAGGCCGCCGCCATGACCACGCCAACCCAGCGCAGGAACACCACGGGAATCGACATGAGCCCGAAGTCCACCCAGAACGCGAAGCCCCGGACCCAGAAGCCTGCCCTGGCCACGTTCTGAGGCTGGGCCTCCCGCAGGGCGGCGAGGGCCTCCTCCCAGGTCGAATACCTGTCCTCGGGCCGCTTGGCTAGCAGGCGCCGCACCACCTTCTCGAGCCTCTTTGGCACCCCTGCCTCGGGAGCAACCTTCCGAAGGGACGGGACGGGCGCGGACAGGTGCATGCCAAGGACGCCCGTGGCGCTCTTTGCCTCGAAGACCGGCCGTCCGGCCACCAGGTGGAAGAGGGTCGCGCCCAGGGAGTACATGTCCGACCGGTGATCCGCCGCCTGGCCATCGGCCTGCTCCGGGGAGAGGTACAGGGGGCTCCCCAGCACCGCGCCCGCCTGCGTGAGCTGCTCATCCCCGCTGCCCGGGGTCCTGCTCCCAAAGGGCCTGGAGCCCACCGAGCCTTGATTGGGGCCGGTTTGAGAGGGCGAGTCCGGCCGAGTGACGGCAGGCAAAGCCTTGGATGCACCTGGCTGGGGCGTGCCAGGCACCAGGGGAGAGAGGTCCATGGCAGTGTCCCCGAGGGCGTCCCCGGGGTCCGGGCCCGCCCCGGCCACCTGGCCAGGAGCCCATATCTTAGCCAGGCCAAAGTCGGCGATCTTCACCGTTCCGTCAGCGTCCCTCAGGAGGTTCGAGGGCTTCACGTCCCGATGGACCACTCCCCGGTGATGGGCCGCGTGCAGGGCCTCGCCCGCGGAGATGACCGCGGCCAGGGCCTCGGGCCAGGGGAGACGCCCGCCCTGACGGAGCGGGACGTCCAGGGCCTCGCCCTCCACGAGCTCCATGGCGAAGAAGAGCAGCCCCTCCTGCTCTCCCACGTAGAAGATCGAGACCACGTTCGGGTGGGTGAGCTTGGCCTGGGCGCGAGCCTCCCGCACGAATCGATCCCGCTTGGCTGGATCGAGGCTCACCTCCTCGGCGATGATCTTCAGCGCCACCGGACGATCCAGTGAGAGGTCGTGGGCCCGATAGACCCGCCCCATGCCGCCCGCGCCGATTGGACAGATCACCCTGAAGTGGTGCAGGGTCCGGCCGACCAGGGGATCAGAAGAGGGTAAGCCCTTCATCCCGCAGGGCTCGTCCCTGGTCCCTGCCCCTCCCAATCGACTCGAGGGCGAGGCCGCCATGGTGGCGTCCGCCCGAGGATCCCACTGCGTGGCCTGAAGACCTGCCCCCGCGAAACCCGGACTTGCTGATGCGGCGTCGGATGCGCCGCTCCCGGTGGGTTCCACGCCACCCTGGCTCCCAGGAACCTCACCTGGACCTCGGCTCCTCGGGCTCTGGGTGTCATCAGGGCTCATGATCGGATAGCCTCGAGTCTCCGTCGCTCCAGGGCGCCGATATTATCACAAGTTCCTCGCCCGCTGCTTGGACCCTCCGAGCGAGCCGTCTGGATTCACCACGCCCATGGAGGCCGGGTGGATCCCAAGGGAGCTTCCAGATACACTCCCTGACCACGCCTGGTTCCATCCGTGCCATCGAGGTGTCTAGTGACCGAGTCGAAGCCCTTCACCGAGCCTCATCGCAAACCTGGTTCCTGGGTCCTCGCGTGGGCGGCCCTGGCCGCGCTCGCATGGCCGAGCGCCGCCTGCGAATGGAACAGGGGGCAGCGCTCCCGGAGAAGGGGAGTCGAGGAGCCCGGCCCCAGCGCCGAAAGAGCCCATGGGCCAAAGGAGCAGCAGCCGATCACCAAGGCCTCCTTGGAGGCCCCTTCGGCAGGCATGGGCGCGTCCCTCGCACAAGAGGCCAAGCCCCCGAGGGGCGCGTGGCCTTTCATCGATCCGCGACCGGACGACCCCTCAGCCGCCAGGAGGCGCCCGGTGGAGATCCGCGATCTCTACCGGCTTAAAGGAGTGGGCTCGCCCCAGGTGTCTCCGGACGGCCGCAGGGTAGTGTTCGTCCGGAGCACGTCGGATCTCGAGAAGGGAAAGAGTCAGTCGAACCTGTGGATCCTCGGGGTGGATGGAAAGGGCCTCAGGCAGCTCACCCGCTCCGAAGAGGGCGACCACAGCCCTCGCTTCTCTCCCGACGGGAAGTGGATCTACTTCGTGTCCGGCCGGAAGAAGGGCGCGCAGCTGTTCCGCCTGTCCCTCGATGGCGGAGACCCCGAGCAGCTGACCCGGCTCTCCACGGGCGTTAGTGGGCCAGTGGTTTCTCCAGATGGACGGCGCGTGGCCTTCAAGAGCCGCGTCTTCCCGGAGCACCCCACCGACGACTCCAAGAACAAGGCCCGGATGGAGGCAAGACGCAAGGGGCCAGTTCAGGCCCACCTGGCGGACGAGCTCCTGTTCAGGCACTGGACCCGTTACGATGACGGCCGCAGGGCTCACATCCTGCTCCTAGACACCGAGACCTTGGCCACTACGGACCTCACCCCCGGCGACTGGGACAGCCCCCCCTTCAGCCTGGGCTCCCCGGGTGAGTACGCCTTCGCGCCCGAAGGCGACGAGCTCTGCTTCGTGTCCAACAGGGAGCCGCGTGGCCGCCTCGCCTCATCCACCAACAGCGACGTGTTCGTGGTCAAGCTGCCTCGAACGGGCGGGGGCGTTGCCGAGGCTGGGAGGCAGGGAGCGCCGAGAGTGCCCCCGGCCCGAGGCTCTTCCTGGGCGCCCCCGACACCCATCAATGTCACAGCCGCGAACAAGGCTTGGGACGGATCCTGCGGCTACTCTCCCGATGGCCGATATCTCTCCTATCGATTCCAGACCAAGCCGGGCTACGAGTCCGACAGGTTCAGGCTGGCCATCCTGGAACGCTCGACCGGGAAGAACCGCGTGCTGACCGAGGGCTTCGACCACTGGGTGGACGAGTACGCCTGGCTCCCTGGGGGCAAGGGGATCCTCTTCAACGCGCCGGTGCGAGGACGCTGGCCCCTGTTCCGTCTCGACCTGGCCTCTGGAGAGATCTCCCGGCTGCCCGCGCCCCCGACCGTGAGGGAGTGGGCTCTCGCGCCCCAGGGCAACCTCATCGCCTTCACCCATTGCACCGTTTCTCGCCCTACCGAGCTCTTCGTGATCAGCACGGAGGGCGCCACCCCCAGGGCCCTCACCGAGGAGAACCGCTCGCTGACCGAAGAAGTGGACTTCAGACCCGTGGAGGAGCTGTGGCTCCCGGGCGACGGCGGCCAGAAGATCCACGTCTTTCTCGTGAAGCCCCACGGCTTCGAGGCGGGCAAGCGCTATCCCCTCATCCTGAACGTGCACGGAGGGCCGCAGTACCAGTGGTCCGACAGCTTCCGTGGCGACTGGCAGGTCTATCCCGCCAAGGGCTACCTGGTGGCCTTCCCCAACACGACGGGCTCGATCGGATACGGCCAGGCCTTCACCGAGGCCATCTCGAAGGACTGGGGAGGCAAGGTCTACCGTGACACCATGGCCGTCACCGAGGCCCTGGCAGGGCTGCCTTACGTGGACGGCAGCCGCATCGGAATCATGGGCTGGTCCTATGGCGGCTACCTGGTGAACTGGGTCATCGGTCAGACCCGGCGCTTCAAGGCCGCGGCATCCATGATGGGGGTCTATGACCTGCGCATGTTCTTCGCCACCACCGAGGAGCAGTGGTTCCCCGAATGGGACCTCGGAGGAGACAGCTTCAGCACGGAGCTCTGGGGGAAGTGGAGCCCATCGGGACACGCTCGGAACATCCGAACCCCAACCCTCATCCTCACCGGGCAGCTCGACTTCCGAATCCCATATACCCAGTCGATAGCCCTCTTCACTGACCTGCGGCGCCAGGGAGTGCCAGCCCGCCTGATCGTGTTCGAGAACGACGGCCACTGGCCTGATCCGGTGTCCTCCATGCCCGTGTACTACAACGCCCACCTGGAGTGGTTCGCGCGCCACCTGGGCGGAGGGCCCGCGCCCTGGAAGACCGAGGACATGGTCAAGAACCAGATCTTCGGCAAGAAGGAGAAGCAGTGAGACGGAAGCGTACGGGAGTCGAACCCGCCAGACCCGGCCGTGAAGCCTGTCTCATACGGCTTTGAAGGCCGCGGGGAACACCGGTCCCCTAACGCTTCCGCGGGGGAGTATAGCCACATTGCCGCAGGATTCAAACGAGGTCCTTTCCCTCGGGTCCTTGCCCGACTATCATGACGCCCCATGCACGACGCAGCCATCGAGGAGCCCATGGCGACGGACGAGACAGCCGCCACTCCCCTCTCCATCCTGATCCCCGCCTACAACGAGGCCGCTGGAATCGCGGAGGTTGTGCAGAGGGTGAAGGCCGTCGCAAGAGATCTCGCCGGGCCCTGGGAGCTCCTGGTGGTGGATGACGGTTCTTCGGACGACACCGCTGCGCGGGCCGAGGCGGCCGGCGCCCGGGTGATCCGCCACGGCCAGAACCGCGGCTACGGCGCCGCCCTGAAGACGGGGATCCGCAGAGCCGCACACGAACAGGTGCTCATCCTCGACGCCGACTGCACCTATCCCCCCGAGGTCCTTCCGGAGATTCTGGCCCACTCGAAAGACCAGGACATGGTCGTGGGAGCTCGCACCAAGGGGGACGTGCAGATCCCGCTCATCAGGCGGCCAGCCAAGGCAATCCTCCGCGGTCTGGCGAGCTACCTGTCGGGTTATCCGATCCCGGATCTGAACTCGGGCCTCCGCCTCATGCGAAAGGAGGCGGTGAACCGCTTCCTGGGCATCCTACCGAACGGCTTCTCCTTCACGACGACCATCACCCTCGCGATGCTGGTCTCGGGCCTGGCCGTCTCCTACGTGCCCATCGAGTACCACAAGCGCACCGGGCGGTCCCACATCAGGCCCATCAGGGACACCATCGGGTTCTTCGCCCTGATCCTGCGAACGGTGATGCACTTCAACCCGCTCAAGATCTTCCTTCCGCTCGCATTCCTGTTCCTCTTGGCGGGAGGGGCCGTCTTCGGCCTCTCATGGGCATATCTGGACCGCCCACTGGACACGACCTCGCTGCTCCTGATGGTGACGGGGGTTCAACTGGGCGCACTTGGCATGCTCGCGGACCTCATCGCCCGCAGGAGCTTGTAGGGGCCTTGTCGCCATGAGCACCGAGCCAGCGCTGACATCCGGCGCCGCGATCCCGCAAGGCCCGCCCCGAGGGGGAGACTCGATGCCCCAAGGAGATACCGCCGCTCCCGGGCGCCGTTGGGCCATTGTCGCTGTCTGCCTCCTCGCCGGCCTGGCCTTGCTCGAGATCTCGCTGGACTACTCCTGGCGCGGCCGAGTTCCGTCCCAGAAAGACTGGGAGGCGGCAGCGCGGGCCGTGCGCCTCCAGCATCGCCCGGGGGATCTCATCGTCACGGCCCCGGGTTGGGCCGACCCGCTGGGCCGCCTGGTGCTCGGGGATCTCATGACCATGGACGACGTCACGCGGCCCGACGGAGCAACCTACAAGACGATCTTCGAGCTCTCCGCGAGAGGCGCCCGTCACGAGGACACGCTTGGCTCCAGAGTGGCCTGGCGGAGCGCCTTTGGGCGAGTCACCGCCACGCGCTACCTCCAGACTCCCGTGCAGGTGGCCACGGATTTCTACGTGTCACTGCCCCGCGCCAAGGTATGGGAGGAGCGGGGCGGGCGTCCGGGCCCCCCCTGCGAGTGGGACGAGCGCAAGGCACGCTTCCGCTGCGGCCCGGCCTGGAAGTCGGTGCGGGCAATGTTGGCGGAGGTTGGCTACGCCTCCAGGCGCTGCATCTCGGCCCACCCGATCGACGGCGCGGCGCGGGTCATAGAGTTCGAGGACGTGGACCCGGGCGATCGCATCGTGATCTACACGGGCCTCGTCGGCTACGATCCAAGATACCGCGCCCGCCGGGCGGTGTGGGAGTATGCCCGGTGGAGATCGGGAGCCCTGCCAAGGGATCGGCCCCTGGCGCCCATCGCGGCTGCGCCCGTGACCCTCTCGGTGGAGCTG
>JAVEWA010000825.1:0-2627 GCA_034004785.1 Polyangia bacterium
CTGGACCGGCATGTGGGCCAGCTGCCCTCGGCCCCCAAGGATGAGCGGGAAGAGGATCTTCTCCTCCTTGTCGAGGTGGCTCCTGACGGCGTCGAGGACCTCCTCCAGCAGGTCGGCGAGGCCCTCGGGGAGCTCGGGCTTGCCCGCGTGAACGCGCTCCACCTGCCTGGCCAGGGCGACGAGCCGCTCGATTTCCGGGCCGAGGGGGCCGTGGTATCGATCCAGGATGTGCCCGACGAGCTCCTCGAGCGGGCGCTCGGACCATCGCACCAGGTCCCTCGGCTCTGCCCTCGCAGCCTCCAGCTCGCCGAGCACTACCTCGGCATCCACTCGCTCCGCCTCGCAGGCCTCCAATAGGGTGCGCTTCCCTGCGCAGCAGTAGTCCAACCCGTGTCGCTGAAAGATCCTGGCGGCAGCCGGGTTCTCAACGACCAGCTCTCCAAGGGTCTGATCCGCGTTCATCATGACCTGCCTCCGCCTGGCGTGATTGACGCCTCTTGGCCAGCTATTTAGCAAGCACCGTGCCCAAACCAATAACCCGTGATATCAAATTCTTACAGGGTGCGTTGTCTGATTCGCAACAATTTTATCCGTTGCGATCCATGCAACATTGTTGAATATATCGCAACCATGGACCAGCTCGAAGCAATCGTGGCCATCGCGAGCGACCTCACCTCGGCTCTCTCCTCGGAGGAGCGTCATGCCAGGCTGCTGGCTGCCCTCGGGCGAGTCATCCCCTACGACGCGGCGGCGCTCCTTCGGCTCGAGCAGGGCGCCCTCGTTCCCGTGGCTGCGGAGGGCCTGTCCGAGGGCGCCATGGGCAGGCGCTTCGCCCTCGAGGAGCACCCTCGGCTCGAGATCATCTGCCGCTCCGAGGGGCCGATCACCTTTCCACCTGGCAGCGAGCTGCCAGATCCCTTCGACGGTCTGCTCGCCCTGGACCGAGGGGAGTTCCAGCGCGTCCACGCCTGCCTCGGCTGCCCCCTGCGGGTGGGCGACAGGATCATCGGCGCCCTCACCGCCGACGCGGTCAGCCCGCGCGCCTTCGAGGAGATCGAGCCGAGCTTCCTCTCGGCCGTGGGCGCGCTGGCCGCGGCGGAGATGCAGACCACGCACCTCATCGAGGCTCTCGAGGAGAGCGCCCGCCGGCAGGGCCTGATCGCCCGCGATCTCATGCGAGACCTGCAGCTCCGCCAGGGCGCCGACATGATCGGGACCACGCCCGTGATGCAGCGGCTGCGTCGGGACATCGAGCTCGTGGCCCGCTCCGACCTCACGGTCCTCGTCATGGGCGAGACCGGGGTTGGCAAGGAGCTCGTCGCCCGCGCGCTGCACGCAGCCTCGGATCGCCGCGACGAGCCCATGCTCTACGTGAACTGCGCGGCCCTCCCCGAGACCCTCGCAGAAAGCGAGCTGTTCGGCCACCTGCGGGGCTCCTTCACGGGCGCGACCGCGGACCGCTCGGGAAAGTTCGAGGTGGCCGACCGGGGAACCCTCTTCCTCGACGAGATCGGCGAGCTGCCCATGTCGGTGCAGCCCAAGCTCCTGCGCGCCATCCAGCAAGGAGAGATCCAGCGGCTCGGCTCCGACAAGACGATCAAGGCGGACGTGCGCCTCATCGCCGCCACCAACCGGGACCTCGTGCGCGAGGTGAAGGCCGGGCGGTTTCGCGCCGACCTCTTCCACCGGCTCAACGTCTACCCCTTGAGAGTGCCTGCGCTCCGCGAGCGCGCCGACGACATCCCTCTCTTGGCCGGCTACTTCTGCGACGTGACGCGGAGGCGGCTCGGCCTGGGGCCCGTCCGGCTCGACCCGGAGGCCACCTCCGCGCTCAAGCGCCACCCATGGCCCGGCAACGTGCGCGAGCTCGAGAACACGCTCGCGCGCATCTCCCTCAGGGCGGCGGCGAGGGTGCCACGCGCGAGCCCGGTCGTCATCACCCTGCCGGACCTCGGACCCGAGTTCACCCTCCAAGGGGCGCCCGGGGCATTCGCAGCGCCGGATGTCCCGTGGGAAGGGCCGCCGGGATCACAGGGGCCATCGGGATCACAGGGGCAACCGGGGCCGCCGGGGCAACCGGGCTCCCCGGAGCCACCGCTCCTCCCCATGGGCGATCTCAAGACGGCGACCAGGACCTTCCAGCGCTCGCTCATCGAGCGGGCCCTTTACCTCCACGAAGGCAACTGGTCGGCCGCTGCCCGCTCCCTCGGCATGCACCGCAGCAACCTCCATCACCTCGCCGTTCGTCTGGGCCTCAAGGAGCGCCGGTGACACTCGATCAACTGTTCGAGCACACGACAGGCAACACTTCGTCTTGCTCTACTAGCAGTCTGGGGGAAGACACAATGAAGACACACGGATGCACGATGACACTTCTCGGTCCGGATTGACCATCTCTGGCCAGTATGCTAAAATTGGTTAACGAAGGACTGGACATGACGGCCCTTCAATAGACGAAAGGTGCTTGATCACTTGCGCTCCATCGTCCCCGATGGCGGAGCTAGTTGCCCTCTCGGAAGAGACTGGGAAACAAACAGAGACGTGGAAGGAGGTAGGTCAAATGGCAAGGCAAGGCAAGGCAAGGCAAGGCAAGGCAAGGCAAGGCAAGGCAAGGCAAGGCAATAGTT
>JAVEWA010000165.1:0-11919 GCA_034004785.1 Polyangia bacterium
GAAGTCGCACGAGGCGGGCAGGGTGACGTGCTCCCTTGCGTCGAGCTGAAAGCGGTCGTCGGGAGGAGGCAGCGAGGTCACGACCTGGGTGTTGTTCTCGGTTGCGAGGATGCGCACCCAGTCTGTCTCCTCAACTATGGATACCTCTCCTCCCGCTTCCTTGACCGCCTTGGTGCGGGAGGGCATCCGGGCCACCACGAAGCGGGAGCCGGCGGAAGTCACCGGGAAGAGCTGGTGCTGCAAGTGATCCGCGCAGCAGTACCTGAACGCGAGGCTGTCGAACATGGGGACGTCGGACGCCTCCGAGCCGGAGAACACCGCTACCGGGCGATCCGCCTTGATACGGGTTCCGGTGAAGTCCGCGCCGAAGTCCCCTGTCTCCAAGTTCAGCACGTCGAAGGGGCCGAGAGACATGTCGATGGTCTCCCCTGCCGCTCTGGCCGGAATGCTCTCGGACCCCACGATGGCAGTGGAGAGCTCGACGGACACGTCGGTTCCGGTCTCGATGCCCACGATCGTGAGAAAGGCCCGCAGGTTGGAGTGGAAGTTCGTGTTGGGATCATTGGTGACGGCGATGGTTTGAGGCCAACCCATGACCAGGTACTCCCCGTCCAGCGCAGAGGTGGGAACGAGGAGGGATGCGTCGTTCGAGAACACCTGGACGTTGTCCAGGGGGCTGAACTGGTAGGCGATGATCGGGACGTTCGAGACGACGCGGTAGGCGTTCGAGGTGAGGGCGGTGTGGGTCCCGGTGTTGTAGGTGCCGGGAGCGGATCCGTCCACCTCCCTGGGGGCGAGGTTTATCACCCGGAGGCCCTGCGGAGGGAGATCTATCCGGACCACTTCCACCACCGCGAGAGGCCAGCCAGGAGGGGCGTCGTTCCTCTCGACCCGCACGGTGGCTGGCAGTGTGCCTGGGTTGGAGACCACCACAGCGAACTGTTGGGCCGCCGCGTTGAACACGGAGCTGATCACCGCGTTGTCCAGGTCAACAGCCCAGTACTCGCAGCCCACGTAGCTTCGGTTCTCCGAGGCCTGGCGGCAGGCGTCGACGCAGTTACCCAGGAAGCAGACCTCGTTGGTTGAGGCGTCGCATGTGGTCACTGGCACCAAGGTCTCGCCATTGCCTTGGCAGGCCACCACTGTTTGACCTTGGCAAGACAGGGCCCCCGGGTGACAGCTCGTGCAACCGAGGCCAGGGTGGCAGACCTTTCCGAGCGCCGCGCAGTCCTCTTCATCATAGGACTCTCCGTCCTGGCGGCAAGTCTGCGCCAAGGGGCCGAGACAGTAGATCCGCTCGGGTTCGCAGACGGCGTGATGGACCTGACGACAGCCGCCAAGCGGCGCGCACACCGCGCTCGCGGCCATGGCCAGGGCGGCTGTTCGGAAAATCAGTCGCAGGTTCGAGGTCCTCTCATCGGTCGTCCGGGAACGAGAAGAGGAAGCCGTTTCCGGCGGTGGCGCTCCAGTACTTGTCATTGAGATACCGGTAGGAGAAGTTGTTGAAGTCCATCCCTTCCACCGCCACAGGGATCACGTGCCAGTACATCTGGCCCGCTGGGTGGCCGTCCAGGCCCGGGCCGAGGCCGTAGAGATCGGGAAGCACGAACTGCCTGACGCGGCCATCGAGGTAGACCCGCCAGTAGGCATCACCCGCTGGGAAGCTCTTGACCAGGACGACGTTGAAGCTCGGATCCGCGCCCCCAGCGCTCCATACGAGCCGGCTCGTGGAGGGAACGCCGCCAGGAGGAGGATCCACGGCCTGTGGTATCCCGAGCCAGGAACCCACTTGGATCGGAATGGGGCCGGTCATGAGGCCGGTGCGGTAGACCTTGGAGTATGGGTACTGGCCGTTGTTGTGGGTCTCCACAAAGGCAGTGTACTGCCCGCCTGCGAGCCCTCGAGAGAGCTCTGGTAGTCGCTCGATGGTCACTGGCTCGGTGACATCGGTCAGGCTACGCTGGCTGTCGCTGCGCACGATGAAGCCATCGCCTCCGAGGTCGATGAAGACGCGGAGCTTGTAGCCTACAGGGCCCGTTTCCGGGCTGAGCTCGGGCGCTGCCGAGAGGTCGAAGGTCATCTGTTGGACGAGCTGAAACTCGAGCACGATATTTGCGTCAACCACCTGGCTCGGGCCCGCCAGCACGTTTCTAGCCACCCCAAGCGCCCATGGGGTGAAGGCTCTGGTGGTGATGTTCTCCACTCCTGCGAGGGCGTAGACGGCAAAGCTGCCCGGGCGGGCGTAGATCGAGTAGGCGTAACCAGAGATGCAGTTGGCTCCCTCTACTACGATGCCGGTGTCACCAGGCTCCGAAGCGACATAGTCGTAGTCAGCCACGGTCTGGTACACCTTGATGATCCTACGTTCCTCGGCACTTGGCTCGGGCAGCATCTGATTGAAGTCGCACCCTTGCCCGTGCTCGACCCCACCAAAGGTGATGTAGCCCTGAACTACGGACCAGGCCTGTCCCGGGATCGAACCAGGTGTCGGAGGGATGAACGGGGTCAGGAAGATCGTAACGTCCCTGGCGTCAAAGGCTACGATGGAGACCCGCTCGTAGTCCGCCGCTGCCACCGTGACCATCTGCGGGCCTTCGAGGGTGGGATCCGAGAATGACACACGGCCCGAGGCGTCCGTGATGGCCTGATAGGGCGAGGTGGGACCAGCGCCGAGGAGCACGTATGCGTCCGCCACGGGCTCGTCGCTGTAGGAGTCCAAGACCGTGATGTTGACCTCCCCCGTAATGGGGCCTCCTCCCAGGCCTCCGTTTATGGGGTCGGCGCTGTCGTAGTAGGTGAATGCATCAGGTACGGTTCCGGTGTCTCCGCCGTCATCTACAGAAACGCTCCGTGCGCCCGGTGCGCCGGGGGGAGTACGGCCCGTGATGAGCGTCGGGCTCACGTGGCGCTGATCATCGAGTGGCACACCATCTATCTTGATGATCGCCTGTTCGGTCCAACTCGTGCCGGCTCCAATGACCCGTACGAAGGTCCCTCCGGTCATGGTCCCGGAGGCTGGATCCAGGTAGAACGGATCGTACCTGTATCCCCCCTGGAATGTGGTGTGTTCTCCGTCCGGTCGCAGAACCTGGACATCTACCGGGCCGACATTGCCAGGTGGCGTGATGACCCTCAGGCGGTTGGGGCCCTGGAACTCCGTAAGATCTGGATCCACGAGCAGTGGGCCGAAGAACACTCGGGAGCCAGCGGCAAAGCCGAATCCTCGCACGGTGACGACCGAGCCCCCCGTGATGGGGCCGTGAGCCGGCTCGAGCTGTGTGATGGTGAAGGTGTCGAGCGGGCTCGCGTCGGTGGGGAAGACGTGGGCGTCGCCTATGGGTTTCGTCCCGGGGTCGGTCGGGCAGCCCGACAAGGGGAAGACGAGCAGGCCTAGCGCCAGGAGTGCATTACTGGAGACTGCGTAGCTTGAAGTCTTGAACATAGTCACCCACCCCAGCAGCGGCCAGTCACACCAAATTGAATGGAGAGGTGACTGGCCAAGGGCCACAGGGTCATAGCATAATCCAGATCTGGGCCTGGTGAAAGGCGCCCCGCAGTTCTTGGAGCGCTTCTTTCGGGATAATGTAGTCTCCCCCACCAGGATGCTCCTCATTTGGGGCTCGACGGGGTGTCTCGTCACCTGTCATTTGCCCAGGCATAGGAGGATGATAATCCAATGAGAAATCAGATCAGAGCCATACTCGATGGAGCCTTTCTTCGTAAAAGTGGAGTACCTGGCCCGGGCTTCTTTTGGGCATTCATGGCCCTCTCGATGCCTCTGCTCCTGTCTGGCTGCCCAGCTGTAGGCTCGAATGGGGCCAGCTCTGGATCTGCTCCGGCCCGAAGGGCCAGCCGTCCTATTTATGT
This sequence comes from Polyangia bacterium, assembly GCA_034004785.1. GTDB lineage: Bacteria > Myxococcota_A > Polyangia > HGW-17 > JAJRWW01 > JAVEWA01. The sequence goes on from JAVEWA010000165.1 coordinate 3,868, forward strand.
GGGGGATGTAGGAGCGTCCCGCTCCTTGGCGCCTCAAGCCCTTGTCCTGTCGGACTCGGGCCTTGGCGATGTGAGGGTGGGAGCGCCGCTGCCGGCGCGTCTCCTGGAACCCGCCTCGGATCCTCAAGGCCGATACATCCAGGGGTTTCACGCCGACGCCCAGACGCACGATGGCTTCAGCCTACCTGGCCTCCCTGTCAGGATCCTCATGGAGGGTAGCGGCCCATTCACGCGCTGGTTCGATGACCCCAAGCGCAAGGATGATCCGCCGCCGAGCGCCGCGGTCCGGCTGAGTCTCGCCAAGGTGGCAGTGCAGGAGGCGAGGGATGGGGCCAAAGTCGGTTGGATTGTCGTGGATGGCGCTGGAGTTCGCACCTCGGCTGGCATCGGCGTGGGGAGCCTCTACCAGGATGTGCAGCGCGCTTACCCCTCGGCGCGTCTGGCGGCGCAGCCACCGACCTTTGGAAGGGACAGCTGTGTGATGATCCTGTCGCCGATGCAGCGGGTCCAGGCTTTCTTCAACGACTGCCGGGCCGCCAGGGCTGGCGGGACGGTCACTCGGCTGGTGGTAATGCCACCCGAAAAGAAGTGAAATGAGGCCCGTAGCGCGACGCGGTCGCGCTAGGGCGCCATGTGGACGTCAACGTAGACATCCCAGACGTGCGTATTGTCCCAAGCGGAGGCGCCGATTTTGGCGTTGATATAGCACTTGGCCCGGGAGCCCGAGCCGCAAAGGAGGTAGTCCTCCACGAACAGGGAGACCGTGTTGGTTACCCAGTATTCGGCGCTGTCGAAGTTGTTGGGCAGGAGATCCCACCTGAAGAAAGCCCAGTTGTACAGATACACCTCTGCTCCGTCGCCAAAGTAGGAGTCATCGTAGCCCCAGGCGTCGATCATGATGGAATCCACGCAGCTGGAGTTCTCCTCGGCGAACTCCACCCAGATCTCCCCCTCCCCTGACGCCAGGTCCGGGCTGAACAGGACCCAGGGGGCGCCTTCATCGGGATCGGGGTCGGCGTAGGAGCCCGAGAGCCAGAGCTCGTCGGCGTTGCGCCAGCCCACGCTCATCCAGCGGGAACGGCATGGGTTGACGGTGGCAGCCGGGCAGTCGGGGTCCGTTCCTGTGGGGCACCAGGTGTCGCAGTGTCCGTCGTCGGAGCAGGCCACCTCGTGAAGCTCGCAGTCTGGGTCGCACAGACAGGTGTCCGTAGAACCCACGGCTGCGGCCTCGCAGTACTCGTTGTAGTCGCAGGAGCAGTTGCAGTCGGGGTCCGTTCCAGCGGGGCACCAGGTGTCGCAGTAGCTATCGGCGCTGCATGGGCTCAGGGTGCTACAGTCCGGATCACAGGTGCAGGGGGTGGTGGTGTTGGGAGCGTTGGGCTCGCACACGTTGCGGTTGAAGTCGCAGCCGCAGCTCACCACGCAGTTGCCGTCCACGCAGGTCTCTCCAGACGCCGTGTCACAGGAGATCGGGTTGCCCCAGTGGAGGCAGGCGTCCACGCTGTTGTACTCGCACACCTGGTAGGAAGCGCCGCCAGAGGTGCACTGCTTCTGGCCCTGCGAGCCGCATTCGTCGTTGCAGTCGAGCGGATCGACGCACTGGCCGTTCGAGCAGACTGTGTCTGTGCCACAGGGAACCGTGGGCCCCCACTCGGTGCATGGGTCGGAGTCGAAGTCGCCGCAAACCTGGTAGCCGTTCGAGCCCACGCACTGCCTCGCGTTCTGGGCGCACTCATTCGAACAGGAGCCCGAGCAGTATCCATTGGAACAGGTTTCGCCGGAGTCGCACTGCGTCACCGGGCCCCAGTCGGTACAGGCGTCGGAGTCGAAGTCGCCACACACCTGGTAGCCGTCTCCCTGACACTGGCGGGAGCCAGTGCTGCACTCGTCCGAGCATTCGCCAGAGCACTGACCGCCCGAGCAGGTTTGGCCAGGGTCACAGGGCGTCTCTGTGCCCCATTCGAAGCAGCCTGAGCCGGTGTTTAGCTCGCAGGGCTGCACCGCGTCACCAGCAGTGTTGCAGCGCACGGACCCCTCTGAGCAAGCGTCGGTACATGCCGCGCCGCAAACACCGTCCACGCACTTGTCGCCGGGCGAGCATGGCACTACAGGGCCCCACTCGGTACAGGGGTCGGAGTCGAAGTTGCCGCACTCCTGATAGCCCCCCGTCACGCACTGCCGGGCGCCCGTAGTGCACCTGTCTTCGCATGCCTGTCCATCGGTGCGGGGCCGAGAGTCGGGGAACACGAAGGCATCCGGGCCGACGTTGTTGTTGCCTCCGCTAGTGCCGCTCGGGCCGCAGCCGAGGAGAAGGGCCGCGCCCGACAGAGCCAAGGTAGAGAGGTATGGTTTAGGTCGCATAGGGATCTCCTTGCATTTTTCCAGTGAAGGTCCAGACGGTGAATCCTAGCGCCCCCGCGCGGCTGGCACAAGTGGACCACGAGGTCGGCTGTGCAGCCTCCATTACAGGAGAAGGATTGGATTGGGGCCTTCTTCTGGGCGGGCCGGGCCCCGTATGAAGACGAGGGTGCGGGGGCGCAGAGACTGATACTCTCGGAAGGGGGCCTTCTCCTGGTTGTATCCTCCTTGACCGGGATGGCGTCTTTCTTCAATATCGTAGGGTTGAGTATGATATGAGCATGGTCAGGAGGCTTGAAATGAGAACCTTCCGCAACCGTTCCCTTGGCATCGGCTCTTTGCTGCCGGCGTTTCTGATGGCGCTCGGGGTGGTGGCCTGCCAAGAGGCCGATCAGTACGATTTCGGAATCGACGAGGAGGTCCTGCCAGACGAAGACCGCTTTGGCAAGGCCGACAACGCAGGAACGCCCGGGCCATCCGTGAGCGCGGACACCGCTAGCACTGCCGTGTGGGAAGTGGCGAACCAGTGGGAGGACCGCACCACCGCAGCGGCGCGAAAGGCCGGCATCGCCTGGCCAGCGGATAGCGGCCTGAACTGGGACGAGAAGTACGCCCTCTGGGTGCAGTCCATGGGCATCTCGCCGGGCTACGAGACCTACTACGACAGCTTCACCCTCACCACGCCCTGGGGCAAGACCCTGCCCGCGCCCAGACTCGAGTGCGCCGAGGTGGCGATGTTCCTGAGGGTTACCTTCGCCTCCTGGTACAACCTCCCCTTCTACCTGCAGGCAGTGGACAGCTCCGGCAAGATCTACTTCGGTCACATGGGTGCGAGGAATGCGGCTGGCAGGTACAAGGAGACCCCCAACTACAAGACTGCCTACAAGGACTACACCGCGCAGCTCGCCGGGAAGTCGAACGACTACATCCAGGCCAACTGGCCCAAGGACAGCGTCCTGAGGGACCGGGCGGTGGGGGACGGCGACACCATGGGCTTCTTGACCGGGTCCGGCGCCAAGCGGGGGGGGCACTACTTCGACGAGATCTTCCTGAACAAGCGCGTTGGGCACTTCATGCGGCTCCTGCTCAACTACTTTGGCTCAGTGAACCTGGCGAGCTCGGCCAACACCTACAACCTTAAGCCTCAGGCCCTACGGGCCGGGGACATCCTCATCGAGCGCTGGCAGAAGCAGGGCATCGGACACGTCTTGGTGGTGAAGAACGTCACGGACTTGGAGGACGGCAAGAAGGAGGCCAACCTCGTCTCGGGGTCCATGCCGAGGCGGCAGCCGAAGTTCGAGTCGGGAGCGGCCTCGAAGGATTACTTCACCAACGAATACTGTGGTGGCCCCGGGGAGAACTGGGACGGCCAACTCTACGCCGCATTGGGCGGCGGGCTGAAGCGCTTCCGAGTGGCCAAGAACAGGAACGGTCGCTGGACCAACACCTGGATGACCGCGGATGAGGCCTCCTGGATCAACGACACCGACCACGTGCGGATCGCTGCCCGGATCGCCGAGTTCGAGGATCTCCTGGGGCAGGTGAACCCGACGCAGCTCCGCGCTGCCTATCTGCAGATGATCGAGGACGCCAGGAACCACCTGCGGCAGTACCCGGCCTCCTGCGCCGCGAGGACTCGCCGCGAGGACGCTTTCGACAAGCTCTACACCTTGAATGAGACCCAGTTCTACTTGAACAGGGCGGCCACGGACAGCCAGTACCGGATCCTCGAGGACTACGTCTTCGCCGAGCTGACCTACGAGCAGTCCAAGACCTGCTGCTGGAACAGGACCACCGCGGCCATGCACCAGATCGTCATGGACTACAACAGGGAGCGCCAGGAGCCATCGTGTCAGGACGCGGTGGTCTTCAAGGCCCTGGGAGGCGGCTATGACCTGTTCAAGCAGTACGCCCAGCAGACGGGCCGGGGCCATCTCTGGGTGGACTGGTCAGAGGATGAGCCCTGCCCGCAGCGGGACGTGGACAACGATTCCGAGGCGACCCACGAGTGGATTCCCTGGTGCGAGGTGGGGAGCGGGACGACCCCCACGCCCACCTGCACCGACACCTACGAGCCGAACAACACGCCCACCACCGCGGCCGCATTGTCGAACGGCGCCTACCAGGGCCTCAGGATCTGTGAAGGCGACGAGGACTACTTCGAGATTGTGGCCTCTGGCACCTTTACTGCGACCATCCGCTTCACGCATGCTAGCGGCGATCTGGACCTGGCGCTGTACCAGGGCACGGAGCAGGTGAGCCAGAGCCAGGGTACGGGTGACACCGAGGTCGTCACCGCCGGGGCGGGCACCTACATCTTGCGGGTTTATGGCTATGCCGGTGCTCAGGGTGAGTACTCCTTGACGGTGGCCCAATAAAGCAGGGAACACTGCCCTTTCCAAATAATTAGGAGCTGTTGCATCTCTCTGGGGCGCTCCTGGCGAGGCCCGTCTCTGCCCTGGGTGCGGCTTTTTTGCCCACCTTTGGAGCCCATGTTAGACCCGGAAACAGGGTTTTGTGCTCATGACGCCCAAACCAGTAATGGCGTGGGCCGCACCTTTAGGGAGGAGAGATCATGGAAGCATCGGCGATGGGATCCTTCGAGCTGCTGACTCGTCCGGTGGAGCGGAGGGCCGCTGGGTTCGACAGGAGGATGCCCTTTCCAGTGGAGGTGCGGTGCGCCTCTGATGTGCGAGCTGGCTCGCGGCGCTACCTGGCTCTGAACCTTGCCCGCGGCGGGCTCTTCCTGATTACGCTCCTTCCCCTTCAGCCCGGGACGCTGCTCGAGTGCACCTTCGCGTTGCCTGATGACGGCGCGCCGCTCGTCGTGCGGGCCCGGGTGGCCTGGAGCAGGCCCGCCTCTCCGGTGCGAGAGGCACCGGGCGGCATGGGTGTGCGGTTCGTCGGCCTCAAGAAGGGCGACCGCAAGCGAATCGAAGCCCTCATAGGCTGAGCAATCCCGGCAAGCAGCACTCGGGATAGCGGCGGTCCGTTCGCTCTCGATAGTCAAGCCTCAATGGTAGGGGGAGGTTTCCCTGCACAGAGAGACCGCGGAGGAGACCTGCGAGTTTCGGGGTTTCGGCTAGTAGCAGGAGGGCCGATAAGAGATCGGATCCGGCTCGCCGGTCGGTAAGATGGAGATCAGGTACTCGAAGTTCTGCTGGCAGAAGACCTCCGGGCCGCCCCCAAGCAGCTCGGCGCGTTCGTTGAATGGCCGGCTGCCGCCAGCGTCCATGAGGCGGTTGGGCTGCTCACCCGAGTTGTGAAAGCCATTTCCTCCCGGATCCGCGAGGCCGAGGCTGTGGGCGAGCTCGTGGGCCATGGTGCCGCCCAGGATGTTCCCGAGCACGAAGATGGCGCAGCGGATGACCTCCTGGCGGTCACTGGAGGGGGCAGGGCAGCCGTCGCCGGTGGAGAGGGGGACCAGGCCCGAAAGCTCGGCGGGCAAGATGGGCTTGCCTCCACGGGATGGTCTCAGCGGGTCGAAGATCTGGTCGAAGAGCGGCGACGCCGTGGGAGCCTGGGCAAGCCCTTGCGGGGGGTGCATGGAGAAGGCGAGGAAGGACTCCACGAACACGCCCCCGAAGCCCGGGTAGCCGTCCTCCTGGGTCAGGGCGTTCACGCCGCCCAGGCGGTCGTACAGCCTGAGGTTGCCTACGTCCTTGCCTGGGCTGTTGTCGTAGCCCATGAGTCCCATGCCGTTGGGGTCGATGCCGGTGATGTCCACCTGGGCGTAGAGCAGGTAGTCGGTGGGCTTCTCGGAGCGGAACTCCACGTTGATGCCGCGGTATATCCAGTCGGCTTTGGCAATGATTCTCTGCCTGATCTCCCAGTCCGCCGCCAGCATGCCGAAGAGCTCCAGGGCGTCGCGGTAGCCCGGAAGGAAGCGCACATGGACCACCTGACGGATGGGTTGTACTCGGAAGGAATCAGTGTAGGGGGCCCCGGTGATGGTGCTTGCTCCGAGGACGAAGCGAGGAGTGAACGTTGCGCTCAGGATCCCGGATTCCTGCCTGAGGTCAACGATCTCTCCTACGCCATCCTGCTCCTCGAGCACGTACCGGACGACCTCGCCGCTCTCGAAGGTGCTGATCAGCAGGAGGTCCACGTTCCGGGCGGCGCCGCCCTCGTCGGGCTGGAAGCTGCCTTGGACGAAGATCTCGGTGGACTCGCCGTCGCCTCCGCCGACGAAGCCCGCCCCGTAGAAGTCCACGAAGCCTCCCAGGGAGGATCCCTCGGCGGCCACGCCATCCAGGTGGGATGGCAGGATCGTGACGGTGGCGGCCTGCTCCTCCGACGTCGTCTCGATCAGGTCCGAGTGGACGTTCACCACATGGGCGATTGCCTCGATGGTGCCAGGCCCCAGCCCGACCAGGGCTGGCGTCAGGAGGAACCTGGCGTCTTCCCTGGTGGTTGGGTGGAGCACCTCCAGGGGTATGCGCCGCTCCGTGAAGGCGACGCCGTTGGTTTCGCAGGGAGCTGGCAGGCCCTGCGCCAGGTAGCAGCCGCGCACCGAGAGGAAGGAGGCGCCCTCGTTCCCCCCGAGGAGCAGATCGCTCGCGAGCACCGAGAGGGAGGCGTTCAGGGCATGAGCGCCGCTGTCGAGGGAGACCAGCAGGGGCTCCAGGCGTTCCCTGCAGAGGAAACCCGCTCCGATGGCGCTTGTGCTGTAGACGCGGCCCGTGGCGAGGGAAGACACCTCCACGGCGGCCGTGCCAGTGAAGACCCCTTGTCCAAATGGGCATATCTGAGCCCAGGCAGCCCCTTGTCCAAGGCGGATCCGGATCTCGGTGGTGCTCTCCACATCACCGATCAGGCCCAGGTCCAGCGCCATCGGGCTCCCCCCATCCGGGGTGTAGGTCCCCACGAGGCGGAGCCTGCTTGTGCCCAGGGTGCTGCCCACGAAGCCGTCTCCCTGGACGATCAGCGTTGTGGTTGGCAACACCGTGACGGGTTCGAGCCCGGTCAGGGCGAGGAGCAGGGGCCAGCCCTCCCGCTTGGCTCCCCCGTCGGTCTTGGCGCAGGCCGCCAAGGCGGGGAGCAGGACCAGCACTGCAATGCGGCATGGACGAACGATACGAGCGAAAACCATCTTGCGGCGCTCGCCAAGTGAGTCGTTCGAGGATGGGAGGGAGCTCATATGGAAAACCTTGCCTATGGGGATCCGGGCGGCACGACCTCCACTCCGATCCAGTATTCGTTGCTGGAGCCGTCGTAACCCTCCACCACGATGTAATAGGTCCCGGCCGTGCTCACGGTGTGTTCCAGGTGCTCGTCCGAGGTGCCGGACTGACCGTTCTGGGAGTTGCAGCAGGGAGTCAGGTTGGTCGCCCCGTCCGGGCCGTAGAGGTAGAGATCCAGATCCTGGTCGTATCGGTACTGATCGAAGAGGAGATCCACGACTACGCGGTCGCCCGCTGCCAGAGTGATGGAGAACCAGTCCTGGTCGTCCGGGCAGATCATGAGGTCCTCGATGAGGTCCCCGGACTGGAGGGGCAGCGCCTCCAGGGCTCCATCGTTCTGCTCCAGCGAGTCATCGACGCAGCAGCCCCCTGGCGGGATCGTAAGCACCAAGCTGTAGGGCGCGCTTATGTCCCAGTCGAATGTGAAGACCTTCAGGAAGTACAGGCCTGGCTCCAGGCACATGGACACCTGTTCGTTGTCGGTGACGCTCATGGAGGAGGCGAGGGAAGT
>JAVEWA010000166.1:0-11917 GCA_034004785.1 Polyangia bacterium
CGGAGGCGGCGCGGCGGCAGGTACCGGAGGCGGCGCGGAAGCGTGGGGCAGCGACGCCTCGGCAACCGCTGCGGGCGGCGGCGCGGCGGCAGGAAGCGGCGGCGGCTCGACATGGGTGGACGGAGGTGGGGACGGCGCGGCCGCCTGGGGCTCGATTGCAAGCTCAGAGGTGTCCACGATGACGCGGGCGTCGATCACCACGGAAGGCTCGGAGGTCTCCACGCTTGCAGCTGATGAGGCGCCGATCTCGCCGTGCACCGTCGCCTGCGGAGGCCCAGGCGCAGGAGCGGCCCTAGGCGGCCGAGGGGTAAGATGCGACGCCGCGTCGAGAGGGATCGGGGGTGGTGTCTTGTCGGCCTCGAAACCCTCCTCACCCTCCTCCACGGCTTCGACCTCTTCTACCTCGTCGAGGTCGCCGTCCGCCGCAGCGGCGGCCTCCTGGTCCGGCTGGGCGCTCTGCTCCTGGGCAGCCAAGCTGTTGCCACGGGGCTCTCCAATGGCCGTCTCCTCGGTGACCTGGCCTTCCCACCGCTCCGTGGCTGCGGAGTCTTCTGGCAGATCCTCGATCTCTGCCTGCGGCACCGAGGACTCCTCGGAGAGATCCTGGATCTCTGCCTGCGGCACCGAGGACTCCTCGGAGAGATCCTCGATTTCTGCCTGCGGCACCGAGGCGTCCCCGGGCGGCTCGGCTTCAAGCTCCGCGGGCTCGAAGAGGGTCGGGATGGGCGCCGTAATGTCCGCCGAGAGCTCGCCGGGCGTTGCCTCGTCTTCTTCCTCCTCCTGCTCCTCGTCCGAGGTGGCCACTGGAAGGTCCCGCAAGGTCTCCGAAGGCTTTCGAAGCGCCGGCTCATGACCGGAAACCTGCTCCACTGCCTCGAGCGGAGCCTGCTGGTCCAGGCTGGCTGCGGGCGGGCCTGTGCCCTCGTCTCCCTCCACACCCTCAGCCTCCGCACCGGCTGAGGAGTCCTCCTCGGACAGGGCGACGCCTTGGGCCGCAGGCTCGGGCTCGGCCAGGACCTCGACCTCGCGAGCGGCTCCGGCTTCCTCCGCGACCTCCTCATCAGAGGGGGGCACTGAGGCCTCGGGCTCTTCTGAGGCGGCCGTCCCATCGGCAGCCTCCACCTCGGGAGCCGCCTCGGGATCCTCGGAGGCCGCGGGCGCCTCGGAGGCCGCGGGCTCTTCGGAAGCGGCCGTCCCATCGGCAGCCTCCACCTCGGGAGCCGCCTCGGGATCCTCGGAGGCCGCGGGCGCCTCGGAGGCCGCGGGCTCTTCGGAAGCGGCCGTCCCATCGGCAGCCACCACCCCCGCAGCCGCCTCGGGAGCCTCGGAGGCCTCCGGCTCCTCGGACGCCTCAGGCTCCTTGGAGGCCTCGGTGGCTTCGGAAGCGGCCGTCCCATCGCCAGCCTCCACCTCGGGAGCTGCCTCGGGCTCCTCGGAAGCCGCGGGCGCTTCCCCTTCATCGGGCACCGGCTCAGTGGCAGATGCAGGCGAGGAACCCGGCTCCTCCGCCTCCCCCTCAGCCTCCCGGGTTGCCAGGGCTCCCGGAGCGCCTCCAACTGCGTCCCTGGAGATCGGCTCCAGATCCGGCTCGATGAAGACATCGTCATCTACTTCGATGCCATCACCAGCAGCGGGAACAGCAGAGGGTTTGCTTCCCAGGGCAACCGCAGGAACCGGCGGAGGCGCCGCAGGGCGCGCCGCCTCCGGAAGGGGCGGAGGTCCCGCCTTTCCCGGCTTGGCGCGGGGACCGGCGGGACGCCGCTTGGAGCCTCCGGCCCCAGCGGCTTCACCGCCGTCTGGTTTCGTGCCCGGAGGGCTCCCAAACTGGATCTTCAAAGCCAGGCTGGAGTCCGGCCCTGAGGCTTCCCTGGGCACCGCGCTCCTGTTTGCAGCCTCCGCAGCAGCCCGGGCAGCCTCCAAGCCTTCGTCCTTGCCAGCTTCTATCAGGCCAGACTCGACCTGGGCTCCTGCATCGACAACCTGCCCTTCGAGGTCCACGTCCACCGGGATGTCGTCATCCACCTCCTCCTCGAGCTCCTCGGGCGCGATCCCCTCGGCCAGCTCGGCGGAGAAGGCCTGCTCCACCAGGGAGTCCAGATCCGCGGGGTGAATCAGGGGGAGCCATGACCCGGCCGCCCCTCCCCTCCCCTTCACGAGCGGTCGGGAGGCGATGTCGGCAGGAACCGTTATGTGGCGCGGGCGAGCCTCGCTCTCCTCGGGGGTTAGGGGCGGCACCCGCACGACCCGCAGGTCCGGGCCTCTGCTCTGCTTGAGCTGGTGCTCCAGCTCCTCGAGGTCCACTCGATCCAGCAGCAGGTCCAACACCTGCGTGACGCGCGCCTCTTGACTCACCTCGGCACCTGCTCGCCCATGGGCATGCCTACCCTCACCTGGCTACCGCCCGGAGGCAGCGTCAGCCTCACCCCCCCGGGCTCGAAGAGCAGCACCACGGTGGAGCCCAACCCGAAAGCGGCGATCTCTTCTCCGCAGCGGACCGCGGGGGCCTCCGAGGGATCGAAGTCGCGAGCCCTGGGTCTCCCGCCCGGAGCCAGGCGCACCCCCGCCTCCTCGCCCAGGTACGCGAGGCTTATGTAGCCCACGCCGAGAGCGGCGATCTTCACCATGGCCACGAGGCCCCCAAAGGCCCGTATCAGGGTCACGACCCGTTCGTTCTCGCAGTACACGTCCGGCAAGAAGGGAACCAGGCCGTTCACCGGCCAGTACTCGCCGCAGAGCCAGCGATACCCAATCACCTGACCGCTAACGGGGCTGTGCATCCGGTGGTAGTCCCGTGGGCTCAGATAGAGGATGCAGAAGCTGCCTCCCAGGAACCTCTCGGCGAGAGCTCCCTCGCCGCCCAGCAACGTCAGGGCCGAGTATCGGCGCCCCTTGACCTCGAAGACCGCCTCGCGAGAGACGGTCCCCCACTCGAGGACCCTGCCGTCCACCGGGCTCACCACCGCGTCTTCGCTCGCGTCGCAGGTCCTCGCGCCCGCCGACAGGCGGCGGCAGAAGAGCTGCTGAAAGGTGGAGTAGGCCCTGGCGGGGCGCTCCGCCTCCTCCATGTCAATACCAAAGGCCCTGGCCAGACCGCCCAGCATGGGGGCGCGAAGCGGCAGAGGTATGGGGCGCTCCGAGAGCCAGCCGATGGCCTCGGTCAGGCCCGCGCGGGGCAACATACGAATGCACCGGGCGCTCGCCCGAGCTAGATCATCCCTCATGGAGCCTCATTCGAGCCGCCCTGGCAGCCGCTCGCTCCCAGGGCTCCGAACTTGCTCATCCTATTGCCCTTCCTCCTAAAAATCAACGCGCCCGTGGGGCTGGTGCAGGCATTGACATAGCAATCGCCAGGAAACCACATGAGCATGGAGGCCAGCGCCGCCACCCGTTACTCCAAGCCTTCAAGCCGTGGGCGCACTTTTCACGCCGCCGAAGTGGCTCACACAGTCCCCCCCTGGAGCCCCGTACTCGAAAGGTCATGTCTGCGACGAAGTACCACCACCGTTCCCAGAATCAGCTCCCTGAGTCGGCAGCAGCGCCCGCATCGGGGCCTCCGCCATCTCCGAGTGAGGCGTCCGGCGGTGGCGCGCCAGCGTCCCGCCAGGCGAAGGGAGTCACCAACCGGCAGCCGATCTCGCCTTCGCGCTCATAGCCTTGCGGACAGGGTTCACTTTGTATCTCAGGGTGCTCCAAGTGGCAGTCGGCTTCGCGCCGGGTCAAGTTACAGAGGAGGATTCCTGGGATAGGCTCAGAATCCGGCGGGCACCCCTTTGAGCCTTGATCTCTGCACCACGCGGAGTAGCACGAGCCCGCTGAAGGTGACATGAAGTCCAGGTTCCTAGGGTGGAAACAAACGCAAACATCGCCAGGGTAGCACTCCGAGTGGGTATTACAGGGAGCGGTACATCGAAGGTATGAATCGCACACCATCCCCATTATTCTGGGACAGAAATACCCTAGTCTTGTACAGTATTCCTCGCTATCGAAGCACCGTCCATCTATCTCGCACTTGTCATCTGGGTACGTGCAGTCGAGGTCTGTCACGCACTCCACGCGTGTGCCCTTGAGGCCGCAGGCCCCTTCCATGAGCCCATCGTCGCAGCCAACAGAACCAAGCAGCGAAATCCAGTTGAGCAGCCCGAGCGCCGGGGGGCCCCAACCCGCAAGTTCACGTAAATGATGAAATGTCATCACCGTTCCCCGAATCAGCTCCCTGCGTCGGCAGCAGCGCCCGCATCGGGACCTCCGCCATCTCCGAGTGAGGCGTCCGGCGGTGGCGCGCCAGCGTCCCGCCAGGCGAAGGGAGTCACCAACCGGCAGCCGATCTCGCCTTCGCGCTCATAGCCTTGCGGACAGGGTTCACTTTGAATCTCAGGGTGCTCCAAGTGGCAGTCAGCTTCGCGCCTGGTCTGGCGGCAGAGTAGACTTCCGGCCAACGGTATGGTGTCCGGCGGACAGCCTTTGGAGCCCTGGTCCCGGCACCAGGCGGTGTAGCACCAGCCAGCCGAAGGTGACATGAAGTCCAGATACTCTGGGAAAAAACAACTGCACACTTCCGTCTCCCTGCAATCAGAGTGAGTGTTACATGGTGAGGAACAGAGCCAGCTAGGATTACAGATTCCATACATCATTGGGCATAAGGACCCCGGTCCCTCACAGTAGTTCTCGCTGTCGAAGCACTCTCCATTGGCCTCACAGGTATCATCAGGGTACGTGCAGTCGAGGTGTGTCACACACTCCACACGAGTGCCCTTGAGGCCGCAGGCCCCATCCATGAGCCCATCGTCGCAGCCAACAGAACCAAGCAGCGAAATCTCGACAGCCAGAAGGAGTGAAAGCCGTATCGACAAGCCATGGATCCACATCAGTACCTCCCCCTCAGACGAGAAGCGTGGGGTCTGCCACCCTGGTAGGCAGTGAATAGCAAGAATAGCTCCTCATCAGGATCGCGTCCCTGATGGAATCCGACCCCTGAACCAGCCCGGCTAGACCGGAACGTGTGTTGCGATCTTGTGAACCATGGGTTCCCGTGAGCTCCTGCGTAGTTCTGCATGACCGAAACGAAGATCCGGCTCGAACCCCAATCCCTCCAGGCCAAGTAGAGGTACCTCATGGGCTCTCCGTTCGCGTCAGGAAAGGCTGAGCGCCTGACCGCCAGGCCGATGGGGTCCTTGGTTCGATGCGACGGGTAGGATGATGGGATCCTGGCATCGATCGACGGAACGATGACCCCCTGCGCGTCCATGCGGAGCAGGGAGATCACTCCTGAGCCGCGCTCGGCATAGGCGATGTACAGATACTCGTCCATGGGCTGGCCGATAGGGCCTGCATAGGGGGGGCTGCCGTTTACCGATCCGGCCCCGAGAGCAGCCACACCCGGCTGCGCTTGGTACCCGGGTATCGCTCCACCGAGCTGCCTGCTGTAATGCCCGGGCGAGTACTCCCTCCAGTGACCCCGCATCATCTGAGCGTCGCTGGTCACACAGGGTTGCTGACGGCAACGCGCCTCTCGGAGCAGGCCCGTGCCCCTCTCGGGGAACACCAGGACCATCTCTCCCTCGATGACTGATGCGCCGAATGCTCCATCGGAGTGGAACGAGCCTCCCAGAAGCGCGCTCAAGTTGGATTCCAGCGAGGGGTTCCCAAAGCGGTCGATCTCGAGACCGTGGATCGAGCCGTCGGAGCGCCTTGTCCAGAATACGAACAGGGACTCGAACGCCTCCACTGCTGTAGGCCGGCCAGCGATATCCAGGAGGGGATAGACGATACCGCCCGAACCAGGTCGATCTATGAGCAGCGCGCCATCGCTGTCTCTCACATGAACTCTGTAGGTCTTGGACATCCCTTGCCAAGGGGAAGCCTGGAACTCCACGACACTGGGAGTATACCGCTGTGAGAATTCGCTGTAAGCGGACTCAACCCGCTTCGCGTGATCGAAGAAACCGATTGCGCCTAGGGCATCCATGGAGGGGCGAGTATGGCCGGTGGAGATCAGAGACGCGCTCGTGAGCAAGTTGGCGAAGTCTTGCAAGCTAGAGGTGGGACGGACCTGCGTGGCTGCCTGAAAGACCAAGTCGACGTGCTCCTCCGGGGACATTGTCCAGCCTTGCAGCCCAATGTCCTCATCGTTTCCATCGCCGGCAAGGTCTTGAGGCCCATTCCTGAGAATGCGCAAGAACCGATTCCAGACCGGGCCGTTGAGGTGCTCATCAGCGATCTCTCGGCAGCGGCTGCCAGAACACGTCTGGTATGGACCGCATTCATCTCTGAGACGACACCCCTCCATACCGATTGCCGCTGAATCCGCATCGTGGTGAAAGAAGTCAAAGAGGGCTCTTTGGGCAAACGGAAGCTCTGAAGGGAAGTATTTGCACTTACCGTTGAGGCCGGTGCGATCATCATCCCATGAGGTTCGGCTGAATAGCCTGCCAAAGGAGCAGTCCCGTCGTAGGAGCTCTGGGAGCTCCCTCACAGCGAACAGCGTCTGGAGCATATTGGGGAGGTTCTCTTTGAGGCCGGTCTCCTTGCGTGGCATGCCACCAATGAACGAGCCGACAAGAATATGCGCGAACTCATGAGCAGGGGTTACATGAGTAAGGAACTCCATCTCATTGAACCACAGGTAAGTACACCCTGGCTGCGTCCATGCGTTTCCGCAGTACCAATCGGGCAGGTGAATGGCTTCATCGAACGCCTGCGCCGGACCACAAGGTCCGTACTCTGCCTTCTGAACATCACCATCACGACAGCTGGATGTTAGATAAACCCTGTAGTCCTTCCCGTGGACACTCGGGCCGTTCACCAATCCGAAGTCCTGCACGTGGTGCTCGACGAGGCGCCCTAGGGTAGTATTGAGCTTGTCCAAGGCGACATGAAGATTCTGATTGGAAACATGATAGCCATCCTCGAGCACGAGCTTGTAGCTACCGAAGTTCCGCAGGAAACCATGTGGCCCACCACGGTCCCTCGAAGTGTAGCAGTACCCATCCAGCGGTATCTCCGGCGTATTGAAGCAACGCCACGTCGAGCCATGCAGCTCAACGCACTGCTCATCGGACGTGCAGGGGATGACGCAGCGTCGAGTGTCCGTGCCCGGAAGCGGGAAGTCGTCGTGGCAGACCCCCGACGGACAACTCACTGTGGGTGGAGAACAAAATGATTCGGGTGAGGCCAGAGCGCTGCCGTACACATACTGTCCAAAGCTGCTTACCAAGTTCGTAGTCTCGAGCACCTCTCCGGTGGTCGGGTCCAGAACGAGCTCCACCTCGTCGAACAGGTTCCCCGGTGGAGCCCCCCTGATGGCCACTGCGGGACGTCCAAGAGGCAGGTAGTGTCCTGTCTCCACGACCTGCACTTCCTCGGTGACTCTATACTCTAGTTCGGGGATTCCATGGGGCGCCACGGCTGCCATAATGGCATCGTGGTGATTGCCTGGCACGAAGGCCGCGAAGATCTGCTCCAGTTGATCCCGTCTATAGGACACGTCGAGGGGGCTGGTATTGGTTGCGTATATGAGCCGAGCTCGGTCCTGCGGATCCACTACCAACGAGACATCGGTACCTCGGACCCTGTATCCCTGGGCGCGCTGATCGAACGCGAGCAGGGTGTCGCCGGTACGATACGGAAACTGGTAGCGGGGGGTGAGCTCGGTGTATGGGTCCGAAATGCCGAGCACGCCCTTGTGGGCCTCCAGGAAGCACCGGACACGGGCCACCATTGAGGACTGGTGACATCTGGCGCTAGTGAGAGGGACCATAAAATCCTCGCCGTAGATCATCTTCAGCGTGCCTGTGTCGCTGCGCAGCACCACCAAGGGGAGCTCACCGTCGCCGGGGTCGGGCTGTGAAGCTCCGACGAGGGCGCTTATGTCTGTTTCCTGGTAGTAGGTTGCATTGGCGACGTCGAAGAGCCCAGGCGGCGCTGGCAGAGATCCGAAGCGCTGCGTCTTACCGGACCCAAGCTTCTCCCTGACGAGATCCACTCGCAGCTCCACGCGGTATCTCCCGTCAGATACAAAGTTGGCCAGCTCATCACGCCCGTTCCAGGACAGCCTCACCTCCTGTGGTCCCAGCCCCGCGAGCACTTGCTCTCCAACGAGGGCGCCCACCTTCTCGTTCGTGTTGTCGTACCTGATGTCCACCTTGGGGATCACCTTGAAAAGAAACTTGCCGCTCGACAGGCCCGGCAGCTCAAGAGCTTCGAATGTGGCGCGGATGTCGAGCACATCGCCGACCCCATCCACGAACTTGGGACTGATGACTGCAGGCGAGAGCAAGAGCGACGTGAGCCTCAGACGACCACCTACGCTCTCGCAAAGGTCCTCGCCATCGCAGTCCTGGACTATTCCATCGCAAGGGATCTCCGCGGCGCGCGGAAAAATATCTGCGTGCAGCTCGCTGCAATCTCCATCGGCCGTGGAGAAACCGTCGCCATCCGCGTCCACAACCGAGACTCCCTCCTCGCAGATGCACACCCTGAAGTAAGAAAAATCAGCGACGGCTCCACCGACCTGAAAACCGATCTCGCTGACCAATGGATCGGGGGAGGCCTGCAGCGTCGAATATGCCACACGGATAGGCTGCTCGTTGCCTACCTCCAAGGTTACGTCCCCACCTCGCTCCACGAAGTAGGAGTAGCGGGTGTTGATGGACCAGTCCCACGGCATGCTCACGATGGGGCTGATGGCCGTGTCGGGAATGAGGCTTGCGACTGGCTGGCCCGCCTGATAGCCGAGCGTGGCGTAGCCCAGGCGCTCGCCATCCACTGCCCAGGAGAACCAGAGCACCGGGTCGGACCACGGATCTACGTATGGCTGCACGCCGAGAACCTGCAAGTCCATCTGGATCAGGTAGAGCGGCGCGTCCAGGAGATCCGGCTCGGAGCGTCGGAAGCCTGCCGTGCCCAGGTAGGTCATGCAGTTACTGTTGGACAAGCGCAGCTTGTCGTCGACCAGATATACGCTCGAGCAAGGCATTCTGGTGGGGTCCCAGGGGTCAGCGAGCTGGCTCGGCAAAAGTCCCGAGGCGGGATCGTAGAAAACCTCTCGCCAGGAGGCGCAACGAGCCATGGCGGCTTGCAGATCCGGTGAGTGCACCGAAGCGCCGCACTGGGCTCGGGCGGATGAGATCGGGGTGTTTGGGAGCATCAGGGAAAGCAGCGCAAGAACGAGGATGCGGTCCGCTAGGCAGATCCGTCGCAAAGCACCGGCGCTACGCCGACCATGCCGAGCGGAATGGCCATCAGGCCACACACACCCCCCCCTGCAAATAGCTGCAATCGCAAGCGTTTTTGTTTTTCTTGCTCATGTCACCCTCCCAATTGCCCGGTTATCGATGATGGCGCGAAAGGTACCTCGATACCAAAACGATGTTCCCCCCGAGAAGGGCAGCCTCATAGCTGTCGCTCCACAGCCACTTCGCTGCTTCGCTTCCGTCGTCGGGTCCTCGGATGACACCTCGCTCGCCACTTTTCCCTCGCGGATCTAAGGCTTCACGCCAACGGAGCAAAAGACACCAGATGAGCTTATCACACAACTTGGATTCACTGTAGGCTTGAAAGACACTCGTGGGGCCTCTGAGAAGATGAGGCCACCTTGGAAACGGCACCCCCGCGGCCCGGCTCAGGGAGCAGGGGACAGGTCGAGGGTGCCCTTGAGGTCCGTGACCCTGGCCACGCCCAGCTCCTCGCAGAGGACCTCGATCTCCCGAGTGATGCGCAGCATGGCGGTGGGCTCGGCAAAGGAGGCGGTGCCCACCTGGACGAGATCGGCGCCGGCCAGCATGAACTCCAGGGCGTCCTCGCCGGTCACGATCCCGCCTATTCCCACGATGGGCACCCCGAGGGCCGCCCTGTACACCTGGTGCACCATCCGCAGGGCCACCGGCTTGATGGCCGGGCCCGAGAGGCCGCCGAAGAGGTTCCCGAGCCTTGGCCTGCGGGTCCGCACGTCGATTGCGATGCCGGAAAGGGTGTTGATGAGCGACAGGGCGTCGGCCCCCGCCTCCACGCAGGCCCGGCCCACCGACACCACGTCGGTGACGTTGGGAGTGAGCTTGGCCCAGAGCGGGAGCCTGGTGACGCTCCGGCAGGCCCCGGTCAAGGCCCCCGCCATGGCGGGCTCCGTCCCGTAGCGCATGCCTCCCTTCGATACGTTCGGGCAGGAGATGTTCAGCTCCAGGGCGGCGATGCCCGCATGGCCGTCGAGGGCGCCGGCGCAGGCCACGTACTCCTCCAGGCTGTCGCCGAAGAAGTTCACCACCACCGTGGCGCCCGCCTCCCGGAGGGCGGGAAGCTTGTCTCGGAGGAAGGCCTCCACGCCTATGTTCTCGAGACCGATGCTGTTGAGCATCCCGGCGGCGGTCTCGCAGAGGCGGGGGGGCGGGTTGCCAGGGCGAGGCGCGAGGGAGAGCCCCTTGGTCACCACGCCGCCGAGGAGCCCGGGCGGCAGTAGGTCCTCTGCCTCGATCCCGTAGCCCCAGGTGCCAGAGGCCGAGAGCACCGGCGTCGAGAACCGCACGCCGTGAAGGGCGACCGAGAGATCCACGCTCACAGCCGCACCTCCCTGGCGTCCACCACGGGCCCCTCGGTGCAGGTGCAGAGGTAGCCCCGCCCGTCGGCCCGCGGCACCACGCAGCCCCGGCAGAGGCCCACGCCGCAGGCCATCCCGGTCTCGAGAGAGAGGAAGCAAGGGATGTCCCGCTCCCGGCTGAGGGCCCCGATGGCCCGCAGCATGCCGAGCGGTCCGCAGGCCATGACCCGGGCTGCGCCGCCGCGGGCCGCGAGCCGCTCGAGCAGGACGTCGGTCACCAGCCCCTTCGAGCCGAGGCTGCCATCCTCGGTGCAGGGAAACACAGCCACGCCGAGCTCCTCGAGCCGCGCGAGCAGGGGCAAGTCCGCGCCCGAGCGGCCGCCATAGACGATCTCCACCTGCGAGCCGAGGCCCGCCTTCGAGGCTCGCCTCGCCTGCATGCAGAGGGGCGGGATCCCGCTCCCGCCTCCAATGAGCAGGTCCAGCGCTTCCGTCGAGGAGGGCGGGAATGGGCAGCCGAGGGGGCCGAGCAGGCTCACGCTCGCGCCCCTCTCGAGAGCCCCCAGCAGGCGCGTCCCATGACCGACCACCTTGACTAGCAGCTCCAGCCCATCCCCCTCCGCCCAGAGCGCCGAGAACGCCCTCGGCAGCATCGGGTGCTTCCCCCAGGGCCCCCGCACCATGAAGAACTGCCCGGGCTCGACGGCCAGGGCCGAGGCCGGCGGGGCCAGGCGCAGCCCGAGGAGCCGGCAGCCGCCCCCCAGGTCCTCGTTCCGATCCACGGAGGCTCGAACGAGCTCCCTGGGCTGTGCTTGCTTCATCGAGAGTGCCCGCTTCATCGAGAGTGCCTGTTCATCGAGAGTGCCCGCTTCATCGAGAGTGCCCGCTTCATCGAGAGTTTCTGCTCATCGAGGTTTCAGCTTCACAGGACCTGCCTGGCTACTGGCCGCCGCTGCTGATCGCGGCCATTCGCGCGGTCAGCTCGTCGAGCTGTTGATTCAGCAGCTTGTAGCGATCGGCCCCGGAGTATACCGCGGTGCGGGCGATCCGGATCCACAGGGGCTCCAGGCGCTCGCCGTACTTGGCCTTGAAAGCGGAGTACCTCTGACGCACCCGCAAGTACTTGGCCTGCACCTGTCTCCGCTCCTCGTCGCTCGGGCCATCCCTGGGCGGCCCGTCCCTGTGCGGCCCGTCCCTTGGAGCCATGTCCATTGCCAGCGTGTCCATGCCCGGCACGGACATGGAAGAGCCGTGCTGCTCGGTCATGGCGGGACGTGTCCGGGAGGGCCCGGCCGGCCTGGTGGGACGCTCCACGACCAACGGCGGCATCACCACGGTCGTGGAGTCCGGATCCCCGGGCGAGCCGTCCCTTGCGCCGCCGTCGCGCTG
>JAVEWA010000167.1:0-11856 GCA_034004785.1 Polyangia bacterium
GGAAGTACCGGTACTGGACCCATTCTCTCTGGTAGGAGGCCGCGTCATGGCATGCCTCCTTCGGTGGGTTCTCTACCTATCGGCGCTGCGCCGGCATCTCCTCGGGAGGCCGGCCGCAGTGTCCGTCATCCTGGTCTCTGCCCTCCTCTTGGCCGGCTGCCCGGAGATCTCGGTTGACCCTGCCGAAGGTCCCCAGGGCGCCGAGCATATGGTGCTGGAGGTGGCCGGGACGAACACCAACTTCGTGCAGGGCACCACAACCGCCAGTTTCAGCGGCAGTGGAGGGACCTCAGGTATCGTAGTCGAGGAGGTGCAGGTCGACAGCCCCGCATCGCTACGGCTGACCGTGTCCATCCCGACGGACGAGCCAGTGGGCCCGCAGACATTGACCGTGACCACGGATGATGAGGTGGCATCGGCCGGCTTCACGGTTAACAAGGGTCCGGCCATCTCCATCCAGCCAAGTACAGCGGAACAAGGAACGGCGGTCACTTTGACCGTGCACGGCACGCGCACGAGCTTCGATCCGACGACCTTCGCTGTGGACGTTCAGATCCCATACGTCAGCGTGGTTTCCTGGAATGTTGTCAGCAGCACGAGCGCCGAGGTGGTGCTCGACGTCGGGCTGGCTGCACCGGTGGGCAACTACGCGGACGCCTTCCGGGTCTACACGGACCACCAGTGGGTAGCAGCCAAGATAGGCATCCGTCCTGCCACGGGGCGGGCCATCGCGCTCTACCCCAACTCGGGCGAGCAGGGCCAGACCGTCACCGTACAGGTGATCGGAGCAAAGACGAACTTCCTGAACGCCGCAAACCTACGCATCGATCCCCCGGACGACGTGGACATCGTCTCACTCACGGTGGTGAGCAAGACCGAGCTGAGCCTGGTGCTCGGAATACACGGCGACGCTGCTCCTGGCCTGCGACAGGTCTATGTGGACGATGGACACGGAGAGCTTTCTGCTGGCTTCACAATCCTGGAGTACACCGCCCCGCCAACCTTCGTATGCAGTCCTTCGTACGGCCTCCCGGGCAACAGCATTGTTGTGCAGGTGACGGGCACCAACACGCACTTCAGTCCGTACACTAGAGCCGAGATTGACCCTCCCGTTCCCGGAGTGACGGTGTTCATGCTAGACGTGGCGAGCCCTACCAGCGCCTTCCTGCGACTCGACCTCGACCCACTGGCGCCACCGCAGTCGGTTGGGCTCCTGCTGACCACCGGGCTGGAGTATGCGCGAGGCACTTTCGAGGTCCTACCCATGCCCGAGGTCACGCTGGACCCGGCTGCTTGGTACCAGCGCGAGGCGGTTTCCGTATCCGCGACTGGCAGCCATACCCACTTCCTGGAGGGGCAGACCCAGGTGTCGGTGCCCCCTGCTTCCGGGCTGACCATCATGGACTTCCAGGTAACCGGCCCTGAGTCCATCACGCTGAGCCTTTACGTGGCCGTGGACGCAACGGGCATCGTGCCCATCTCCTTCGTGGACTCCTGGGGCTTGCCGGCGCAAGCGGACTTCATGGTCCTTCCGGGACGGCCCGCAGTTGAGCTCTCGCCGAGCGGTCTTCCACAGGGAAGCGATGATGCCGCCGTGACGGCTACGGGCTATTTCCTGAACTGGGAGGGCAACCTGACAATCACGGTGGAGCCCGACTGCGAGCCATTCCTGCAAGTGGTTGACGCACAGCCCCTGCACCCGTCCTCGTCGAGCGTGGTCTTCCACGCGGACGTGAGCTTACTCGCGCCGCTGCGCTCATGCCTGCTCACATTCACCTTCGGGACCTCGCCCAAGCATGCCTCGGCGTACCTTCAGATCTTGCCCGGCTACACACTCGCCGCTGTTCCTTCCGATATCGCCTGGCACCTGACCGAGCCGCATCTCTTCGCCGTGGAGCTGGCGGCAGGCGAGGTGCTGCGTGCCCGGGTGACGCGCGATCCGTTCACCTTCGTGGACCCTGTGCTGGAGCTCTACTCCGGCGACGGAACTCAGCTCGAGGCCCCGCGCGCAGTGAACGACGACGAGAGCCAGGCCACGATGAATGCCCGCGTCGTGTACCGGGCGCAGACCCTGGGGCGCTACTACCTCCTAGTGAAAGACCGCCTCGGGCTGAATACGGGCGACATCACCCTGTCACTCGACTGGTACTCACCCCAGGTCGAGGACGAGGTGGATGCCGGTGAGGACCTCCCTTCGGCTGAGCTCCTCGACGTGCGCCTCGTACGAGGGATGTTCCACGCTGGTGGCACCGACACTGCCGACTTCTACCAAGTGGATTGGCCCTCCCTGTCGCTGCCTCCGGCCCCGTGGAACAGGGTCCTCGTTCAGGTCATTGCCCAGGACGTCTCACCCTTTGAGACCTCTGGCGCAAATGTGGCGATGCAGCTCTATGACCATATGGGCGCACTTGGGCCAGCTAGCTCGGAAGCAGCCTTCAGCCCGGACCCAGCGCTGTTCGTGGACCAGGGGAGCCTCGGCTTCATCGCCCTTGCCAACGAAGGCCTTGAAAACACTGCGTACTGGTTGAACCTCCGCCCGGCCGTGGTGATCAATGAGGTCTTCCACGACGAGGAGCGATCCTGGGAGGCGAGCTTCGTGGAGCTCCACGGCGAGCCGGGCTTCGACCTCTCCACCTGTGAGCTGCGTGCCCTGGCTGCGAATAGCCAGGGGCCCCTACCCGAGCCCATCTTTGCGATTTCCCTTTCGGAACGGTCCATCGGCCCGGCCGGCTACCACGTGGTGGGCCACGACGAGCTGGTGCCTGGGGTGACCACCGACGAGGCGGTGCCGGAGCTCTTAATTAATGATCCAGGCGAAGCCCTCTCGGACATTGCCTTGGTCCTGGAGTGCGCTGGCACGGTTCTTGACGCGGTGTGTTACCGCGGAGGGAGTTTGACCGTCTGCGAGGGCTCGCCCGCCCAGGACACTGGTCCAAGAGGCCTCACCCTGGGCCGCTCCATCGGCAGGGGGTTCCATGTGGACACGGACAGAAACGACGTGGACTTCCTGCCGCAGGTGGAGCCTAGCCCCTGGCAACGCAACTACTCGGAGGTGTGGTGATGCCACGCTCCAACCAATCCCAGCCTTCAATGGCGTTGCGTCATGCCTGGGCCTGGCTGATCGGCCTCACTCTGCTCATCACGTCTTCCGCCCCAGCGCGCTCTGAGCAGGACGAAGGCGGCGACTACGCACAGGGCTACTCCGAACCGGATGGCAATCAGGCAAGCGACGCACCAGACCCTCGCAGGCTGAAGCAGGCCCCGGACCCGGTCAAGGAAGCCCTTGGCGCGGATGCGCCTGGCAAGGACGATGACCTCCTCAGGAAGGCTGACAAGGCCAACACGAGCTCGGCCAGCAAAGCGGACCGAACGGCTCTGGAATCCCGCTTCCCCAAGATCGAGGCGCCCAAGGCTTCCAAGGCCCTGCAGGACGCGGCGCGGCAGCAGGACTGGCGGCAGCAGGCGCAAAACCTCCCCCCCGCGGGCCCACTGGTTTCGGTCAACAAGTCGGGCGTGAAGCCTCAGGTGCTCTCCCTGCCCGAGGGCAAGGGGTCGGTGCGGGGCATGGGGCTCACCTTCAAGACCAACTTGCAGACCGGTTCAGCGTCGCTGTCGCTGCCCATCTCCCTGCCGCCGGCACGGCGAGGGGTGGGGCCGAGCCTGTCGTTCGACTACTCGTCGGGCGGGTCCCAGGGCGTGGCGGGGCTTGGGTGGGGCTTCGACGTGGGGTTCATCGCGAGGCAGGCGGACAAAGGCCTGCCGCGGTACCTCGATGACATCGATCACTTCGTCTACAACGGGGGCCGGGAGCTGGTGCGGGTGAGCCCGACCACGGGCGAGGTAATTCCGGCCGAGTACGGGGGCGCGGGGGCGCGGTACTACCGGGCCAAGGTGGAGGGGCTGCTCATGCGGTTCTTCCGCATGGGGAGCTCACCCCAGTCGACGTACTGGGTGGCGCAGGACAAGGACGGGACGCTCTACTACTTCGGTGGGGACGACTCGGGTCTGGACATGGACGCGCTCGTGTGCGATGCGACCTGCACGCGCATCTTCCGCTGGAACCTGGTCCTCGTCCGCGACGTGCACGGCAACGAGGTGCGCTACGTGTACACCAAGGACCAGGGCGCGTCGTACCTGGCCGAGGTCCTCTACAACAACCACCCCGAGGTGACCGGCCAATACCAGCACCGTGTGGAAGTGGTGTACGAGAGCCGCCCCGACGTGCTGACCGGTTATCAGACCGGCTTCGGCATCACCACGGCCGACCGGGTGAGCGAGGTGCGGGTCTTCACGGACTACGGCGCAACAGCCCCGCGACTGGACGGCCAGCCATCGGACTCGGACGGCCGCCTGCTCGTGCGGGCGTACAAGCTCACCTACAAGGAGGACTGGCTACACAGCCTGCTCGAGGAGGTGCAGCTCCTCGGTAAGGACAACGACCCCGACACGGGCCTGCCGCCGGTGCGCTTCGAGTACCAGGAGGTCACGGGCGGGACGGACTTCGTGCCCGGCCTGGGCTACGTGAACGGCGAGGTGCGATCCCTCGCCGGGTCGCCCGGCGGGAGCATAGGGGACGGCCGGCGGGACCTCTTGGACGTGGACGGCGACGGCCTTGCGGACGTATTCGAGACGGACCCCACCGCGCCTGGGGCCCTGATGAAGTACTACCTCAACACGGGCGACGCCCTGCCGAACGCCCCCATCGCCTTTGGAAGTGCCCCGAGCCTCCAGCTCTCCAACACCAACGTTCAGCTTCTCGACCTGGACGGCGACGGCCGGGTGGAGCTTGTGCACATGCCCCACATCGGGAGCTACTCGATCTACCGCCTGGAGTGCGCGCCCGTGGCGGCCGGCCAGACGGGCGACCGGCGCCAGTGCTCTTGGTCCCTCTTTGGGAGCATCCCCGCAAACCCGAGCATCGACCTCACCACGGACGCGGCGGAGATCCGCCTGGTGGACCTGAACGGCGATCACCTGATCGACGTGGTGCGCACCACGGGCACCCAGATGCAGCACTGGCTAAACCTCTCGGCCTACCCAGGCGGCGAGGGGAAGTTTGGCCAGGTGGACGTGACCACCGGGGCGCTTTCCGACCAGCCCATCCGGACCTGCGTGCTTCACAAGGGCCTGCCCATCCAGTTCAGCGACAGCCGGGTGAAGCTGGCCGACATGAACGGCGACGGCCTGCAAGACATCGTGCTCGTGGACTTCGGCAGCCTCGTGTACTGGCCAAACCAGGGCTACGGCGTCTGGGGCCTGGGCGGCGCCTGCCCCGCGGGTACGTTCGGCTCTGACCGCGAAGTGACCATGGGCAACGCACCCTACTACTCCTCCCAGGACCCGACGCTCGTGCGCTTCGGCGACGTGAACGGCGACGGCCTGGCCGACATGATGCAGATCCGTTTCAACGCCGTGGACGTCTGGCTGAACGCCATCGACCAGTTGCGGGACCGGGCCATCCTCGGGCAGACCCCCGTCTTCAGCGGCATCACGGACCGGGTGCGCCTCGCGGACGTGAACGGCTCCGGGTCACGGGACATCCTGTGGGGCGACGGCGGCAACTACCGCTACGTGGACCTCACGGGTGGGATCAAGCCGCGGCTCATCACGAAAGTGCATAACGGCCTCGGGGGCGTCACGGAGATCGACTACGAGGCGAGCACGGCCCAGTACCTCCAGGACCGGGCCGAGGGCCGCGAGTGGAAGACCGTGTGCCCCTTCCCAACCCAGGTGGTGCGGGAGGTGCGGACGCGGGACCAGATGCAGCTCGCGAATTCGGGGTGGCCTGAGAGCGTGTACACCACGCGCTATCGCTACCACGACTGCTATTGGGACGGGTTTGAGCATGAGTACCGGGGCTTTGCCGAGGTGGACGAGGAGAAGCTCGGCGACACGAACAGCCCCACGAGCCACGTCACGCACTACTTCTATCAGGGCCGCCCAGGCGAGGCGTCGCCCGAAGATCCCACGCTCGTTGTGGAGAACCTCAAGAGCACCGAGCACCGCACCGACACCTGGGCCTATGCCACACCGGACGGCGCGCCAGACCCGGTCCAGGGCGCGAGCACGCCGAGGGTGTACCTCTCCACCACGGTCACGGCCTTTGCCGTGCGCACCGTGCTGGAGCCCCACGCGCTCGACCTGCCGCCCGGCAAGGACCCTGTGCGCGATGCGAGGCCAGTGCGCTTTGCTTACCCAGCCGAGACCCATACCTTTGGCTACAACACCCATGCCTTCGTGGCAGGGTCTCAGACCCAAAACCTCTTGGCCCTGCGGCTCGAGGGAGCGGGCGGCGCAGGTGCCACGACCCACGAGGCCAATGTTACCCTGCCCGCCGCAGCGAGCATCACCACGCACCTCAAGAGCACCGTGGACGAGGTGGACGACTACGGCAACACGCGCCAGACCACTGCCCACGGGTGCATCTCTGGCGTCCCTATTTGCGAGGTTGACCAGCCCATCACCCAGCACGCAACCTTCGCGATGAACCCGGACAAGTGGATCCACCGCCCCTGCGAGTCCTGGACCACGGCCGGGCCGAGCGGCACCACTGCCTACAACCACAAGCTCTTCGCCTACGACGGGGCGGCCCTGGCCTGGGGCTCCTCGGGCGCGGGCAGTGCCATGTGTCAGATCGGCGAGAAGGGCCTCAACACAAGCGGCGGCTTCACCATCTACCACACTGACGAGCCGGACCAGGTCGTCGAGGAGCACGTCACCGACTTCAGCGCCCAGGGCCTGCCGCGTCACACCCGCGCCTTCAAGAAACTCGAGAACTGGCTCTACTACGAGACCCCAGGCGGCTACCAGGACCTGGCCACTCGCGAGGTCGTCCGCGTGGGCGTGACGCCCGGCGAGGCCCTGGCCGACTACGGCGAGACCGCGGTGAAGTACCTCACAACGCGCGTCTCCTACGACGTGGGCCTCGGCGCCGTGGTCGAGTACCGCGACGAGAACGATCAGAAGAGCCAGGCCGTGTACGACGCCCTCGGCCGCATCACCCAGCTCTGGGGCCCTCGCGAGCCCAAGGCCACCGACTGCTTGGGCGGCGGCAACCCTGCCTTCATGCAGGTCGCGGCCATCGAGTACCACCTGGCGTCCTATCAGCAGGACAGCAACCTCCCCACTGTGCCCTACTCCTTCGTGAAGGCCACGACCTTCGAGGACGCCTGCGACCAGGAGAACGTCAAGGTCGCCTGGTCCTTTGTGGACGGCCTCGGCCGCACCCGCCTCACCGTGGGCGAGGGCGACGACCCTGCCGACCTGCTCCAGGGCCAAGCTCCGTGGATCGCCTCTGGCTACGTGGCCTACGACGCCAAGGGCGCCGCCCGGGACGCCTATGACCCGGCGTATCTATCATCGTTTGACCCGGACAGCCCGGCCCTCCCGGCCCCGGTCCAGGCCAACTGCCCCGACACGGACGACCGGCTCCCCATCGACACCGTCTGCTTCGCTAGCACCAGGTACGATTCCTTTGGTCGCGCCGTCTCGACCCTCCTCCCGAACGGCGACCAGACCCGCACCGAGTACCTAGGCCCGCTCGTGACCCGGGCCTTCGACGGCAACGACACGGGCGTGGGCCCCCACGCAAACCCTCACTTCGCGGACACGCCTACCACGACGCGCAAGGATGGCCATGGCAGGGTCGTCCAGACCGAGGTCGTCAACGTCACGCTCACTCACGATAACCAGACGCCCGGCTCCAAGGCCTACTACTTCACCGGCTTTTCCTACGATTCCCTCGGCAACCTCGTCTCGCTCCGGACCTGTAAGACCGGCGCGGCCTGGGACCACGGCACCCTGTCCGATTGCCCCGAGGCTGACCAATTAGAGAAGACCCAGGAGTTTGACTCGATCGGCCAGCGACGGACCATCGTGGACCCGGACGCGGGAACATGGCGCTTCAAGTTTGACGACGCGGGCAACCTCATAGAATCCACCGACGGCAAGTGGGAGGCTTTCCACGGCGGTCTCACGATAGATCCAGGCTCGAAAATCGCCTACTTCTACGATGCTGCGAACCGCCTCATCCAGGAGCGTTGCGTCGACTGCGTCCTAAAGGGCCCGGACACGGTCCTCGTGACCTACTTCTACGACTCGCCCGTGGCCTCAAAGGGCGGCCGAGGCTTCATGGCCCTCGCCACGGACCCAGTCGACGACGAACCCCAGGACTGGGTGCTCGGCCGGATCTCCCGCATCGAGGACGAGACCGGCTTCGTGATGTTTTCCTACGACCGCCTCGGCCGGCAGAAGGCCGAGGTGCAACACATCTCCGCGACGCTCGACGGCAACACAATCACCGGTGACGTCGAGCACTATTTCGGCCGCGTGGCCTATGACGACGCAGGCCGGGTCATCCAGCTCACCTACCCTGCCCCGTCTAGTGCCAGCGATCCCGCCGGCCCCCTGATCGTGAGGCACGAGTACGATCGCCGGGGCATGCTCCGACACATCTATGGCCCCGATCCTCTCGCTAACCACGAGAATCACGACTACCTCGAGAACGTCCGCTACAATGCCAAGGGGCAGCGGTGGCAGATCCAGTACGGGGACGCCTCCCGCATCTTCCACGAGCTCTGGTACGACCGCCTCGGCCGCCTGCGCGAGAAGAAGATAGCGCAGACCACCCTCCCCTCCGAGGCCCTCTCCCAGGGCCGTACGCCCTATCAGCTCCACTGGCGCCGCTTCACCTACGATGCCGCCTCCAACATCGACGCCATCGAGGACCTGCGCGACGCCACCGCCGTGGACGACTACACCGGCGGCAAGAACCTCCCCTACGACCTGGACATCCAGCACGACGCGCTCTACCGCGTCACCCAGGTCAAGTACCTGCGCACGCTCTGGGAGCGCGCAAACTACCCCGAGCGCGAGGAGCCCATCCGGCGCGAGATGCGCTACGCCTACTCCCCCATCGGGAACCTGCTACAGAGATCCACCATCAACGGCGAGGGCGTCGAGAACCCAGCCGAGGAATTCTACGAGAAGTGGCTGAACAACGGCGCCCAGGCCATCCCAGGTGGCGGCCCCGGCTCCGCCATCACCGCTTCCGACGGCCATCCCCATGCCTTCGGCTCCGCCATCCCCGAGCCCGCTGTTCGCGAGGTCAACGCCACCTACGATGCAAACGGCAACATGAAATCCCTGACGGTGCAGAACACCGGCCGCCTCGACCACTTCGAGTACACCTGGGACCACTACGATCGTCTCGTGGCCGTTCGTAAGCATGAGAACAGCGTCGAGACCGCCACCGCCTCCTATGCCTACGACAGCGGCGGCCAGCGCGTGGTCAAGACCGAGCAGACCCCCGACGACACCGGCCCCAAGGACACCCTCTACGTCACTCAGGGCCTGGAGATCCGTAACCACGCCTATGAACGGTACGTCTTCGATGGCAGCGCGCGCATAGCCCGCATCGGCCTCGCCAAGCCATACGACGCCACCGCCCCGCCGCCCCCTGCGCCCGAGCTCTCCTCGCTCACGCGCCTCGTCCTCCTGTCCGACCACCTCGGCTCAACGGCCACTGTCCTCATGGACCACGACGACACCGTCTCCACCCCCAATGCCGACGACCGAGGCTGCATCGTCTCCACCCGCAGCCACCTACCCTACGGCGGCGACGAGGCCGAGTCCAGCGCCGAGTCCGGCTGCGGCCAGCCCATCCAGGAGCAGTACCTCTTCACAGGTAAGGAAGCCGAGCGATCGCTGGGGATCATGTACTTCGGTGCGAGGTTCTACAATCCAGCGCTTAGTTCATGGCTGTCATCAGACAAAGCAACTCTCTTCTCTGGATCTGGTGACCGAGACCCATATCGCTACTCCAGAAATAGTCCTTATCGGTTTGTGGATCCAGATGGCAATCAATCTGGCGATGTCCCAGTGTCATCGGCGATCGATGAGGGAGTCAAGGCAGCAGGTGGAGCAGAGCCGCCGAAGCAAAGCGTAGTCGTTCCTCCAGATGTTTCGGCGAAAGAGTTTGATCAGAGACTATCCGCTAGTAAGGAGCAGTGGCGGCAGGAGCAGGATGCAAGAAGCCGCGATGCCGAGCAAAGAGCCAGGTTCGGTCCCGGTGGCAATCCGTACGAAGGCAAAATAATAGTCAATGCATACAAGAGCGAGACCCTAACCAACCTATCTAAAACTGTCACCTTCTTTATTGGAATCCTGTCGCTGCGACAGACAGGTGAGGGCATGGCCCGGGGATGCGCCCGGGCAGGGCCCGCAGGACGCCCCCCTGGAGGTACCGGTCCCACCGGAGGTGGGAGCACTGCCGTGCCTCGAAGCGGTAGCGGTGCCGGTGCTGTAGGGGGAGCGGGGCGAACTGCGCAAACAGTAGGACGCACCGGAGAGGATGCTGTCTCGGGGATTATCGGGATTCCTCGAAACGCTGGACCGGGCCGAGTGACTGTCCCAGGCACCGGTCGAGGAGGATTCCGTATTCCTGACTTCGACCCGGCGCGCACCATCGCTACGCGCGGAACCGTCGTCGAGGTGAAAAACGTACAAGGGACGCTGTCCATCACACCTCAGCTCAGGGATCTGGCTGGCTACGCGAACTCGCGGGGTGTACCGCTCGAGATCTTCACCAATGCGGCGGCTCCGACTCGGGGCGAACTTTTCAACCTAATCCAGCAAGGTCGCGTAATCTTGACCCCGTTCTGAGGGGCGCGCTGACGATGAAGAAGAAGAAGAAACAAGAATTTCGTCTCGACCTTACGGTATGTGTCGGACAGTCGCTGTTCTCTGGAGACGATCTGGACGTGCTTGAGCGCGTCCTCGCAAAGCAAACAGGGCCGTGGCTCACCGGACTGCATGCATGGCAGGACGAGAAAGGAAGACGGGAGCTGGTCCACGGCTTCGCCGAAGGCGTTCGACAGATCGCAGCCGAGAAGGGCGAACTGTACAGGCAACTCACGGAAATTCACGGACCAGGGCCCCACGAGCGACGAACAGGCTCGGTTGAGCTGCGAGGCGGTGACAGTTCACTCATTGTTGTCGTTGTCTTGGACGACCTCATCTTTGCACCGTCTGCTGGCCGCTACCTTTGGGGCAACACCATCACTTTCCAGTTCTGTCGACGCGACTGTTGCGACAAGTCAGCAGCCGCGCTCTCCCGTAGAATTGCGGAGGATTGCTGCCGCGAGATGAACGTGCTCTACGCGCACGGCCACCTCCTCGATGAGTGGGAAGCCAAGAACCTCTCACGAAACGGTGGAATGATGGCCATCGGCGCAGATGTGTCCCGCTATCTGCCCGGGTTGTACTGGCTCAACTATTTCGGAGGACCATACTGAGACCTTATCGGGCGAGAACGCCTGCTTGGAGCACCCGCATTTGAGTCGATTTGGCTGAGAGAGGGCGTTCTGATGCTGGTCGACGAACAGCCGGAGTTATGGAAGTCTGACGAGACGCACCACTCCAAAGTTCTGAGTCACATCGGTGACCAGTATTTCTTCCTGCGGGACATGCCAGAGCGACAGACACATGCACCCTCGTATGGGCTGAAAGAGGTGCCACGCATTGCCCGCTTCACGTAGTCCCAAAGGCGGTCGGGTCGAGCGCTGGCGCGGTAGCCCGTAGGTCTTCCATTCGTCCGTCCCGGAAACCCGATTGGGCCGAAAGCAGAAGTCGGAGGAGAGCAGAAAGAGGTCAGACAATGAAGTATAGTTGGTTACTTGGGCTATCGTTTTCCATCGTCCTCGGGCTGTCTTCCTGCAGCGGAGGGGGCACAGATTCACATCCAAATTGTGGGAACGGCAGGATTGACGGTACTGAGGCCTGCGACGGTGTCGACCTTGGTGGAGCAATCTGCTCCGACTTCGGCCTCACCGGTGGATCTCCTTCTTGCCGGTCAGA
>JAVEWA010000826.1:0-2613 GCA_034004785.1 Polyangia bacterium
CAAGTCTCCGACCTCGTGCGCCTTGGCTCGCAGATCGATGCCGGGATGACCACCGAGGCCGCGATGATCAGCCTGGCCAGCACGACCCTGCGTCCCCAGGCATGCGGCTTTTCACTGTCCGAGGAGCCGGATGCCGTGTTCGGACTGGTCACCGCCCTGCAACAATCCCTGCTTCGCGCCTTCGACAAGCTCGCTCGCAAGCAGCCCGTCAGCACCCTTGGCGAGCTCGTTAGACGGATCCGGTGAGCGGGGCGACAGGTAAGCCCACAGGGGACATAAGCCCACAGGGGGCCTTGAACCAAGGGCCCTGCCCAGGCTATCCTCTCGGCCATGGAAACACCCAGCAAGGACACGGCAACCAGTGAGCTCTTGATCCAGGGCGCCTACCACCAGGCAGGCCTCGCCCACCTCGAGGAGACCGCTGGCAAGGCAGAGGCCTTCGCCAAGGTGCAGGAGGAGCTCAAGCAGGCCTTCGAGACCCGCCTCGCCGCGGAGCAGGTCGCCGCGGCCGCCAGGGCTCGGATGCTCCACGTGGACGTGGAGGCCGACGCCCTGCTCCTGGCGCTCGGGGACGCGGTGGCCGACGCCGACACCGCCCTGCACGGGGTCCTCTTCCCCGCGGGAATGGAGCGGGTGGTGGGGCCCGTGGGCGCGGTGCAGACCGAGGCCATGAAGGGCATCCTCGAGCGCTTCGGCAAGGCCGAGCAGCCGGCCGCCAAGGCCCTGCGGGAGGGCTGGTCCGCCCCCCTCGGCGAGGCCCTCTCCCGCTACGAGGACGCCATCGCCCAGCAGGGCCGGGCCCAGTCGGACCTGGAGAAGGCGCGTTCGAGGGAGACCAAGGCCCGGGAGGCCTGGTTCGAGGCGGTGAAGGCCCACCTCGCCATCATCGCCGAGCAGTACCCGGACAGCGACTTCACGAGAGCGCTCTTCTTCCCCGCCGGGAGCTGACCGGCGCCTCGCTCCCTCCCTCTCCAGCTCACCCTGGGTTCCAGCCGCCCCAGTTCCAGAGCGCTCCAGGGCGCTCCAGGGCGCTCCAGAGCGCTCGTCCTCACTGCCCGAGGGGCAGCCCAGAGGCCTCGATCAGGAAGAGCATCACCGCACCCACCCCGAAGTGCCGATCGTCAACCAGGGGCACGCTCGCGTAGTTCGTGAAGCTCCCCGCGGTGGTGGGGCCCGAGATGCCAGTGACGTAGGGGCGCTCCTGGGAGTCCCTCAGGATGCGGGCCCGGACTCCCCCGAGGGCCATGCCCACGCTCGGGAGCACCTCCGGGCCCAGGAGACCGTAGCGATACCCCCGGGCCATGCCGAAGCCGAAGAGGGCCGCGGCGCTGGTCTCCAGGTAGATCTCGCCAGGGCGATCCATCACGGTCCACCAGAGCCCGGTGGAGTCCTGGGTCTCCCGCACCGCAGCGACCTGTCGTCCGAGCAGCTCGGACACGGCCCGGTCCCGCTCGCCCCTGAGCCTCCTCGCGCGCAGGTAGTCGTAGCCGGCCACCGTGACCCAGCCGTTGCCCCTCGCCCAGAAGACGTCGGGGTCTGGCGCGGTGGGCCACTGATAGGCGTGGTAGAAGAGCCCTCCCTCGGTCTGGAGCGCCCTCGCGAAAATCCCGATCTGCTCGCCCAGCACCTCGAGGGGGCCCTCGTCGCCGGTCTGCTCTGCCCAGCGGGTGAGGGCCATCCCGAACATGAACAGGGAGTCGAGCCAGAGGGTCGGGCCGAAGAGGTCCTGGGTGCCCATGTGGCTGATCCCGCCCTCCTCGGTGCGGAGCGCCTCGCTTTCGAGGTAGTACATCACGTCCTCCACCACGGCGCGATAGGCCACATCGCCCGTGTCCTCGTAGAGGGCCAGGGCGGTGAGGGCCGGAGGGCAGTGATCGCTCCAGGTGAGGGGGTAGCCCGAGGCGAGGTGGTGGTCCATCCAGGTCTTGGCGTAGTGGAGGTAGGTCCCGTCGCCAGTGACCCTCGAGAGCTCGGTCATGGCGAACATGAGGGTGCCCTCGCCCCAGTCCCAGGCCATCAGCTCGGCCGGGTGCTCGGCCATGTACCTCGCGGCGAGCCCTGCCGCCAGGGCCACCTCGGCCGAGCCCGGGGCCCGCTTCTCCACGTAGCAGGCCTCGTCCGGGGCCTGACCCTCGAGGCAGACGTCCGGGAAGTCCCAGGCCAGCGGAGACTCACCAGGGCCAGGGCAGGCGGTGGACAGGGCGAGGCCGGCCACCAGGGCGACGGCAGCCAGCAGGGCGCGGCCCGCTGGCCCCAAGCTGATCTTGCGAGTGGAAGCTCGGGACAAATAGTCTGGCGCGGCCCTTCCGGGTGAGGTTTTCCTCCTTGGAGAGCAGTGCCTCGATTCTGCATAGATGGTCGTGTGAGTCATACCGAGGGCCCTGTAATTCATGCCAAGGACAGTATATCTCAAGGACCCCCAGTGCCCAGGCCGTTGCGAGGCGCCCTGCAGGGAGGCCCAGGGTGGTCGAGTTCTCGCGGTGGAACGCACCGCTCCGAAATCAAGTTCGTCGGGTCAGAAGGGGATTTGGGCGCTCGGAAGGTGAAATCGTGGGGCTACCGCGCGCCGCCCGCCGCCGGCCCTGCGGAGCCATGACAAAATAATTCGCTCAT
>JAVEWA010000168.1:0-11847 GCA_034004785.1 Polyangia bacterium
CACACCCACGGCCAAGGAGCCCAAGACCCCGGAGCGTCCCGAGGCCCGGGCCCCCGCGCCCCCGAACCCCCTTCTCATGCCCTGGCCTGGTCCCCACGGGGGTCTGCCGCCCTTCGATCAGGTGAAGCTCGAGCACTTCCGCCCCGCTCTCGAGCAAGCCATGGCCCAGACCCTGACAGCGCTGGACAAGATCGCGGCGAACCCCCAGGCCCCGAGCTTCGAAAACACCTTCGCGCCCCTCGAGCGCGCCTTTCGCACCTACTCCCGGGTGCGGGCGGTCTTCGGCGTCTGGAGCGGCGCCCTGAACACCCCGGAGTTTCAGGCGGTGGAGCGGGAGATGACGCCGAAGCTCGCGGCCTTCCACGACAAGATCACCCAGCACGGCCCCCTCTTCGGGCGCATCGAGAAGGTGTACAAGACCGAAGGCCGCGCCGGTCAAACCCCGGAGCAGAAGCGCCTCGAGTGGAAGACCTGGGACGACTTCGTGCGGGCCGGCGCCAGGCTGGACACCAAGGCCAAGGCCCGCCTGTCGGCAATCAACCAACAGCTCGCGACCCTCTTCACCCGCTTCGGTCAGAACGTGCTCGCGGACGAGACCGACCAGTTCCTCGTGCTCGAGAGCGAGGCAGACCTCGCCGGGCTGCCCCAGTCCCTGAAGGACGCCGCGGCCTCGGAAGCGGCCTCCCGCAAGCTCCCCGGAAAGTGGGTCATCAGGAACACCCGCTCCTCGATAGATCCCTTCCTGACCTACTCCGGGCGGCGCGACCTGCGGGAGAAGGCCTGGCGCCTCTTCGTGGGCAGGGGCGATGGCGGCGGCAAGACCGACAACAAGGCCACCATCACCGAGATCCTCCGGCTGCGCGTCGAGCGGGCCAAGCTCCTCGGCCACCCCACCCACGCCCACCTGAGGCTCCAGAACACCATGGCCAAGACCCCGGAGGCCGCCCTCAAGCTCCTGGAGGCCGTGTGGAAGCCTGCCAAGGCGAGGGTGCGCCAGGAGGTGGCCGACATGCAGGCCATCGCCAACCGGGAGAAGCCCCGGATCAAGATCGAGCCCTGGGATTACCGCTTCTACGCCGAGAAGGTGCGCAAGAAGAAGTACGCCCTGGACGAGGGGCAGATAAAGCCCTACCTCCAGCTCGACAAGCTCAGGGAGGCGATGTTCTGGGTGGCCGGCGAGCTCTACGGCCTGTCCTTCGGCCTCATTGAAGGCGTGCCGGTCTTCCACCCCGACGTCACCGTCTGGCTGGTCAGCGACCAGGCGACCCAAAAGCCCGTGGGTGTCTTCTACTTCGATCCCTTCGCCCGCTCCGGAAAGCGCTCGGGCGCTTGGATGAGCGCCTACCGAAGCCAGGAGCGCCTCGACGGGGAGGTGCTCCCCATCGTGTCCAACAACTGCAACTTCCTGAGGGGCAAGCCCGGCGAGGCCGTGCTCGTGTCCTGGGACGACGCGCGAACCCTCTTCCACGAGTTCGGCCACGCCCTGCACGGCCTCCTATCGAACGTGACCTACTCCTCCCTGGCGGGCACCGCGGTGTTCAGGGACTACGTGGAGCTCCCCTCCCAGCTCAACGAGCACTGGCTCCCCACCCCCGAGGTGCTCTCCCGCTTCGCCCTCCACTACCAGACCGGCAAGCCCATCCCCAAGGCCCTGGTCCAGAAGATCGAGCGGGCCGCCACCTTCAACCAGGGCTTCGACACGGTCGAGTACCTCGCCAGCGCCTTCATTGACATGAAGGCCCACC
This sequence comes from Polyangia bacterium, assembly GCA_034004785.1. Classification (GTDB taxonomy): domain Bacteria; phylum Myxococcota_A; class Polyangia; order HGW-17; family JAJRWW01; genus JAVEWA01. Next base: position 1,746 of record JAVEWA010000168.1, read on the forward strand.
TCTTCACGGATGAGCGCATCGATCCGGCCGCCTTCGAACGGGACACCCTCGCGGCCCTCGGCATGCCCAAGGAGATCGTGATGCGCCACCGCACTCCCCAGTTCCTCCACGTCTTCTCCGGCGACTCCTACTCCGCGGGCTACTACAGCTATCTCTGGGCGGACGTGCTCACCGCCGACGCCTTCGAGGCCTTCAAGCGGGCCAAGGGGCCCTACGACAAGGTTGTGGCCAAGCGCCTCCGCGACCACGTCCTCTCGGTGGGCAACACCATCGACCCGGCCGAGGGCTACCGGCGGTTCCGTGGCAAGGACGCCACCGTCGCGCCCCTGATGCGGAAGCGGGGCTTCCCGGTGCCGAAGGGCCTGTGACCCAGCACGATCGGCGAGCGCCTATTGGCTGCCGGCCCGGCGCTCCCGGGCCATCTTCACCGCCGTTGGGAGCGCCGCCGGGCTGAAGCCCGCCATGATAAGGCCATCGATGTTGAAGGTCGGCACCCCGCCACGGGGGTCGATCTGCTACGCCATGCCTACTCGATTCCCTGGGCGGCGGGGGCGAGATCGACGCCTGGGCAGAGGAGCCGCGAGGGCGGCAGGATGGGAACCTGGTCGAGGGCCGCGCCCCGCTCCTTGAGGAGGGCAGCCACCCTGGTGCGGTGCCGCGCCGGGGCCGGGGCCCCGGGTTGGATGCGGTATGCGAGGGGGTCGATGAACAGGCCGTAGCGCTGCAGGCCGAAGTGGAGATGAGGGCCGGTGGAGCGCCCCGTGGATCCGACGAGGCCGATGTTCCTCGAGCGCTTCACCTCCCGGCCGGGCCGCATGCCGGGGGCGAAGGCGAGCAGGTGCCCGTAGTAGGAGTGCAGGCCGCCGCCGTGATCGAGGATCACCAGGTTGCCGTAGGCGCCCCGGCGGCCCGCGAAGAGCACCTTTCCGTCCATGCAGGCGCGCACCGGCGTGCCCGAGGGCGCGGCCATGTCCACGCCCGCGTGGTGGGCCATCCGCTTGAGCACCGGGTGCATGCGCATCCCGAAGGGCGAGGTGATGCGCGTGTAGTGCACCGGGATGTGGAGCACCGATCGCGGCAGGGAGACTCCTCTGTCGTCGTAGTAGATGGGCTCCTCTCCCTTTGCCTCGTAGAGGAAGTAGCGGCGCCGCTCTCCCCTGACTGCCGTGTACTCGAGGCCGAGCACCGGGCCGTAGCGCAGGAACTTGCCGTCCACCCTGGCCTCGGCGAGGAGCACCCGGAAGTTGTCCCCGAAGCGCTGCTCCTTGAAGAGCTTCACCTGCCGAGAGAGCACCTCGGAGACCCGGTGGGAGAGCGAGTAGTGGGCGCCCTGCTCGGCGAGGGTCTCGCCGATGGAGGTCACAACCGTGCCGCCGTGGCTCACCTCGCGCCACAGGATCTCCACCGGCAGGCGGCGCCCGACGAGGTCCTTGCCCTCCCTCGTCACCTCGAAGACCTCCTCGAGGGAAGCCGAGTAGCGAAGGTGGAGCAGGCGCCCACTCCCTTCCTCCAGGTGGGCGACGAAGGTCTGGCCGGGCCGGATCTTCTTGAAGTCCATCTGGCCCTTGAGCGCATCCATCACGCCGTAGATGTCCCCCCGCCTGATGCCTTGCTCCTCCAGCATGGGGATCAGGCGGGCCCCGCGGGTCACGAGGCCGAGGACGAGCCGGTGCCCCTCGGGGGTTCGAAGGCGCGTGGCCTCCTCGGCGCTCCGCGCGAGGGCCCAGGCGAAGCGGCGGGCGGCCGCCTCGGCCCCGCCGAGCTCTCTCACCGCGGCGTCCCGCGGGGCGTCCGAGCTCCTCTGGCGCTTCCAGTCGCAGGAGACGAAGGCTAGCGTGCAGCCAAAGGCGAAGGAGAGAGCGAGCAATCCTGTGGCGGACGGCGCGGACGGGACGGACGAGGCGGACGGGACGGACGAGGCGGGCGGGGCGGACGGGGCGAGCGACGCTGATGGCGCCGACGGCGCGCGCCTCGCGTGGCGTCTCCAGGGCAAGGGAGAGATTCGGTGAATGCGCAAGCCCATGGCAGGGCCTACCATAGCACCGGCTGGCGGCGGGTAAAGGGCTCCCAAAGGCCCAAATGTCTCCCAACCGGTCGAGCGGCCCTACTTGCCCTCCACCGTGAGCCTGAAGCGGCGGAGCCGGAGACCGGCCTCCTTCTGGGCGGCCTCCAGCAGCTTCCGGGGGTCGCTCTGCCAGAGGTCCTCCTCCAGCGGGTAGATGTAGATGGGGATGCCGAGAGACACTGCGAAGCGCTTGCCGTCCGGGTGGAAGGCCACCCCGAGGGGCATCATGTCCATGCCGAGCCTCAGGGTCGGGCGGCCCTTCTCAAGGTCCCAGATGAACACCTGCTTGTCCCGGCCCGCCGTGATGAGGCGCCTTCCGTCGGCGGAGAGCCCCGCCATGAACACCTCGGTGTCGTGACCGCGGAGCCGGTGCAGGGCCTTGCCCGATTGGACGTCCCACAGGGTCACGGTCTTGTCTTCCCCCACCCCCACCACCACTCTCCCTCCCAGCCCGACGAAGAGCCTGGACACCGGCTCGGGGTGCCCGGAGAGCTCTCTTGTCACCTTGCCATCCGCGCTCTGGGCGAGGGTCACCTTGCGATCCGCGGTTGACCAGGCGATCCACTTCCCGCCCGGCCCGGACGCCAGGGCGAGCACCGCGCCGGGCCCGGACCTGAGCGCTCGCCCGGGCCCGTCCTGGCCCAACCTGTGCGCCAACACTTGGCCATCAGTGCTGCCGGTGTAGAGAGTCCGGGCGTCGGGAGAGAAGACCACGGCGTTCATCCTGCCCTCGGCCGCACGGATGATCCGCAAGGGCTTCTTGGTCCCCATATCCCATACCCTGGCCGTGCCGTCCACCGACGCAGTGGCGGCCATCGTCCCGTCTGGAGAAAAGACGATCTGCCGCACCTCGCCCCTGTGCCCTTCGAGGGCCCCTGTCTCCTTGAGCGCCTCGGGATCCAGCTCTCGCACCCGGCCCCCGGAGGCGACGTAGAGCCGCTTGCCGTTGGGCGAGTACGCGAGGGTCATGTGGTAGGGCTCCGGGGCCACGACCGCCTTCACGATTCCCATGGGATCCACATGCCAGAGCTTGGCTGTGCCGTCCCAGCTCCCGGTCACCAGGCGCCGCCCGTCCGGCGAGAAGGCCACGGTCCACACGTGCCCCGAGTGAGCGAGGTGGCGGCCGGACACGGCCTGGCTCGGGAGGTGGTAGAGCGTGACCATCCGGTCCACGCCTACGCTCGCCAGGCTCTCACCATCCGGGGAGAAGACCACCTGTGCCACGTCGCCCTCATGGTACGCGAGCCGCTCGGTCTGGCGCAGCTCGGCGATGGACCAGAGGCGCACCGATTGATCCACGCCAGATGAGGCGATTCGCCTCCCATCCGGCGAGAAGCACACCGACCAGATCGGGCCCATGTGGCCCCTGAGCTCGCCCACTCGCTTTCGTTTGGCAACATCCCAGAGCATCACCATCGAGCTCCGATCGTTCCACGCGGCCACTGCCAGGTGCCGCCCGTCCGGGGAGAAGGCGAGGGACCAGAGGCCCATCCCCGGATGGGCGAGAGCCGCCAGCGCCTTGCCGGTCGAGACCTCCCACAGCCGAGCCTGACCATCCATCCCGCCAGTAGCTAGGAGCTCGCCCCCGGGCGCGAAGGCCACTGAATGGGCCACGCCCTTGTGCGCAGCGATGCTGCTCTTCAGCTTCCCGTCGGCCGGATCCCAGAGGAACAGGTGGCCGCTCGCGCCGATGGCCGCCAGGCGCCTGCCGTCCGGGGACACCGCCACCCGGAAGAGGGGCGCGGGAATTGGGGCCTGCAACGTGGCCAAGGGCTTGCCCGAGGCCGACTCCCAGATCCGCAGGGTGCCGTCCTTGGAGGCGGTGGCCACGCGCTTGCCGTCCGGGAACCAGGCCGAGGACCAGATCTGGTCCGAGTGGCCCTCGAGACGCGGCCCGGCGCGGAGGCTGGCGTGCATCTTGGCCTGGAACAGCGTGGACTGGGCCGCGGTGAGGTCCTGCCAGTCGCGCCGCTCGTCCCGCCTGGTGTCGGCCTTGGAGTGATGCTGACTCAAGGGGTTGCCGGGGTGATGGACCAGGGCGGCCGAGGCGAAGATGCGCGCCCCGGCGTAATCTCTCGCCCCGAGGAGCCGGTCCGCCTTCTCCTGGTAGGCCGCTGCGAGGTTCCGCTGGGCGTCCCTCGTGGCCTGCTGGGCCTCCAGCTTGGCGGTCTGCTCCTTCTCGCGGGCGCGCTCGGCCCGGGCGCGGGCCCGCGCCTGCCCACGCTCGGCCTGATCGGCCTCGCGCCAGGCGTTCGCGATGATGACGACGCCCACCACGAGCACCAGGACAAGGAGCGCCGCGGCGCCCGTGAGCACCCGGTTCCTGGCCACGAAGCGCCTGAGCAGCTCGAGGGAGCTGTAGGAGTAGGCCCCAACCCGGGCCCCGGACTGGAAGGCCTCCACCTCCCGGGCGAGCTCCTGGGCCGAGGCGTAGCGCCTCGACCTGTCCCGGGTCAGGGCTCGCCCGGCGATGGCCGCCAGCTCCGGGGGCACCGCGGGCTCCCGCTCCCTGGCCGGCCTGACGGGCTCCTCCTGCACGCGGCGGAGCACCTCGGCCACGGTCCTGCCGCCGTGGGGAGGCTGCCCAGTGAGCAGCTCGTAGAGCACCGCCCCGAGGGACCAGACGTCGCTCTGCTCGTCCACCTCGGAGAAGCGCCCCGCCGCCTGCTCGGGGCTCATGTAGGCCGGGGTGCCCATGGCGGCGCCGTCCACGGTCTTGTGGGCGCTCTCCTGCTCCGAGGCGCTCAGCAGGATCTCCCGGACCGGATCCTGGGGCCGGAGATCCCGCTGGCCATGTACCTTGGCGAGGCCCCAGTCGAGCACCACGGTCTCGCCGAACTCTCCGAGCATCACGTTCTCGGCCTTGATGTCCCGGTGGATGACCCCCCTGCTGTGGGCGTAGGCGATGGCCTGGCAGAGGTCCACGTAATGGGATAGGAGCCCGAGCCGCTCGCCGAGCCCCGGACAGGACCTCAGGGCGCTGGCTAGGGTGCGGCCCCTGACCAGCTTCATCGTGTAGTAGAGCGTCCCGTCCTGGCGCTCGCCGAGCTCGTAAACGGGCACGATGTTGGGGTGCTCGAGCTGTCCCGTGACCCGCGCCTCCCTGACGAAGCGGGCCGCCATCGCAGACCTGCCCCGCCCGCTGCCGGTCCCGCCGCTCCCGCCCTTCTCTCTCCCCTCGCCCCCCTCGCCCCCCTCGCCCCCCTCGCCGCCGATCCCTCCGCTCCCGCCCTTCCCAGAGGGCCGCGCAGGCTCCGAGCCGAGGAGCTCCTTCAGGGCGATCTCCCGACCGAGGTGCCGGTCGAGCGACACGAGCACCCGGCCAATGCCTCCGCGCCCGAGCTCGGCCGAAGAGCGACCGCCCGGGAACTGGTAACGCCCCTCTGCCTCCGGCGTCAGGGTCAGGCCGTCCAGGCTGGCCGCGGCCCCCACTCCCGAGACCGGGGTAACCGACCCTTTGGCAGCAATGGTCTCCTCCAGCCCGCTCGGAGGCGCGATCGTCTCCTCCAGCCCGCTCGGAGGCGCGATCGTCTCCTCCAGCCCGCTCGGAGGCGCGATCGTCTCCTCCAGCCCGCTCGGAGGAGCGAGGGTCTCCTCGAGCCCGCCAGGTGGCGCGATCGCCTCCTCCAGCCCTGACCCATCAGAGGCGCGCTCACTGGCCGAAGAGGGCTCCGCCTGCTCACGCCCGTCGGGGCGAGGCCCGGGTCTATCCATCTGGGCACCTGTGGGCCTCGCAGGCCTCGCTATATTCCTTGCACGAAGAGAGGGTGCAGCGCTTGCACTCTGGCCCCGGGCCCCCGATGCAACGCATCAGGCAGCGCTTCTGGGCGCAAGAGGCCAGGCGATCGTGCAGGGCGTCGGCGCCAGGGCAGGCCCGCCTCTCGCAGCGCGCCTTGCAGTCGAGCATGCAGGAGAACTTCTTGAGGTCGTTCGGGCAACGCTGACTACAGTCATCGGCGCACTCCCCGACCTGCCAGCAGCGGAGATGGGTCTCCGCCCTCAGCTCCGGCCTGGCCTGGGGCCACAGGAAGTATGTCACCCCCAGCCCGAGGACGACTGCGCCCAGGCTCCCGAGCAGGATCCACTTCACCCTGCCTCGCTTCTGCTTCCCGTTCGAAATGAGCGCCTCCAATCCGCGGGCAGCCACGGATGGCCATGCAGAGGGCCTGCCCGCGAGCTACCTTCGATCCGCCGGGCCAGACGCAAGCAACTTAGCGCAGCCAGCGGCCACGGGGAAGAGCGCAGACGCGCGGAGGCTCTGTAGCTCAATACTCCGGCCCTCATCGGAGACCTGCTCCACGAAGAAATACGCCAGCGAAGGTATCGGGGTTCACTGACCAGGTGCTGGGGCCAGGGAATCCTGGACCGCGATCCGGTGCTTGCCGCGGGCGATCTCGGGAAAGCAGCGCGCGGGCCAGACGAGGGGCCCATCGGGCCAGCGGTCAGGCCCCTTCAGCCCAGTCAGGGGCTCGCAGCGGGCATGGGCCACCATGAAGTCGCGCAGCTCATCGCTCGCGTCCTGGCCGATCAGCACCCGCGCGACGGCCCTGGGCGCCCTGCCACGCCCGGGAGGGCCGTCCTCGAGGGGCACCCTCCGAGGGACGCTGAGTAGGGAGTCAGCCGTGTAGAAGGTCCACACGTCCAGGGATGGCGCGAAGTGCGGGTGATAAAGGTGCAGGCCGAACACAAGCCCTTCGCAACGAAGCGGCAGGTAGCGATTGTGCGTCAGGACGGGGTGATCGGACAGGAGGAGCAGGCCCTCCGGCCCGGCGTACCTGCACACGGAGCGCTCGTGCGCGCGGTGCAGCTGCTCCACCTCCATCACCCTGGAGAGGGTTGGCATGCCGAGCTCCTGTTTCACCAAGGGCAAACGCACCGACGCAGGGCCGAGGAGCACGAAGAGGGGCATGCTCATGAGCACGGCGCCAGCCCGCAGGGTCAAGCCATGGCGGGGGCGCCTCGGCCAGGTGGCGGCTGCCAGCACCGAGGCCGCGGCCACGGCGGCCAGGTAGCCGGGCTCCGCAACAAAGGTCGCGGCGTAGAAGACGGCGTTCGCCGCCACCAAGGCGAGCAGCGCGCTGCGCCAGGAGGGGCGCCGGGACGACGCTCGTCGCCAGGAATCCCGCCACCAGGTGGCCCGCCAGGGAGAGACGCGGCCGCATCTGTCCCTGCTCGGAGAGGCCTCCTGGCGCTGCCAGGCAAAGAACGCCGGAATTGCCAAGGCGAAGGCCACGAGGAACATGGAAGCCTGATAGAGGATTGACTGGCCGGTGGCGCGGCCTCCAAATGGGCTGAACTGCGCCAGGAAGACCTCGGACACCAGCGCCTGGGAGGCTCGGCGATAGAGCTCCAGGCCGCCCGACAGGGCGATGAGGGGCAGGATCCAGAGGACCGCCCCGGCCGCCCCGGCCGCGAGGGAGCCGAGCCACCAGCCGATCCCGCGCCCCCAGAGCAGGTAGATGAGGAGCGGGCCGCAGAGCAGCGAAACAGTGGGGCGCAGAGACCCGGAGAGCCCCAGGCAGAAGGAGAAGGCGATGACGGCCCACGGCCCTCCCCTCGTCCTGAGGCGCACCGCAGCGCCAAACAGCAGCAGGGTCGCCAGGGCCTCGGCCCCGTGGGACTGCCCATCCGCGCCATAGTACCAGAGCAGCGGCTGCACCGACCCGAGGGCAGCGCCGAGGAGGGGCCGAAAGAGGGGCGGCCTGCCCACTAGCTCTCCGCCCGGGGAAAGCCCGCCCATGTCCGCCTCGCCAGGCGAAGGCTGGCCCACTGAGACCGGATCTTCGCCGAGGGCCACCCGGCAGGCCCAGAAGGCCGCCGGCACCGTGGCCACCGACACCAGGCGACAGCTCCACTTGGCCACCTCGATGGGATCCAGCCCGGGCGCGAGGAGGTGAACCAGCTTCAGAAGGACCACGTATCCCGGATAGCCCGGCGGATGGGGCTGGTGCTGGAGCGGGTCGAACCTGAAAGCCGACAGACCGAAGTTGACCACGTCCACGTCGAGCACGCTCTCGACGTCGAGCAGGAGCCTGAGCTGGAGCGTCATGATGGCGAGGATGCCGAGGACCGTCCCGGCCACCAGCCAGTAGCCGCGAGGAGAGCCGACGAGCTCGCTCAGGCTGGCCGCCCAGGCGCCGGTCCGGTTCCCCTCTGAGGTCGTGCGGCTCGGCTCGGTCAAAAGGGGCTCCTTGGGCGGGACTCAGCGCGGATTCAAGCAGCATTGCCGAGGCGCGTCAACCGCTCGGCCTGCTTCGCCAGGATCGCTCGGCCTGGTGTGTCGAACGCTCGGCCCGAGAGAGAGCACCGGAGCGATTCCCGGAGCGATTCCCTGGGCCGCGACCCCTCCAGGGTGTATTATTCGTACCTGCGCAACCGCGGGAGGACTGCCATGAGCGAGCCAAGCGGAACCCGAACCCACTTCCGGGTCTGCTCCACCTGTCGGGCTCCGATCCCCTTTGGAGGGCTCTACTACCGCTGCAGCGTCTCCACCTGCAACAGGCCGAGGACCGCCTTCTACTTCTGCTCGGTCGCCTGCTGGGACGCCCATGTGCCGGGCATGCGTCACCGGGACGCCTGGGCCGAGGAGGCTCACGCCCCCAGCCGCGCGGAGTGGGAAGCCGCCGAGCGGGCCGCGGCCATGGAGGAGGAGACCCGCACCACGAGGAGGATCGAGCGGCCAAACCTGGCGTCGCTCAAGAGCGCGGTGGTGACCATCTCACCCGAATCACCCGGAGCCCCGATTGGGGAAGCTAGAGGAGGAGCAAGATCCATGCTCAACACAGACGGTCTTCCCGAGGACGTCCTGGTCGTCGTCTCCAAGCTCAAGGCCTACGTGAGGGCGCGGGGGGACCTCAAGACCTCGGACGGCATCATGCCCATCCTGTCCGACATCCTCCGCCAGGTCTGCGACGAGGGCATCTTGCGAGCCAAGGAGGCCGGGCGCCAGACCCTCCTCGACCGGGACCTCCCGAGGCGCTGGCGCCCGGAAGAGTGAGGGACTGTCCAGGAGCTCACTTCAGAATCGGACGGCCTTGCGCATCGGCCCCGGGCCATTCAGAAGATCTCGCCTGCCCAGAGCTGCCGCGCGAACTCCCGAGCGGGAAGGATCTCGATGCCGTCATCGGTGCGGCGCCCCCTGAGCTCCAGGCTGACCACGATCCGCCTGCCAACCCGAGGGTGATCGGCTGCGAGCTGCCGCAGCCCACGAAGATGATCCACTGTCACCTTGGCCGTTGCCTTGGCCTCGATCGCCACGGTCATTTGACCGACGACCAGGTCAACCTCGATGCCGCTCGCTAGGCGCCAGTAGGACAGCTCGGCATCCCTCGAGCCGTAGGCGTTCCATGTCCTGCACTCGTGGACCACCCAGCTCTCGAATGCCTTGCCGTAGCTCTCGCTCCCTGGCGCCAGGTCTCGCCTGTGAAGGAGCACGTTGGGGATGCCCAGATCCCTGAAGTAGAACTTGGGTGCTCCTATGATGCGGCGCTTGACCCTGTGCCGGTAGGCAGGCAGCCACCAGCCGATCAGGGTGTCCTCGAGTATCCCGAAGTAGCCCTTGATGGTCGGGCTCGAAACTCCGCAGTCCCTGGCGATGGTCGAGAAGTTCACGATCTCGGCGTCGGACAGCGCTGCCACCGACAGGAATGTGGAAAAGGCCGGAAGATTCCTCACCAGCCCCTCGGCCGCGACCTCTTCCTTGAGGTAGTCGCCCACATAGGCCGACAGCAGCCTGAAGGGCTGCGTGGACTCGTAGACCCTCGGCAAAAATCCACGGGAAAGTAGGCGGTTCAAGTCGAAATCCTTGCCCAGGTCGCCGTATGTCAGCCCGTGCAACTCGTATCGCAGGGCGCGGCCACCAAGGAGGTTTGCGCCGCCGCGTCGCACCTTGCGGGCGCTCGAACCGCACATACAGAAGCGAACCTTCCACGACTCGTGCAACCATTGCACCTCGACGAGCAGAGCCGGCACCTTCTGAACCTCGTCGATGACGACGAAGGGGTTAGGTGAGATGAGCGCGAGCTCCTCCCGCATCCG
>JAVEWA010000827.1:0-2609 GCA_034004785.1 Polyangia bacterium
GGCAGTCCCTGCTCGCCCGGGGAGCCATCCTGACCGGCCTGCTCTGGGGCGCGATTGGCGCCCTCGTCATGGACGGCCGCTACCTGGCCGCGGCCCTCTTCTCCCTGGGCGCGGCCCTGTTGACCCTCTTCGGCTTCATCCACGAGGCGGGGATCGGGCTCCACCCTGGGAGCGTCTTTGTGGGCTATCTCTGCTGGGCGCTCCTCTGCCTTGGCATGTTCATCTCCCGCCGGCGCTCCCACAGTCCAGGTTGATTGGGCCCGCGCCCGATGCGGCCCCTTTGGCGACCCCTTGGGGATCCCTCTCCAGCGCTCCTGGCAGATCGTCGGCTTTCCCTTTGGTTACAAAGCGATGGCAGTGTTGTCCGCGGCTCGGCCCGGGGCCAAGGAAATGGTTGACCCACGCCCATCAAACTGCTATGCGTTGCCATCCTGTGTGGACCAGGTTAGGGCCAAGACTAAGGCCCTGATCCCGAAGCAAACTGGAGGCCCAGCCTTGAAACCCGTCAACATCGGTGATCTCTTCCTCGCGCAGGGTGCGCCGGCGGGCATGGAGTCCGCTCCAGCGGCCCCGGCGAGCACGGCCCCGGCGCCAAAGGCGGGTGAGGCCAGCATGGCCCAGCCCGCCAAAGACGAGGGCAAGCCGCAGCAGCCGCCAGGCTGCTTCGGCGGGGGCGCCCTGGGAATGGTTCTGCCCCTGGTCCTCATGTTCGTGATCTTCTACTTCTTCTTGATCCGCCCCCAACAGAAGAAGCAGAAGGAGCATCAGGAGATGCTGACCGCCCTGCGAAAAGGCGACAGGATCGTCACCACGGGTGGCATCCTGGGCACCGTCACCGGGCTGACCGACCAGTACGCCGTCATCGAGATCCAAGAGAAGGTGCGCATGAAGATCCTGCGCAGCCACATCGCCGGCAAGCAGCCGGGACAGTCTGACCCCGAGAAGAAGTAACGACCCTCAAGTAGGCAGAATCCATGGAAAAGAAGATTTGGCCACGAGCGCTCCTGCTCCTCGTCCTGCTCCTGTTGGCGGTGGCTTACCTGATACCCAGCGTGGTAAGCAAGGAGAGCCTGCCCAACTGGTTCACCCGCAACTTCAACAAGCAGATCCTGAAGGGCCTCGACCTCGCCGGAGGCGTGTACCTCGAGTACCACGTGGACCTCGACGAGGCCATCGAGGACCAGATGGAGCGCATCGGCGAGGACATCAGATCCCGCATGCTCGACAAGATCCGCGAGAAGTACAAGCGCGGAAAGGACGACATGCTGGAGGACCTCTTCAAGGTGGAGGCGGATGGCAACGAGGTGGTCATCACCATCGTCGGCGAGCATCGCGCGCTCATCTCCGAGACGGAGAAGGCGGCTAAGGACGCCGGCTACAGGGACACGCGAAACCCCGTGGTGTCGGCGCCCACGGTGAGCACCTCCGCGGGCCGGGCGGTCTTCCGGATGGACCCCGACAACGTCAAGAAGATCGAGGAGGACGCCCTGCGGCAGGCTCGCGAGACCATCCAGAACCGAGTGGACGAGTTCGGGGTCTCCGGCGCGGACGTGATGCGCCGCGAGGACGCCGTCATCGTCGAGCTTCCGGGCCTCTCCGCCGACTACATCAAGAGGGTCAAGGACCGACTCGGCCAGGCGGCCCGCCTGGACTTCAAGATCGTGGACGACGAGTCGGACCACTTCCAGAAGCTGGCCAGGCTGCTCCTCCAGCTCAAGGACCCGGCGCGGCACTCCGAGGTCCCCGATGAGGTGAGGGCCGTGTTCCTGGAGCCCAAGGGCAAGGGCTACGCCTTCCGCCCCGAGTGGAAGGAGCTCGGGGAGGTGAAGATCCCGGTCGGAGACTCCTACGAGAGAAGCGGCAAAGAGGTCTACGAGATCTACCTCCAGTTCCCGAAGAAGGTGAAGGAGACCGTTCAGAACTTCGTGGCCAAGGTGAGGGAGACCCCTGCCCTGGCGCCCTACCGGTTCCCAGCGGATCGCCAGGTGGGCTACGGACCCGAGGAGCTCAAGACCAAGGGAAAGAGGGTGGAGGAGCTCCGCACCTACTTCCTGTTCCGGCTCGCCGAGGTGACCGGCGAGTACCTGGACGACGCCATCGCCGACTACGACAACGAGGGCCGCCCCATCGTCTCCTTCCGCTTCGGGCGGGCGGGCGAGAAGAAGTTCCGGTCCCTCACCAGCAAGAACATCAAGAAGAAGATGGCCATCATCCTGGACGGGGTGGTCTTCTCCGCGCCGGTCATCCAGTCCGAGATCGGCGCGCGGGGCCAGATCACCCTGGGCGGCATGAAGTCCAGGGAGGCTCTGCAGCAGGAGGCCAAGGATCTCGCCTCGATCTTGAAAGCAGGCTCGCTTCCCGCGCCCATGAGCCTAGAGTTCGAGCAGCAGGTCGGACCACAGCTCGGCAAGGACGCCATCGCCATGGGCAGCATGGCGCTCGCAATAGGCGTGGTCCTCGTCATCCTGTTCATGCTCGTCTATTACAGGGTGGCGGGGATCATCGCGGTGATCGCCCTGACCCTGAACGTGACCTTCATCATGGCCATCCTCGCCGCGGCGGAGGCGCGCCTCACCCTGCCGGGAATCGCAGGCATCGTGCTCACGGTG
>JAVEWA010000828.1:0-2587 GCA_034004785.1 Polyangia bacterium
GCCTCCAAAGAGGGTCTGCTGCCAGAAGACCTGGCCACCCGGGCCGAGCTCATAGATCCCCACGCCGAGGACCCCGTGAGCCACGAAGACCCTGGCGCCGCTCGCGGCCACGTCCCAGCCGAGGCCGAGGGTGAGGGCGCCGCCCCTAACCTCGGGGCTGGCAGGGTCCGAGAGGTCGAGGACCTTGAGGCCCTGGGGCCCGAGCCTTGCCACGCAGTGGTAGGAGCCGCAGGTCGAGACAGCCTGGGCTGCCACCATTTCCGGACCGGTAGCGAGCCCGGTCCAATCCAGAGTGGCCGCGTCCATGAGGCCGAGGCCCAGGGGGCTCGTCACCACGAGGGAGTCCTCGAAGAGGCTCAGGTCCGTGGCGGGCACCGGCAGGAGCCGGCTCTCGGCGGGCCCAAGAGCGGCTTTGCGGACGTCTAGGGTGAAGGGCACGGCAGCGCCGGTCCACTCGTCAGTTGCGCCCAGGGAGAGAGCGAGGCGGCAGGAGCTTCCGGGCGGACACGAGAATGCTGCCTGCTCCAGGTCCGTGTCCTGGCCGGTAGACTCACAGAGCAGATCCGCGGCGGCCGACTGGGCGGACAGCCGGAGCTGGGCCCCGGAGTTCTGGAGCGAGGCGAGAAAGACCTGGCCAGGCCAGGCCGCCGAGGCCGGTGCCTCTACGTAGTACACCGAGGCGCGGCCCGCGAGGTAGGAGCCCTGCACCGGGAAGGACGAGGCCTCTACGCCCACAGACGTGCGCGCCGCCTGCCAGAGGCCCTCTTCGTCGAGGGCCCAGAGGGTGAGGCCGTCCGAGATGCTCGCGCCCGCGAGGTCGGCCACCCAGAGCCGACCCTCGCGGTCGTCGAAGTACACGAAGGGATCTGCCAGGGCCCCCGGCCCGGCCGCGAGATCGAGGGCCGCGGCGCTCCCGCGGAGGAGGTCGATGACGAAGCCGGTCGCGAGCGGGCTGCCGCTCCGCTCCCCTCCAACCACGAAGAGCTGTCGGCCCTCGCCGTGCAGGTAGAGGCCAGCCCGGCTCCGGGCCGCGCCTTCGAGCGCGTCGAAGGGCAGGCGGCGGGCGATCAGGGTGTCCGGGTCCAGGGCGAAGAGGTCTGCCGAGTCGGCGCCGCCCGAGGATGGGTCGCCCGTATCAGGGCCGCCCGTGACGGGGCCGCCCGTGACGGGGCCGCCTAGCAGCTTGCCGCCGAAGACGAGGAGGCGGTCGCCAAAGGCGTCTCGCACGATGGAGAAGCCTTGCCGGTTGCCGAGGCCCGCTAGGGCATGGGGGCCGCTCCAGGCGCCCTCCTCGAGGCGCAGGCGATAGGCGACGGGCGCAGACGCGCCAGAGGGGTCCCTGCCCACCAGGAGCACCTGGCCCCGCCCGGGGAGCAGCACCACCTGGGCTTCGTCGAGCCAGGGAGTGGGCGCGCCCGTGCGCTCGGCCACATCGGTGAGGGCCACGACGAGGCCCGACTCCAGGGAGCCGAGGAGCATTCGGGCCGGGCTGGCCGGGGAGGGGGGTTCCTCGTGGGTGGGCGGATCCGGCGGCGGTGGCGGCGCTGGCTCGCCTGGCGCGTAGAGGGCCAGCGCGAGGGTCATCGCCTTTCCCTCTGCTCCTAGGAGGCCCGCTGGCAGGAGCCCCACGTGGCTCGATACCGGCGCCGACAGGAGGTCCATGCCCGAGGGCAGGCCGAGCTCCTGCACGGCCTCGACGTGCAGGGTGCCCGGCGCGAGGCGGTAGAGGAGCGGGCGCCCCTCGGCGAGGGTCTCGCCAAGGAGCCAGCCGCCTGGGAGCCGCGTGGTCCTCGCTCGATCGTCTGGGAACAGGTCCACGACGCCCGGGATGCGATCCACGATGAAGGCCGGGCCCAGGTAGATCTCGCCAAGGCAGTTGCCCGCGGAGGCCCCCACCGGCACTGCCCGGCTGTAGGTCACCTGGGTGTCGTAGAAGGATGGAAGGTAGGACTCTCCGAAGCTCGGCCAGGCGGCCCTTACCCTGGCGGTGCGGCCCGGGGTGCCGTAGGGCACTGCAAGGGCCGTCATCATGGGGAACTGGCGCGCCGCGGGCCAGGTCCAGGTGAAGCGGTGGGCGTTTCGGGCGGGGTCTCTCGTGAAGGGCATCTTGCGGCCGAAGACGAGCTGGTTTTCCGTCGCCGAGACGCGATCGGCATCGCAGGGGTCCCAGGGATCGCCGCAGTAGACAGGGTAGAGCGGCTGGAAGCCCTCGGAGGGGACGTAGTGTTTGACCGCGATCTCCGGGGCGGAGATGGGGTTCCAGGCCTTGATATCAAATTGACTTACGAGCTCGGCGCGGTAGGGGCACGTGTTCTGGACACAGAGAGAATCCCAGCCGTCAACGGATCCGGGAGGACAGCTACACACCCCCGCCTCCACCGCCGTGCGGTCCTCGACCTGGTAGCGCGCTTGGCCGCCAGGCCCGGTCGTCACCTCGCCTCCCCAGAGCCGCATGGACACCGAGTAGGTGTCACCGTAGCGGTCGCAGACCGCGGTCACCGGCAGGCCGCCGCCAAAGCCGGTTCCTCCGCCATAGTCCGGGGACAGGGTGAGGCTGCCGATGCCGGTCTTGCACTTGTCCCCAACC
>JAVEWA010000829.1:0-2578 GCA_034004785.1 Polyangia bacterium
CTGATCCTCGCCGCGGGCCTGGACGGGATCCAGCGCAAGCTCGAGCCTCCGAAGCCCGTGGACGGCCTGAACCTCTACGGCCTCTCCCTCGGCGCGCGGAAGGAGCGCGGCATCCTGAGCCTGGCTGGGTCCCTCGAGAACGCCCTCAAGGACTTCCAGCGCTCCTCCTGGGTGAGGGAGCAGCTCGGGGAGCACCTCCACGAGAAGTACCTGGAGGCCCGCTGGCAGGAGTGGGACCGCTTCCGCGAGGCGGTGACGGACTGGGAGCGGGCGAGCTACCTGCGATCGATCTGAGCCTTCGTGAGCGCGGTGAGCGTCCGCCGGAGCGCTGGCGGCGGGCTATCCCTTCTGTGGCGGCCGCTGGAGGCGCGCAAACCAGTGCTCGTAGGAGCGCATCTGGGCCCGCTCCGAGGGCAGGGCCCTCTGGCGGCAGTGGCTGGCCTCCTCCGAGCCCTCGGGGGCGCCCCAGCGGATCTCGGGGCAGTCGTTGGGGTGGTAGCCCATCTGGAGCCGCTCCCTGCGGGAGATGAGCTCGGTTAGGGTGAGGGTGTAGCCCGAGCCGTCCGAGAGGGGATAGACGATCTTCAGGGCGGCGGGCAGGGAGGTCATGACCGCGTGGAGCTCCTTTGCGAGCCTGGCGTCGGTCCAGCCCGCCGGGACGCGGTACATGCTCCGCTCTCGCAGGGCCTGGCGCGGGAAGGAGAGCACCTCCTCCATGGCCATGAGGAGCCTGAGGTCCCGCGCGGGGGTGGAGTAGATCTCCCAGGGGCCTTCGGTCTCGAAGATGGCGGGCCCCTTGGGGATCCAGATGGGCTTCCAGCCGGTGCGGCGCATGTGCTCCACGCCCATCTCCACGGCCTTCACGCGCTCGAGGGAGGCCTCGTGCAGGGCGTGGATCTTGCTCGCTAGCAGCTCCAGGGGATCGACTGGCTTCGGGTTCAGGGCCCGCTGGACCCTGTCGTAGAGCTCTGCGGAGTGCTCCAGGGAGGGCTGCTCGAGCGAGTAGTCCTCGTAGCCGCGCCTCGAGTCGAGCTCGGCGTTGGTGAGGCGCCGGATCCTGCCGCCCTCGTACACTACCGGGCGGAAGGCCTTGAAGCCGCCGGTCTTTATGCGGGCGTCGAACACGAAGGTCCCCTGGGAGAAGCGCTTGCGGGAGATGGTCCGATCGGGGTGGGCGTCCACGCCGAAGAGCAGGCCGAGCTGGCGCTCCGAGCCCGGGAGCTGCTGCGAGAGCACGTAGACGTGGCCCGCCGGGTCCACGAAGATGCGGCCGGGACGGAGCGCGTCGGCGTCCAGGGCCACGGGGTAGAAGTCGGCCCCGTTGTCCTCGGCGGTGGTGCGGGCCGTGCCCGAGTGGACGCCCCAGCCGATCCACTCCCTGGCAAAGGCGTTGAACCGGCGTACCGGGTGATGGAGCTGGGCGAAGCGGGTGGTCAGGTTGTCCCTGGACACGGGGCAGTTGGGCCCTACGACGGCGTCGCCCCTGGTGCAGCGCTGGAAGGCGAAGGGCAGGCCGAGCTTCCAGGCGAAGTAGGCCCGAAGGAAGTAGGGGAGGTCTCCGCAGTCGGGGAGGAGCAGGGTGGTGGGGCTCGACTCCGGGTCGTCCTCGGCGAGGCCGAGGGCGTTGTGCAGCCAGTTCCTGCTGGAGTCCCTCGTGAGCTGGTGGAGCGGGAGCCAGCCGCCTTGACCGCCCGCCTCGACGTGGAAGAGCCGCGCCACCCAGGCGCCGAAGAGATCCTCGGTGTGATGATCCCAGGCCGCGCGCACCGGCCAGACCTCGGTGTAGGTAGCCCAGGGCTGCGAGGCGCTCGGCTGGACCGCGGACGGCTTGGACCCTTGCGCCTCTGCCCGCCGCGTCTCTGGCACCTCCACCGTGAGGCAGGCCGAGGTGCGATGGGCCGCGGCGCCGGTCAGTCGGACCCTGAGGGTGCCAGGCCTCGGGAGCTTGAGCCTGGCCTCGAGGACCTGGGGCGGGGCCCGGAAGAGGAGCTTGCCCGACAGGGGAAGGGGCTCGTCGTCCACCTGAGCCTGGAGCTGCCCGAGGGCGCCCGCCTGCCTGGAGACCGCCACGAGGCGCACTGTCTCTCCAGCCCTGGGCGCGGGCGGGAACAGGAAGATGCCCGCCGGGCCCTCCTGGGCGGTGGGGCAGGGCTCCTCGGCCGGCTCGATGACGGCCCGCGCCGCGGTCAGGGCGTCCACGGGCCGGGCCCTGGGAGGACGCCGGGGCGATTGCTCCGGGGATGCGCCGGGCTCGAGGGCAGGGGGCAGCGCCACCATGCGGCCCTTTGCCACGGCTGTCTCGCCGGCTCTCGCTTCGGAGAGGCCCTGCGGTGCGACAAGCGGGTCTCGGCTTGCAGGCGTCGGGGCTAAGGCGAGGGAGGCGATGGCAAGGGCGAGGGCGAGGGCGACGGGGCGTGCGAGACCGCGCCCGAGGGCCAGCGCGAAGGCGAGGGCGAGACGGCTCAAAGGGGAAGCAGGGGCCGGGCTGCGTCCCAAGGAGAGCGTCGCCGGGCCAGGCTTTGGCGAGGCTCTTGGTGGGTCGAGGCCTGTATTTGGTCTAGCCTTCACGTCTTTAGTA
>JAVEWA010000169.1:0-11638 GCA_034004785.1 Polyangia bacterium
GGTGAGCTCGGTGACGGCACTACGGCCCAGAGACTGTCCGCCTCCACGCCAGTGCTTCATCCTGGGGACGAACCCATGTTTGCCGATGCGGTCGCAACTGGGAGGTACCATGGCTGTGCCCTTGGACGAGACGGCGAGGTCTATTGCTGGGGCGCGAACCTCTTTGGTCAGCTCGGCCGGCCGGGCCAAGGTGCGTACGATCCCTACTCAAGGGAGGTATCCCTGCCGCAGCGGGCCGTGGCGCTCTCCGCCGGGGCCTTTCACACCTGTGCCATCCTGAGTGGAGGAACGGTATGGTGCTGGGGGCTCAACAACAAGGGCCAGCTTGGAGACGGGACCTTCGAGGGCGGGCCTACGCCTCGCCAGGTGTTCTTCCCGCCGGGTGGGCTCGTCGGATCGGTGATCGAGATCTCGGCCGGTTGGGCCCACACATGTGTCATTGCCCAAGTGGAGTACAACATCCGCCGGGTGTTCTGCTGGGGAGACAACAGCACCAGCCAGCTCGGCGTGACCTTGCCAGGTGGGGCCGAGGAGACGAGCGTGCCCACCCGGCTGACGGCCTTCGGGCCCAAGGCCAACACGAGCGCCAGGGTCGTCCACATTTCAGCTGGCGTGGCCAGCACCTGCGCGAGGGACGATGAGGATGTCCTGTGGTGCTGGGGACAGAACACCCATGGGCAGCTCGGGGATCCTGCGGCTCCAAGCGAGACTCCCCTGGCAGTGAGGGTGCTCGGCCTCGACCCGGAGAGGAGGTTTCTCTCGAGGGGCGCATCGAGCCATGTATGTGTCGTTGACGAGGCGCGGGAGCTCCAGTGCTGGGGCAGCCACTCCCACGGGCAGCTCGGCAGCGGTGATCCCGCCGACACGCAGCCCCACTACCTCCCCGAGGACGTCGTCTGGCAGTAGTCTCATAGCGATCGGCTTGGTGAGCGGTGTGTCGCGTAGGCCATCGAGCGTCTGGCCCAGGGGGGTAACAGCGAGAATTTCAGGTCGTCTCTCCGGCCTTAGAGTCCCTATGAAGTTGCCTCTTGGCGATTCATGGCACCTCTAGTCTTCTAGGGTTTTGCGATTTGGTTGGCGCGAGCCGGCCGCCTCTCGCCCCCGGACAAGCGCAGCCGTCGATGAGTTTGCATCCCTGGACATGGAGCGATCCTGGGAGGCTGGCCGCGGCGCGTGACAGGGCGGGCCGCCACGGGTTAGACTCGACTCTCATCTCGTACCAGCGGAGGTTTCCCATGAGAAAATGCGTGGCGGTGGGACTCCTGGTGGCCCTCGGCGGGCTCTGGGGCGCGGGCCCGGCCCGGGCGGCCATCGGGGACAACAGCGTGGGCATGAACGTACACGACGGCCGGGGGGCCTTCATAGACGCCGCCGTGGATCTCGGCGTGGGTTGGGTGCGCATGGACGCCAACTGGTGGGTGCTGGAGACCTCCCAGGGGAGCTACAACTGGACCAGCCTGGACTCTGCGGTGAACGACGCCGTGGCCCAAGGCCTCGAGGTGTACCTGACCCTCGCCTACACGCCCTCCTGGCTGGCGAGGCACGGCGACTCCGACGGGTGGCACGGCAATGACGTGCCCGACAACGCCCAGGACTGGTACGACTTCGTCTTCGACGCGGTGACGCACTATCACGCGCTCGGGGTCACCCACTTCGGCATCTGGAACGAGCCGAACCTCACAGGCTTCTTCGAAGGGACGGTGAACGAGTACGTGAACGTCATCCTCGTGCCCGGGGCAAACGCGGTGCGCGCGGCCTGCAGCACCTGCTTCGTGCTGGGTCCGGACCTGGCCCACGTGGGGGCAGTGGACGAATACCTCGAGGACGTGATGCAGCTCGCGCCCGCTGGCACCTTCGACATCATCGCCCACCACATCTACCAGGGCTTCGAGGAGACTGGTGTTCAAGTGTGGGACGGGGATCGCTTCTTCAACGCCCTCGACCAGCAGCGGTTCACCTTTACGCGCCGCTCCATCAGGCAGATCCTCGACGCCGCGGGCTGGGCCGGAGAGGTCTGGATCACCGAGACCGGTTATCGCGCCGATCCGCCAGGGGACGTGGCCGAGGAGGACCTTCAGGCGATCTACGTGACCCGTGTGCTGGAGGAGCAGCTCTCGAGGGCCTGGTACACCAACACGTTCTTCTACGAGATCCTGGACTGCAAGCCCGATCAGCCCGACTGCACCATCGATGGATTCGGGCTCATGCGGGCCGTCTCCGGGAGCCCGGGGAGCAGGGTGTTCCCCACGGACTTCAGGCTCAAGCCAGCCTACGACGCCCTCAAGCAGTTCATCGCGGATCACCCCGAGATCACCGGCGCCGAGCCTCCACCCGCTTGCGGCGATGGGGTTGACAACGACGGGGACGGGGCACTGGACCTCGCTGATCGGGGCTGCGAGGACGCCTTTGACGACGACGAGTCCGACGACCCTCCCAGGGAGCGACTCGAGTCCGTCCCCGCGCAGGGCTTGACGTTGGACGGCTCGCTCTCGGACTGGGGCCTCCAGGGGTGGGTCACGGTTCCTTCCAGCAGGTGGCAGGGCACCGAGGCCCTCGGCGCCGGCGACCTGTCGGTCCGTGTGGCGTCCAGGTGGGAGGCTGGCGCGCTTTGGCTGGCGGTGGAGGTCACCGACGACGTCCAAGACAACGGGCACCAGGATTCGGAGCTGTGGATGGGAGACTCCCTGCAGATCGCCTTCGATGTTGGCAAGAGCCTTGGCTTCGCCTACGACGACCTGGACGATCACGAGCTGAACCTCGCGCTCGTCGGCGGGCAGACGAGGACGTACAGGTTCCATGGGCCAACTGGCGCGAGCGACGCCGTGGAGGCGGTCATCCAGCGCGCAGGCAGCATCACCAGCTACGAGATCCGTCTCCCCTCGGCGGTGGTTCCAGGTGTGACCTACTCTTCGGGCGCTACCGTTGGTTTCTCCTTCCTGGTGAACGACGCCGACGGCGGCGATCGGGTGGGGTGGCTGGAGTGGACGCCTGGCATCGGAATGCAGAAGGCGCCCTACTACTACGGCGAGATTGCCCTGGTGGAGGAGGTCACGCCTCCCGCGGATGGCGGTGTGCCCTGGCCGGATGCGGGGCTCGACGGCGGACCCGACGGAGGCCCTGGCGCCGATGGGACGCCGGGGGTGGACGGCGGCGGGGAGCCCGGCGACAAAGAACCTGGCTGCGGTTGCCAGGGCGGCGCTCCGGCTGGGGTTCCCCAAGTCTGGTTCGGGCTCGTTCTTCTCTGGCTCGGCTACCGGCGGCGGCGTGCCCCCGCGCCCCCAGTGCGGGAGCGGTAGAAGGACTGGTAGCCCCTCTGGTAGTAGAAGAGGACCCTCGGGTTGTCCAAGGTGCTCACCTCCACCTTGAGCGGAGCCATGTCGGCGGGCCAAACGAACATCGTGCGCCATAGCTCGGGGGTCAGGTATCGAGTCGCCACCCTGGGGGAGCTCTCCTTCCAGGGCAGGGGGCGGTGGCTCGCCAGGTTGAAGCCCCACTCACCGAAGGTCGGGACATGGATCCTGATGGGCGTGACCTCGAAGCCCGCGGCTTTCAGGGTCTCGTGTATGCACCAGAAGGCCCCCGGAGCGAAGTAGGGCGAGGTTGACTGCACGGCGACGGCGCCGTCTCCGGCGAGGTGCCGCCGGATCATACGGTAGAAGCCCTGGCTGTAGAGCTTGGCCACCTTCTCGCTGGTTGGGTCCGGCATGTCCACGAGCACAGCGTTGAAAAGACCGTGGGTGCCTTCCCTGAGCCAGGCCCATGCGTCCCGGTATACATGTTTGACCTTGGGCGAAGACAGGGCCTCCTCGTTGAGCTTACGCAGATGCTTGTTGGTGCTCGAGAGCTGGACGAGCGTCTTGTCGATGTCCACGAGCACCACCTCCTTCACGTCCGGGTACTTGAGGACCTCCCGCAATCCGAGCCCGTCTCCGCCCCCCAGGATGAGGATCCTGTCCCTGTTCGGGATGGTGGACAGGGCGGGGTGCACCAGGGCCTCGTGGTAGCGGTACTCGTCCCGGCTCGAGAACTGGATGTTGCCGTCCAGGTACATCCTCACCTCATCGCGCCAACGGGTCAGCACGACGCGCTGATAGGGCGTCTGCCGGGTCAGGATGATGTCGTCGTCGTACTGCTCCGCCTCGCCGAGGCGGATCACCTGCTCTGTGGTGGCGAGCCCCACGATGAGCGCTCCGAGCGCCAGCATCACCCCAACGGGGAGGGCCTTTGACAGCCGCCTCCTGCGGAAGAAGATGAGGTTGCCCGCGGCCACCAGGACGTTCATGAGCCCGAAGAGGAGGGAGGTGCGCATCAGCCCCAGGGTGGGCAGGAGCAGCAGCGGGAACGCCACGGATACGAGCAGGGCTCCGATGTAGTCGAGCCCGAGCACGTTGGCCACGTTCACCCGAAGCGGGCCATAGGTGGAAAGGAGCCTGATGAGCAGCGGGATCTCGAGGCCGATGAGAGTGCCCACGAACACGATCAGCGCGTAGAACGCCACTTCGAAGCCAGTCATGAACCCGTAGACCAGAAAGAGGATGGTGTTGGCGAACCCGCCCACGAGACCCACCACCACCTCCACGGCGATGAAGGTAGTGAGGAGGTTGTTCTTGACCTGCCTGGACAAGAAGGAGCCGAGCCCCATGGAGAACAGGTAGATCCCTATCGTGAGGGAGAACTGGGTTACCCCATCCCCGGCGATGTAGGCCCCGGTGGCGGCGATCACCAGCTCGTAGGCTATTCCGCAGCTCGCGACGATCAGCACGGAGATGAGCAGGACCGCTCCCTCGCTCGCCCTTCGGATCACGTCCTGGGGCTGCGAGGCAGGGGCTCCATCCTCAACAGGGGTCTCGTCGGGGGAGGGCTCGTGCACTGGGTCGGCGCTGGGCTTTTTGTCTTCGGTCATTTGGGTCCGTCAGCAGGGGGAATTCGGCCGGGCCTGTCCTTGCGCGTCTCCCAGAAACGGTCGTGGTCCGACGGGCCAGGCCCCCGAGGAGAACGCCGAGTGCGAATGCGCCTAGGATGGGCTGGCGATGGCGGCCGCGACGATGATGCAGAGACCCAGGATTATTGAGCCAGCCACGATTCCAAGGCTCGTGTTCTGATCGATCTCGAGCTCCTTGCGGAGGTCGAAGGGCACGATCCAGTGGTACACGAAGTAGCCGAAAAGGGCGATGGCGAGCCCGAGGAGAGAGAAGATCAGCGTCAGCACCAGGTCATGGCCGATCTTACCCCAGTCGAAGGCTGCGCCCCCCGATCGTGAGCGCTTGCCAGGGGAGGCTGCCGCATCGATGGGTGCGGGCGCCGCAGCGGGGGCGGTGTTCACCGTAATGGGGGGGATGTTGCACTTGACCTCGAACTTGGCTGCGCCCGCCTCGGCCGGGGCAGCAGGCTCGGGCGCGGCCTTGTCGTCCTTCTCTGCCTTGCCCACCGCCTCCACCTTGTCCTTCTCTTTGTCGGCCTGCCGCGCCCTCTTGCCGACCGCAAGGGCGGAGGCGCCAAAGATGAGGACGATCCCGCAAACTGCCGCGAACCGCATCTTGCCTCGCATCATCAAGTCCTCCAGGGTCAAGTCCCGCTACCGGGAGCCTCGGGGCCCGGGGTGGGCCCTCGGTCGTTCATTCATCCGCCACGTCGGGCATCGCCCGTCAGTACTTTCCACCGTGGTAGTAGGTTCTCGAGTGACCAACCGAGCCGCTCCGGACGTTGGGTTGATACACCGCCGCTCCCTTCATCGGTGAGGCGCCGTAGCCCGCCAGGGCCGCCCAGACGCCTCCCAGGGCGCCGAGCGCCAGGAGGCCAATGATAATCCTGCCAATTACGCCCATGATTCGAGCACCGCCCTCCTAGGTGAAGATACGCCAGCTCATTATCAGCAGCACGAGGCCCACCAGCACTATTCCGGCCCAGAAGGTCCACCGGGTCATCCACACGTCACGGTAGAGGGCGACCGTAAGGCTGGCCTGGCTTACAGGGTTCTTCGCCTTGCTCGCATAGTCGGCGCAGTTGTCGGTGTAGACCCTCAAAAAGTAAGGCCCGGGATCCTTGGTTCTAAAGAAGTGCTGCCGGACGCGATTTGTCTCCGACCATCGCTCACCCTCGTCGATGCCCCAGTAGGCGCCGAACCAGGCGCTCACCCGGTGCACCACCTGGTAGCGGATCCACTCGTCAACCGCTTCGTCTTCATCCTTGGCTGCAGCCTCCAGCTTCTTGAGAACGGCCTTGGGACGCTCCTTGAGGAAGTCCACCTGTGTCCACCAGCAATACCCGCCCCCAAGGCCCCCTGCGCTGTCCAGCGGTGAGGAGGCCAGGCGCAGCTCGTAGGCGCCGCGGGTACTTGGCAGGGTCACCGCGATTGGAGCTCCCTTGGCGTCGGTGAGCATCACCCCATCGTCGGCTCCTGAAGCCGTTCTGGCCTTGAACGTGAAGGACTTGAAGTGCTTGGCCTGGGAGCTGCCCAGGGCCGAGAAGATGAGGAGGCCGAGGCCCAGCAAGAAGACAACCGCGAAGAGGATCTTGGAACCAACGCTCAGTGGCTCCTTGGGCGCGGAGCGAACGGCCGGGACCGGGTGGGGTGAGTCCGAGTCCTCGTCCCACTCATCTGGCTCCTCGAACTCCATGGGTTTGGGCACTGGCGCTGAAATACCGAACTGCTGGTACACCCACTTCGAATCCCTGGCCTCGCCGCGCAGGTACTGGATCTCCTGCTCCGAGTATTCGATGCTGTAGCGGGTCTTGCCTCGGAAGGCCTCGAGGTAGTTGGTCCGCTCTCCCGGCTTGGCCGACCAGGTGAACTCGCCCTCGAGGAACACGATCTCCCCGGAGCCGCGCTCGCGAACCTGGGCGTTGCCTCCCACACTGTCCAGCTTGACGAAGCTCCCCGCTGTCCAGGGGTTGACGGGGTAGGTGGGGTAGAAGACCCGATAGATCGTGAAGCCCCCCTCTCCCTCCTGAAGCCATATGGGGAAGCCCGAGTCGGAGTAGAGCAGCCACTCGTCCCACCACCAGTACTGCTCCTTTGAGCGAATTCGGCCGATGATCTGGTAATCCCGGCCCAACAGCTTGGCGCGCATGCCGAGGCGCAGGTGGCTCCAGGGCTGGTACTGCGCCCGAAGCGCCTGCATGTCCTGGACCGCCGTGACCTTCTCGCCTTCGTTTACCGAGCCGCAGTACTCACAGACGAAGGTCTTGCTCCTGAGACCGGCGAGGATGTCGACCTTGGCGCCGCAGCCCTTGCAGTCTATCTGGGTTGCTTCGAGGGGCATCTACCAGCCTCCGGTCTCCTCGGCGGCGACCTGGATGTCCTCGTACTCGAGGGGCTCCCCCACGCTCAATGCCGCCGAGCTCCCGTCGGAGTCGATCTCCATGGAGATCACCTGTCCTCCTCCCA
The DNA here is from genome assembly GCA_034004785.1 of Polyangia bacterium. Lineage (GTDB taxonomy): Bacteria > Myxococcota_A > Polyangia > HGW-17 > JAJRWW01 > JAVEWA01. Next base: position 7,388 of record JAVEWA010000169.1, read on the forward strand.
GGCCGTCCACGTAGGTGAAGGTCTCACCGATGTTCGGCGGGAAGGGGAGCTGGCCCTGATAGCCGATCACCTTGCCCTGGGCCACCTCGATGATGAACCACCGCGGCAGCCGGTTCCAGCCCTCCAGGTTGGCGCCGGGCTGGAAGGCACTTATCGGGGGCAGCGGCTCCTCTATGGGCCGGCTGTCGAAGAGAACGTAGATGCCCTCGTCCTCTTGAAGCCAGTACTCCTGCTCTCCCACTCGGAGACGCCATTCGGTCCAAAAGCCGGAGGGGTACTCGACCTGGACCATCCCTAGGACGTTGAACTCCAGCTTGCCGCGCAGGGTGCCGTGCTGCCCGATCTTGAAGCGGGAGTAGAGCCCGGCGATGGGGGCTCCCTGGGCGGCCGAGGCGCCGTCTGGGCCCGCCGCGGCGAGGTGCTGCGTGAAGTAGGCGGTGTTGCCGCAGTACTCGCAGTGATAGACCTCGTCAAAGCGGCGCGCAGCGTCGATGGGAGCGCCGCAGCTCGGGCAGGCCATGTTGGGCTGCTGGGTGGGCAAGGTCTAGGCTCCTCGAGGTAGGGGCGCTTTCCCCGCTGGGCGCCGCCACGGGGATCACAATACCGTCCGTGGGGTTCGAGCGTCAATCCTTTGGATCCTTTGGATCTGTAAAGGGTTGGGGGCTACCTCGAGGAGCGGCGGTCGAGCTCCGCTGGCCCGGGCTCGGCTTCGAAGGGAGAGGAAGCAGGAAGCCCGAATGTCAATGGCCAGGGGAAACGTAGATCACCAGCACTATCGCGACGCTCCAGACCATGAAGTTCAAGAGGAATGGGAGGTCCCTGAGCATCTCGTCGGTTGGGCTGGAGGTCCTGTGGGGATGGGTCACGAGCTGGTAGAACCGCAGGAGCCCGAACAGGGGGAAGGGCGCGGTGGCCACCAGGTACCGGGTGCCGAAGGCTCGCATCGTCTCGGGGGAGAGGGTGTAGAGAGCGTAGGCTGCCACTGTGGCCAGGGCAACTGCGATCATCACCGTCTTGAGCGCCGGCAAGGAGTAGCGGCTTAGGACGGCCCGTACTCTGAAAGCCTCCTCTCCCAGGACAGAGAGCTCATGCGCGCGCTTTCCAAGGCCGAGGGTCATCGCTAGGAGGCCGGTGCACAAAAGGAGCCAGGTAGAAGCTGGGACCGATATGGCGAGGGCCCCTCCCAGCACGCGAAGCAAGAAGCCTCCGGCGATGGACAGGACGTCCAGATAGGGCAAATGCTTTGTGACGATGGAGTAGAAGAGGTTCAGCGCGATATAGGCGGCTAGAATGCTGGCGAGGTGCCCAGAGAGCAGGTATCCCCCCACCAGGATCCCAGGCCCGAGGAGGGTCGCGGCCGCACGCGCTGTCCCTAGCGGGAGGGCTCCCGAGGCGATGGGGCGGTCTTTCTTCACCGGGTGCAGCCGGTCCCTCTCCAGGTCAACCAGATCGTTGATGAGGTACACGAGCCCGCTCGCCAGGCAGAAGAGGGCGGTTGCTCCAAGTGCCCAAAGGACTGCTCTGGGCGACATGAGCTGCTTCGCGAAGACCAGGGGCGCCAGCACGAAGACGTTCTTAACCCACTGATAAGGGCGCAGGGTGCGGAGCAATGAGAGTGCGAGCATGGTTCTTGGGCGGGCGGGTGCCTCGCTCAGTAGGGAAGGGCCAGCTGGAGCGGGTCGTCTCCCATGAGGGCGGGCCGGTCCCGGCGCAGCAGGAGGCGGACGTAGGCCCGCATGGCAGGGTCTTTGAACCTGTATTGACCTTCTCGCAGCCTGGTCAGGATCTCGCGTTTCAGCAGATCCCCCAGGTGGACGGCAAAGGCCTGCGGAGCCACGGGGCGCCCCTCTATCCGCTCGAGGCCCGCCTCCAAGGAGGACATGTCGAAGCAGCTATCAGGGCTGAGGGCCGCCGCCCAGAGCAGGTGTTCGTATCGGTTGACGCGGCTTCGGGCAGAAGTGGCCTCTTCGTATTTCGCCTCGAGCCCAGGGCCGAGGGAGGATACCAGGCCCTCCAGGGCAGGGAGATAGTCCCTTCCAAGGTTGGCGGTGCGGCTGCCTCGGGCCCTGGCTGCCCTGGCCGCTCCCAGGCACAGGGAGTGCACGACGCCTGGGAGGCCATCGGCGTCCTGCACGATGCGATCTCTCAGGGGTGGAGCGAAGCGCAGGCCGGTGAGGGTGCCGCCGCGGTCGATGATGGCCCTCAGCGAGGCTTCGTCCATGCGATCCAGCGCAATGGCGTGAAGTCTCAGGCCTGCCCCTGACAAGACCGCGGGGAAGGGGCGATCTCGGCGCAGGGTCAGGACCAGCTTGGTGCTCGCGCCGGAGTCGGACAGAGCCCTCAGGAGCGGGAGCACACACTCCGATAGCGACACCCCGCTCGCCCGATCCAGATCATCCATCACGATGACCGATGCTGGCTCGGCCGGAAGTGGGGCGTCGATCAAGTGCCAGGGGGAAATGGACTCTCGATCTGCCGGGTCGGAGCCAGGGCGTCCTTCGGCCGGGAGGTCCGCGTCTAGCAGGCGCACGAGGACCCTCTGGAAGGTGTCGTCAAGGCCTACGGCGTGGTATCGGAAGGGCCTCTGAGAGACAGCGGCGAGTGCGAATGATGTCCTCCCCACCCCTGGCTCGCCGAGAATCAGGAGATGACGGCCAGGCTCGGACAGGGCGGCGCTGGCGCTTGCGAGCTGCCGCTCTCGCCCCAGGTAGCGGGAAGGATCGCGCACGGGAGCGCCCGGCGTGAATACCTCCTCCAGGGGACAGTGTGTGTCGGGTGCCTGTCCCATTCCCTCCGACCTCACTCCCGGCTGCTCAACCGACTTCTACCCGGAAGAGCTGCTGACCCACCAGGACGAATGTTCCCGGCGGCACCGTCTCCTCGCCGCTGATTCGCACGAAGGTGCCGTTGGAGGAGTTCAGGTCGAGCAGCACTGCGCTCGAGCCCTTGAAGGAGATCCGGAGGTGCGAGCCAGACACATAGCCATCCTCGGGGAAGCGGATCTCTCCGTTCTCCCTGCCGATGAGCACTGACTCTTCCTTGAGCAAGTAGCCGTTGCCGTCCACGCCGTCGCCGGCCACGATCACGACCCTGCCCCAGTAGCCCGGGTTGGGGCTGCCCATAATCTCGGTGCCATCCGGCAGAGGCTGAGGAGGAGCGATCTCGTCGTAGCGGAGGAGCTCTTGCCCGATGCGGAACACCTGGCCGTCGGAGATGGCCCTCTCCTCATGGATCTTGAAGAACACTCCGTTGAGGCTCCCGAGGTCCGTCAATTTGATCAGGCCGTCCTGGATCTGGACTTCGAGGTGCTGAGGCGAGAGGTAGTAGTCGTTTTCGAAGAGAGGGTCGGCCTCCCGGCCGATCACGTTCTTGCCATGCTGGAGTGGGAAGGAACCGCCCTCGGAGCCGTCCGGGCGGATCAGCACCATCCTTCCGGCTGGGCGCTGCACCGGTGCGGGGGCTGGCGCCGCTGGAGCGATGTCCTCGAGCCTTCCACCGCAGGACCCGCAGAAGCGATTGCCAGCCGGCACCATGGCGCCGCATGTCGGGCAAGGGCGATCGATGGCAAGCTGTGCGGGACGCGTGGCCTCGGAGCCGGGTGCAGGCGTGGCAGGCGCGGCAGGCGCTCCGTAGGCAGGCGGAGGCGGCGCCATGGCGTGCACCATCGAGGCAGGCTCGGTTGGGGACAGCGGAGCTGCGAGGCTTGGGGCCGCTGGCGGCGCCCCGAAAGCTGGCGGCGGCGCTCCGAAAGCCGGCGGCGGCGCCGAAGGCGGCGGCGCTCCGAAAGCCGGCGGCGGCGCCGAAGGCGGCGGCGCTCCGAAAGCCGGCGGCGGCGCCGAAGGCGGCGGCGCCCCGAAAGCTGGCGGCGGCGCCCCGAAAGCCGGCGGCGGCGCCGAAGGCGGCGGCGCCCCGAAAGCCGGCGGCGCTCCGAAAGCCGGCGGCGCTCCGAAAGCCGGCGGCGCCCCGAAAGCTGGCGGCGGCGCTCCGAAAGCTGGCGGCGCCGAGGGCGGCGGCGTTCCGAAAGCCGGCGGCGGCGCCGAAGGTGGCGGCGTCGCGGCATAACCAGGTGGCGGCGCCTGAGGGGGGGGGGTCGCAGCCCGGGGCGGTGCTCCGAAGCCTGGCGGCGGCGCCGAAGGTGGTGGAGTCGCGGCGTAACCAGGCGGCGGCGCCGTGGGGGGAGGAGTGGCAGCCCGGGGCGGCGCTCCGAAAGCCGGCGGTGGAGCGGCAGGCGCCGGGCCTTGACGAGGGGGG
>JAVEWA010000830.1:0-2576 GCA_034004785.1 Polyangia bacterium
AGAGCAATCTTCGCGTTCAGAAACTTGCTCCGCCCTATCATCTCTTCATCCACCGGCTCTTCCTCCCCGACCGCTTCCAGAACGACTACTACATCGCAAACCTGGAGACTCTCGGCGTGCTCGACGCCTCGGGCATGCTCCTGCCCGGCGACCCGGTGATCGACCCGCCATGAGAGCGCTCCGCTTCCTCCTTCCCCGCTTCGCGAGAATGTGAAAAGACTGATGGACACTACCTGGCCCGGTGGGCCGAGGCCCCGAGATGCTGGATCTGGTGCTCGCCTCCACGTCCCCCTACCGCAGGGCGCTGCTCGCCCGCCTGGGGGTCCCTTTCGAAGCCGTCGCTCCAGGCGTGGACGAGAGGGCCCTTTCACAGGAGGGCCTCTCGGCCGAGCTGCTTGTGGGGCGCCTCGCCCGCGCCAAGGCCCAGGCGGTGGCCACCCGCCTGGCCGCGAGCCGGCCAGGGGCCCTGGTGATCGGCTCGGACCAGGTGGCAGAGCTCGAGGGGGAGATCCTCGGCAAGCCGGGAACGCCCGAAGGGGCCCGGGCCCAGCTTAGCCGCCTCGCCGGGCGTGAGCACCGCCTGCTCACCGCCCTGTCGGTTGTGCGCGCCGGGGACGGCGCCCGGGCCGAGGCCCTGGACATACACAGGCTCCGGCTGAGGGCCCTGTCGGAGGAGCAGATCTCCCGCTACGTCGAGGCCGAGAGCCCCCTCGACTGCGCGGGGTCCTACAAGATCGAGGGGCTGGGCATCGCGCTCTTCGAGTGGATCCGCGGCGACGACTTCACCGGCGTGGTGGGGCTGCCCCTCACCCGCCTCGTGGCCCTCCTCGGGGAGCTGGGAGCGGTCCTGCCGTGACCTGGCTCCAGACCCTCTGTCTCTTCTCGACCGGCTACCTGGTGAGCCGCCTCCTCCTCGTGGTGGAGCTCCACCACGAGCTCGTCGCGTGGCTCCTCGCGCGCTCGAGGCGCAGGGTGTCGGTAGTGGTGCTCGGGGTCATGCTGCTCTCCTTCGCCATGTCCACGGTGGTGCCGAACGCCCTCACGGTCCTCGCCCTCTTGCCGGTGCTCGCGCGCCTGCGGAGCATGACTGGCCTGGCTGCCACGGAGGCCTCCTCTGCCGTGGGAAGCTCTGCAAGACCATCGCCCGCTGCCGCGGCAAGCTCTGCCGCCCTGTCGCCCGGTTCCGTGGGCAGCGCCGCCGGCGCCCCCGCGATCCCAGCGGCCTTTGGCACTCTCCTGGCGATGGCCTTGATCTATGGCGCCAACCTCGGCGGGGTCGGCTCCCTGCTCGGGAGCCCGGCCAACCTGTATCTCCTCGTGTCCCTCCGGATCTACGAGGTGCCTGGGAGGGAGTCCTTGCACTTCGTCTCCTGGCTCGCCTTCGGGATCCCGATGGCGCTCGGGCTGCTGCTCCTACTGTGGGGAGTCTTCTGGGTAACCGCCCCATCGGCCATGGCCAGGGCGCTGCCAGCGCAGGAAGATTCGCCCGGGCCGCAAGATCCGTCCCGACGAGAGGGCTCGCCAAGGCGCCGCGCCGCGCTTTGGTTCCTCGGCCTCTGGGGCCTCGGCTGGGCGCTCCTGCTCGGAGCGAACCTGGCCCTCGGCTTTGGGCGCCCCGCGGGCAGCCCGGCCACTCCGATCATCTTCTCGGGAAGCATCCTCGGAGAGGCCCTGGTCTTCGAGACGATGGACGCCTTTGCCGCAGCCCTCTCCACGGGCTTCACCCTGGCCCTATTCGCCTGGCCAGTGAAAGGCCCGAAGGGCCGCTCGCGTCTGCTCGGGCTTCGAGACCTTACCCGGGAGCTGCCCTGGCGAGGCTTGCTAGTGGCGGCGGCGGTGCTCGCGCTCCTGGTGATCGTAGCCCGGGCTGGCGCAGCCTCCTGGCTCAGGGATCAGATGCCCGGCCTCATCCCCGGTTCCAGGAGCCCCCTCGTCCTTGTCCTGGTGATGGTGACCATCACCATCTTCGCGACCGAGGTGCTGAACAACACCACCGTCTCCACGGTGCTCTTCCCAGTCGGGGCCGCGGCGGCCCCCGCCCTTGGCGCCGACCCCCTGATGATCATGCTGGGCATCTCCCTGGCCTCCACCTGCGCCTTCATGACCCCGGTGGCCACCCCGGTGAACGCCCTCGCTCTTGCCAGCCTGAGGGGAGTCTCCTACCGGCGGTTCATCCTGACGGGGCTCGTCACCAACATCGTCTCGGCCCTCTGGATCTCGCTCTGGCTCGTCTTCGTGGTGCCCCATGTCCTCGGACTCTTCGGGTGGCCGTGATGGCTGACCCATTTCGCCGCCCCCTGGTTTCGCCTGGATGCTTCGCATAAGATGTGGGCGGCATGGCCGGGCCCGCCCGGCCTCCTTCCAGAGGAGCGATCCCAAGATCGTGGCGCACGACGACGAAAGCGAAACCGGGACTACTCCCCCTTCCCCGCCGGCCCTCCCCTCGGTGGAGCAGGTCTCCGTCACTCCGCTGCCAGACCTCCTCGGACTGGGCCAGGAGGAGCCCCTTTCCGACCCCGGGGCGCCTCTGATCGGGGCCCCCCTGCGTGGAAGATCCAACACCGAGGAGCTCGACA
>JAVEWA010000170.1:0-11629 GCA_034004785.1 Polyangia bacterium
AGTCCAGGCGTCTGCTGACGGGCGCGGTTATCACCACGAGGGGCCAGGGGTCTTCCGTTCCAGTCGCGGCGTATGCCACGGCGTTGTTGTCCACCGCGATGACGGCCACGTTGTTCGTCTTCCCCTTGCCGAGAGTGTTGACCTGCGCTGACCACACGTTGCTCTGCAGGTAGCTCCCGAAGGCATGGACATGACCGTGGAAGTACATGGCCTGGTGCTGCTGCAGGAGGTTCTCCGCCTGGTCTCCGTTGGTGGGCTCCTTGAAGGGGTGGTGGCCGAAGACGAAGACCAGGTCACTCTGGGAGTGGGCAGTGAGGGCCATGGTCAAGTCCACGAGCTCGTCTCCGGACCACTCGGCGTGGTCGAGGAAGAGGGCGCCGTCCTCTCCTGGGGTGGAGGCGCCGTAGATCAGGTAGTCGCCAAAGGGAAATTGGAGGGAGAGGGTGCGGGTGGTCTGGCCATATGTCTCACCTTGCAGGGAGGACGCCAGGTAGTGGGTCTGCCCCGGATCGCCGTAGCCGTCGTGGTTGCCCGCCAGGTCCATGTACGTGTCCGGGGTCATCCCGGCGCCGTCCACTAGGCTCCGGTACTCGGTCCACTCCGCGTCATCCTGACCAGAGCCTGGTACGCCGTTCGGGGAGCCATCCACGAGGTCTCCGGTGTGCAAAATCAGCGTGGGGTTGATGACGGCCACTCCCTCGTCGAGCAGCCATTCGAAGCGGGCGGTCTCGTCGTACACGTCCAAGATCCACTGGGCGCCGATATGGGTGTCGGAGATGTGCAAGATCCAGAACAGCCGGCCTCCGTCTCGCGAGTAGGCCGCGCTTCCCGGGTTGGCGGCCTCGGCCGCTTGTGGCATGGCCAAGACTACTAGCAGCGTCAAGGTCCGTAACCGCCAGGTATCAAGGCCTCTTTTGAGAGGAGAGTGGAGCATGATGACACCTCGGCTGGATCCTAGCATGACAACCAGAGTCTATCCTAGCCGGGCCTTGTCAGCGTAATGGGCTCGCACAAACCTGATGGATCCTGATGGGTTGACTGCGCGCCGGTGGCGTCCCTGGAGACGGGCTCGTTGACAGTTCCTGGCTTCGGCTGATACCTCCCTCTGCATGCCACGCAAACCCAAGGAGCTGCATCAGCCCCAGCTCGGCCTCGATGCCCTCCTGTCGGGCGCTGCCCGGGAGGGGGACGGGCGCCGGGCGCAAGGCGAAGGAGATGTGACCGGGAGCAGGGCTCCCGAGCTCGAAGAGGAGCCCGTGCTCTCGGTGTTCGAGGTCGTGTCCCAGGCCAGCCGCGCCCTTGAGACCAGGTTCCAGTCTGTCTGGGTCGAAGGCGAGGTTTCGAATCTCAGGCGCATCACCGCGGGGCACCTGTTCTTCTCTCTCAAGGACGATCGTGCTCAGCTCCCGGCTGTGATCTTCCGAGGAGACGCCGCCCGGCTGAGGTTCCGTCTGGAGGACGGTCTCGCCGTGCGCTGCAGGGGTACCCTCAGGATCTACGAGGCGCAGGGCAAGCTCCAGCTCTACGTGGACAGGGTCGAGCCAGTGGGCCTCGGCTCCCTGATGCTGGCCCTGGAGCAGCTCAAGCGCAGGCTCGCCGCAGAGGGGCTCTTCGACGAGAGGCGCAAGAGGCCCTTGCCTGCCTTTCCAAGGCGCGTGGGCGTTGTCACCTCTCCGACCGGGGCGGCCTTGAGGGACATCATCGACGTGATCCAGCGCCGGTTCCCGGTTCCAATCCTGGTGAGCCCGGCGGCGGTCCAGGGCCCCGAGGCCCCCGCGCAGATCGTGGCGGCGCTCGGGCGCCTCGTCTCGGCCAAAGGGGTGGACGTCATCATCGTGGGCAGAGGCGGGGGCTCCATGGAGGATCTCTGGTGCTGGAACGACGAGGCGGTGGTGCGGGCGGTGGCAGCCTGCCCGATCCCCACCGTGTCGGCCGTGGGCCACGAGATCGATCACACGCTGTGCGATCTCGCGGCGGACCTCAGGGCGCCGACTCCCTCGGCGGCGGCCGAGCGCGTGGTGCCCGACAGGAGGGAGGTGCGGCGGCGCCTCTACGATGGGAGCGCCCGTGTGGCGGCCGCTACCTGGGGCAGGCTCACCGATCGGCACCTAGCCCTCTCCCGGCTGGGGCGGCGGCTCGGGGATCCGAGGCCGCGGCTCCTGGACGCTCGCGCCTCCATGGAGTTCCTCAGGTCGAGGGAGGAACGCGCCATCAAGGGGGCGCTCAAGCTGCGGCGCCAGGCCCTGGGGGTAGCGAAGGAGCGTGTCGCACTCGGGCACCCGAGGGCGCGTCTGTCACTGCAACGCGCTCGCCTCGTCGAGCGCGGACGGATGGTCGCCGAGGCCGGCCGGACCTTGCTGCGGAGGCGGCGGGACGCGCTGGGGAGCGCGACGCGCCGTCTCGAGCAGGAGGGGCGGGCCCTCATGGAGCCGGCCCGCCGGCGCTTCTCCGAGCAGGCTGCCAGGCTGGACGCGCTGTCGCCACTGGCCGTGCTCTCCAGGGGCTACGCGGTGGCGGTCGGAGAGTCGGGTCGGGTCCTGCGAATGGCCCGCGAGGCTCGCGTGGGAGAGAGCCTGAGGTTGCGGCTCTCGCGAGGCGAGCTCGGCTGCACCGTCGATGCTGTCGTCGATCCTCCGGGTGGCAGCGAAAACTTAGGGGAGGATGAGCAAGAGGGCTCACCCAATGCGTCTTCCGCCCCGGATGGGCGGCGGCGGGCTCGAGGGCCGCGAGAATAGCGTTGACCTCTCCCTGCCACACCGAGCATAGTTCACCTGCCAGGAAGGTCGAATGTCTGACAGACCCCGCATCCTGCTGATCGAGCCCCAGAAGCCCGCCAGGGCCAACCTCCTGGAGACCTTGAAGGGGCTCGGGTACCTGGTCTCCGACGTGGCAACCCAGGCCGAGGCGACCGAGGTGGTTGATCAGCTGATGCCGACGGTGGTGATAGCCAGCAGCGCCGCAGTGAGCGAGGACTTCTGCCGATACGTGCGCATGGAGTCCGAGGCTCAATCCGGAGTGGTGCTGATCTTCCCGAGGGGAGCGGAGCGCGCGGTGGAGCTCGCGGAGGAGCTCGGCGCCGACGCTGGCTTCGCCAAGCCCGTGTCCAGGGATCTGTTCCACATGGCTCTCCGGCTGGCTGAGAGGGTCTCGGAGGCCAGGCGGCGGGCGGCTCAGCTCCAGGGCCGCGCGGACGAGCTCGGTGAACGGCTCGAACGGATGGGGGATGTGCGGCCCGGGCAGCGCTTCTACCACTTCGACTTCTTCAAGCACCTGCTCATCGTGGAGATCAGGCGCGCCAAGCGGTATCGCTACCCCCTCTCGGTGTGTCTCCTGGAGATAGATCCATACAGGTTGCCCCCGGGGCACCTCATGGCGCGTCGCGAGATCCGCTCGGGCGTGGCGCGGGCAGTGTCCGAGTCCATCAGGGACATCGACATCCCAGTCTATGTGGGGGGCGAGCGCATCTTGATCGTGCTCCCCCACACCCCAATCGCCGGAGCTGGCAAGGTTGCGCGCCGGGTGGCGCGGCTGATCCGGGAGGGCATGTACCACGTTGGGGACGAGCTGCAGAGCGTCAGCGCCTCCATCGGCGTGGCGGGCCTGGAGGGGGCTCCACAGGCGACCTTCTCGGAGCTCATCCGCAGAGCTCAGGTGGCGCTGAAGACAGCACAGGAAAAGGGGGGCGATCAGGTGGCGACCGACGGTTAGGGACCTGGCCTGCGGCCAAGTCCCGGCGGGCCCGCGAGGACAAACCAGACGCAGTCTGCTTCATGGCCGAGAGAGAGTCCTTCGATGTGTTCTTCAAGTGCCTACATGCAGCATGATGGTCGAACCGAGCTCATCCTCGAAGAGGTGATGCTCCTCGAGCCCAGGGGCACCGGCTATCGCCTCGTCGGCCTGCTGGGGGAGGAGCGGATCCTGGAGCAGGTCCGGCTCCTCGAGATCGACTTCGAGCGCGACAGGATCTTGCTGTGCTCAACGGAGGCGGCATCGAGGGGCTGAACGGCTCGAGTGAGCCTTCATGGGGCTCGCTCGGGCTTTTCCGAAATCACCGGAGCGGGATCGCGAGCAGGGAGATGATGTTCAGTACGAGGGCCACCGCCGCGTACTCCATGGCCGCCGAGAAGGCGGTGGGTCTCCCCCGACCATAATGGACGAGCAGGGCCACGAGGCCGGTGAGGGGGAGGCAGAGCACCAGGGCGCCTCCGGGAAAGATCAGGAGCAGACCGAAGAGCGCGGCGATGTCGGTCGCGCCGAACGCGAATCCCGCCCCTGGTGTGCCCGCGAGCAGCGAGAACCAGACTCCATCTTCGAAGCCGGTGCGCTTCGGCAGGGCGAGGAAGGTGACCGCCCAGCCGAGCACGGGTATCCCGACCAGCCAGAGGTGGTCGAAGGCGGTCATGCTGTCGCCGGTCACGGGGTCGATGCTGCCCTCGGGCAGTGAGGCCCTGGCCCCTGGATCCTGGTGCGCTCTCACGTAGAGCTTGCCGTCACCGAGGGGCACCTCCGCCTCCTCGGCTGGCGGAGTGGCGGCCCAGATCCCCACCGCCAGCGCGATGAACAGGAGCCCGAGGGCCTCAGGCATCGCGGTCCGTCCGAACCAGATCACCACCACGCAGGCGGCTGAGAGGCTCAGCACGGAGCCGAGCATGGCGGCTCCCGCGGCGCGCTTGAAGAGCACCACGAGGAGGGCGATCAGGCCTAAGAAGAGTGCGAGGTATGCCATTAGCTCTGCGCCAGGAGTGTGTGGCCCCTGTGGGCGGTCAGCCCGCCTGCTCGGTCAGCCAGCGCTCGGCCTCGATCGCCGCCATGCAGCCGGTGCCAGCGGCGGTGATCGCCTGACGGTAATAGTGATCCGCGCAGTCGCCAGCCGCCCAGACGCCAGGAATGTTGGTGGCGGTCCTGCCCGGCTTGGTCTTTAGATACCCGGTCTCGTCCATTTCCAGCGCCCCCCTGAAGAGGTCGGTGTTCGGCTTGTGGCCTATCGCCACGAAGGCTCCGGTCACCGGGAGATCCCGGACCTCGCCCGTCTCGACGTTTCGCAGGCGGAGCCCTGTGAGCCCGTCCCCCTTGGGGTCCCCCAGGTACTCCTCCACGACGCTGTTCCACACGGGCTCGATCTTGCCGTGCGCGAGCACCCGCGCGGCCATGATCTTCGAGGCCCTCAGGGCGTCCCTCCTGTGGATGAGGGACACCTTCGAGGCGAAGCGAGTGAGAAAGAGCGCCTCCTCGGCGGCGGTGTCGCCGCCCCCGATGACCGCCACCTGCTGGTCGCGATAGAAGAAACCGTCGCAGGTGGCGCAGGCGCTCACGCCGTGGTTTCTAAGGCGCTCCTCGGAGGGGATCCCCAGGTAGCGCGCGGAGGCCCCCGTCGCGATTATCAGCGCGTCGGCGCTCACCTCGTGCTCGTAGGAGCGCAGGGTGAAGGGCCGCCGGGTCAGATCGACCGAGTCCACGTCCTGCGTGATGAACCTGGTGTCGAACCGCGCGGCCTGCTCGCGCATCTTGAGCACGAGCTCCGGCCCGCTGATCCCCTCGGGGAAGGCGGGGTAGTTCTCCACCTCGGTGGTGGTCGTGAGCTGGCCCCCCGCCTGCATTCCCTCGAAGACCACGGGCTGCAACATCGCCCGGGCGGAGTAGATGGCTGCCGTGAGGCCCGCAGGACCAGAGCCGAGGATGGCCAAGCGATGATGTGAGGTCTGCATAGGGCGACTATCTCCTGAGGCTGATGCTCGATTGGGAGCCTGAAACGCGGGCGTCTCGAAACCTGGACCACCCTGACGGCCATCCCATCCGACCGTCTCATCAGGCGGCATTATACCTGCGCGTTGCTCGATTGCACGTCCCGGGTGCTCACCTGCCGCATGCCTTGTTCACATCGGTTGCTCACCTGGTGCACATCTATTCGCCAAACGGTGGGCAGGCACAGTGGGCCCTCTGCGGCCGTTGGAGAGCAAGACGCCTCTTCCCGGGGGTCTCGAAGGTAGCCAGGCTCAACCCCTGATTGGAGGAACCTGGGGCGAAGGAGGCTCAATGGGGGGCAGTGTCTCTGCGGGCGGCACGGTCTCCGCGGGCGGCCCGTTCGAGCTCAGTTGGCGATCCGCCTGCCTCACCGCCTGGGTGAGCGCGTGCCTGTGCCAGCCGATCGCGCCCACGGAAAGGGCCACCAGGAGGAGGGCTGCGGCGATCCTGAACCTCGAGCGCCTGTCTGCGGCTCTGAGCTCGCCTCTCGAGCCGTGCCCGGCGAGGATCACCACCAGGATCGTGGTGAGGATGGGGATGGCGCTCGAGAGGAGCCTCGCCGTTGGGGCTCTCGCGCCCCCGAGGGCCAGCGCCTGTGCGTGAGACTGTGGATCCGGGCCCTGGGCATACAGGGCCGCGGCTCGCAAGACCAGGTCATCGCCCAGGGAGGCCGACAGCCCTGCCAGGAGGGCGCTCAGGAGAGCCACGGGAAGGGCCGCCCCCGCCACCTCGGATCGAGCGGGCGGGGCCTGGGACGCCCAAGGCGCGGTGGCCAGGAGGGGTCCCAGCCAGGCGGCGCCGAGCACGGTGAGGGTCAAGGGTCTGGGGGGCATGCGCGCCCACTGCGAGAAAGAGGTCACAAGGAGCAGGCCTCCGAGCAGGATGAGGAGAAGTCCCCAGGGCACTGCGAGGGTCCGCGCGCGCGCGAGCGCGACGCTGCCCAGGGTCAGGGCGGCGCCGGCAGCCAAGGCGGCGGACAGGGAGAGCGCCCAGGCCGGAGCGGCCGTCGAGGCGGCCAGCTCCGCTAGGGCTTTCTCCCCCGGCGTGCCCGCCCCTGGCAGGGCGGCGAGGCTGGCGCAGATGCCCACCAGGGTGAGACAGGAGGGAACGACGAGCAGCAGGGGCGCCCACTGCGGGCGCCGATAGAGCCAGAGCGCGAAGCCGAGCAGGCCGGCGGCCCCGAGGGCAGCCAGAGCGCCCAGCGGCCACAAGAGGGGGCCGAGGTCGTCTCCGAGGACGCTCCAGCCGGCCTCGCCGAGCTGCAGACGCGCAAGGGGGATGGTTGTCAAGGCCAGGAGGAGCACTCCCCCGACGGCGATGCGTTGGCCGAGGCGCCCGTAGCGCGGATCGGGCTCCAGGGGGACGAGCTTCATTGCGCGGCCCGGGAGCCGGGCGGGGGTGAGGCCGGTCCTCGTGGGCTGCCGGTGGAGCCAGCCTTCGAGACCAGAGCCTGAGCCCTCCACATGGAGGAGCGGGCCAGCGGGCGCATTGTCCCTCCCTTCCGCTGCCCGAGCACCGCCGCGGCTATTGCCGCGTCAGCCGGAAGATCGATGATCCGCTCGCCTCGTGGCTCGGTGACAGCGATTCTGCGGCTTAGCCTGCTGCCGTTTGCTCGCCAGATCCAGACCTCGATCTGCAAGGGCTCGCGAAGAAGTTCCACTGGGTTGGAGGCTGCGAGGGGCTCGACTCGCCAGGAGAGGCAGAGATGGTCCTGGCGAGCCTCCAGGCAGAGGCTGGTCTCGAGGCCTGTTCGTTGCGTCGAGGTGCCTGCCCCTGTGGGCGCCGAAGAGGAGGGGTCATCCGGGCCAAGGCTCTCTCGGGGTGGAGCCTCGGGGGGCGAAGCGGCCGCGGCGCCCGCGAGCGGATTTCCACGGAGGCCTTTCCGCAGCGCCTGGGCCTCGGTCTCTTTTCCCTGGGTCTCGAGAAGCCTTGCCATGGTCTCGGTCTTCAGGGCTGGTGGCAGGTCATCCACGGCGAGGCCGGCGCCCTGGTCCCTGCGGCCGCCGGGCCTCGAGCCGCCAGCGGCATCGTCGGGATCGGCCTCCTGATCCTCCGAGCCTTCCCTGGGCTGCTCTTCGAGATATGTGACCAAGGCCGGACGGAGCGTCTCGGCGTCATGGACCCAGGCGCCCCTGAGACCCAACTGCCTGGCGAGCTGCAGGAGAGCGCCTTGGCCCAGCTTCCGGATCGCGTCTTGCTTCATAATGTCAGCAGGATATCCCGTACCTGCTCGACGTCCAGACCGATCTGCTGGACAAGGCTTGCCACCGTTTCGAAGCGGCGCTCGGGCCTTATCCTCTTGACGAGCTCGAGCGTCAGCGGCTCGGCGTACAGGTCACTCGAGAAGTCCAGTAGATATGCCTCTACCGTGACCTCCCGATCCTGCTTGAAGGTGGGCACGATGCCGATGCTCACGGCGGCGCCAAAGGACTGGACTCCCAGCCGCGCCCGAGCTGCATACACGCCGAAGGCAGGCAGGATCTCCTGCTCGTAGGCCAAGTTTGCGGTGGGGAAGCCGATGGTGCGGCCGCGACCCGCGCCTCGCATCACCTTGCCAGAGAGCTCGAAGGGGCGCCCTAGCAGGATCGATGCGCCCATTACCCTCCCCGCGAGGATGAACTCCCTGATCTTGGTGGAGCTGACCAGCATCCCGTCCTGGAAGAATGGTGGGACCACAGCCACCTGGAAGCCGCGCTCCTCCCCTTCGTCCCTCAGCATCTCCACGTTTCCAGTGCGGTCCCGGCCGAAGGTGAAGTCGTAGCCCACAACCACCCCGGCCGCTCGGAGGCGCCCGACCAGGATCTCCTCGACGAAATCCCGGGCGGTGAGCGAGGCCAGGGCTTCGTCGAAAGGCTCCAGGATCACTTGGCTTGCACCTGATTTTCCCAGGAGCTCTGCGCGCCTGGTCGGAGTGGAGAGAAGGGCCGGCGCCAGCTCGGGCGCCAACAGCTTGGCCGGGTGGGGGTCGAAGGTGAGGACCGCCACCTGGTGCTCTCCCGGGAGCCGCTCGGCCATCAGGCGAGCCCGCGCGATGACGGCCTGGTGTCCAAGGTGTACGCCATCGAAGTTGCCGATGGCCAGGGCCGTGCCTGGCGGCAAGGTCACTCCCTGGGAGCCATTGCGATGGATCACTGGGTTTGCGTAGGGAGCATGGTCCTCGGAGCTCAGGGTCATCATGGGCAGCGCTGCTAGTAAGCGCAGAGTGCCTAGCATTCCCTCCCGAGGAAGGCAAGGAGGCCCTGCGCGGCCCTTTGCGGCTAAGGGTTCGGGTTGGGCCGTGGGGCCTGCGCGGGCAGTCGGCCGAGAGTCTCCCTGGCGAGCCGCTGGAGGTCTTCGTCCTCGTGGCTGTCCGCGGTCATCTCCAGGAAGGCGCGGGCCTCCTTTCCTCCGATCTGTCCAAGCACGCCGATCACCTTCCTGAGCCGCTCGATGTCTCCGAACTTGGAATATCGGGTCAAGGCTGGCACCGCAGACTCGTCCCGGATCTCCGCGAGGGCGCCCAGGCAGAGGTCCCGGATCCGCTCCCGGCGCTCTTGCTCCAGCGTGCCGAGCAGGGCAGGGACCGCTTCCTTCATCCTCCTGAGGGCGGCGATCTTGATGGCCAGCTCCCTCACGTCGGGGCCTTCTCCTCCCGCGGCGGTGGGCGCTGTCCAGCCCAGGAGCAGGGTGGCCGCCAGGCCCGGGAGCCCGGCCTCGCCGAGCATGCTGAGCTGGCCTGGTACGCCGAGCGGCTGCCACACCTCGACCTGACCGCTCCATCCCTGGTCCAACTCGTCCACGCGGGACGTCCGGATGGCGTGAGTCACGAGCCGCGCTGGCGCCCTCCTGAGGCGGATCTCCAGCGCCATACCCCTCAGCACCTCCGACAGGGCGCGCTCGATCAGGAGCTTGTATACCTCTCGAAGGCTGGTTGGCTCTTCCACCTTGTAGACCTTCTCTCCAAGGGCGCTCCCGAGGTATCCGGGCTCGTCCGCCGGCGCCCCCACCCGGGCGAGATCCAGCGACACGAGGACGGAGGCCTTGCCTTTCTCCGTCCCGACGAGGCCCTGGAGCTCCAGATCAACCTTGAGGCGATGCGCGCTCGGAGACCTGCTCCTTGGGCTGTCCTCCACAGTGAACCCCACCTGCTGCGCGAGTTGGTCCGTCACGATGGCGCGCAGCTCCGAGGGGCGGAATCGCACCATCTGGTCGCTGCTGGAGGTGCGGTCCTTCACCTGGATGGAGGTGACGCGAACCACTCCCGGATCCTGAGCTCCCATCGAGACAGTCTTGGTGCGTCCTGTGCTGTCAGAGGAGCTCCTTGGAGCCTCGCACGCTACTTGGATGCACAAAAGGGTCGCGAGGGCAGGCAGACAAGCGCCCAAGCTTCGATGCTCTGGATTTGGACTGGGCCCGGGCCCGGCAGCAAGCATGGAGTCATGAAACCCCATCTGGTGCACAGAGGCAAGGTCTGCCGGCAGCTCGCAGGCCCTTCGAGCAAACGACGCGGCGGCCTGAGAGCGTTATCACGTTGCAGGCTCTCGATGAGCCCCCCCGAGAGGCGTTCTAATCCGGCGCCTTAAGTCCTTTACCCTGGGGCCGCAATGAGGAATGACTATCCTCATGTCCGAGCGGAACTCTCCCGGTCTCCCTGGCGGTGACTCCGAGCTCTGCATCCAGGTCTCGAGCGCGTACCATACGAGAGCCATTGGCGCCGTTCTCGGATCGCTGCTCGAGGGCGGTGAGGTCATTGGCTTGGTCGGCGAGCTCGGGGCCGGGAAGACCTGCTTCGTCCAGGGGCTCGCCGTGGGCTTGGGCGTCCCCCCGGAGGCATACGTATGCAGCCCCACCTTCGCCCTCTGGAACCACCACCAGGGCAGGCTCCCTCTCTACCACGTCGATCTCTTCCGCCTGGCAGACCCGGACGAGGCGGCCTCCATGGGATACGAGGATCTCTTCGACGGACAGGCCGTCGTGGCCATCGAGTGGTTCGACTCCTTTCCAGAGCTGTGGCCTCGCGATCACCTTCGGGTCGTCTTGAGCGACGGGATCCGGGATCGGCCCGGAGCGGTCTGTGGCCCAGGCGCCCTCCCGCGCGCCAGCACTGGGAGCCGAGGTGACGTATTGGGGAGTGTTGTCACCGGAGGTGACCTCGGCTCGGGTCCAGGGGAGGATCTCGCTCTCGAGTGTTGCCCGAGGACTATCGGAGTCCGTGGTGTGGGGCCGCGGGGAGAGGATCTCGCCAACCGCTTTCGAGCTGCGCTTGCGAGCGCAAAGGCCTAGCCAACAGGGTGGCCGGCCCGAGGGGATGAAGGCGAGCTGGGTAGGCTACTCCCCTCCGAACTCTTCCTTGAGCTTGTCGTCCCACTCGTCGGCCACCTGGGCCACGGTGTCCAGCACGTCCACGAACTCGATGAAGTCGATGCCAGCGAGACCCCTGAAAGCGCGCAGATACACGTAGTCGCTCTGAGCATCTATGGCGAAGGCGCCGTCAGAGGTGCGCAGGAAGTTCAGCTCGAGCAGCTTGCGATAGAGCTCGAGCTGCCTGACGGACGGCACCTTCATGATCGCGCTCAAAAAGAGCAGGACGCCCTCCTTTTCGAGGACGTTGATGCCAATCACGGCGCTGCCGCGCTTGACCTTGGTGTACCCGTCCTCGTCCAGGGGGTTGAACTCCACCCCCACCTCCTCGCCGAACCTTTTGATGTAGCCGTCAATCAGCGCACGGTAGTTGGCAGCGGTTTCCTCGGTCGTCATCCCGTCCTCCGGGTTCCTTGGGGAAGCGTCCCCGCGCTGGGTGTGGTACACAGGCGCCGCCGGTCAGGCCCACGGGGCTTCGCCGGACAGCGTCACGCAGGAGGGAGGGGACAAAATAACCGTCGGAGATCACCCTCGGCCTGCCCGCCGA
>JAVEWA010000831.1:0-2575 GCA_034004785.1 Polyangia bacterium
ACCCCTCCCCCTTCACCCCCTCGACTCGCACCCGGCCGAGCAGGGCGTAGCGGCGGTGTCGGACCTTGGGGCTGGGGATCTGAAGGAACCGCAGGGAGAGCTGGCCCGCGCCGCCGTGCTCCACCTTCAGGGCGTCGAAGGGCTGCCCCTCCCCGGCGGGCACAAGGGAGGCGCCGGGCACCCTCGCCACCCGCCTCGGGGTCCAGGCCGCCTCCCACACCGCCTGAGCCCTCGGTCCTTCAGCCCGGCCTTGCTCTCCTCGGAGGGCATCTCTGGAGCCCTGATCTGCGCTGGACACTCCGCCGGAGCCCTGCTCCGAGCCGAGTGAGCCGCCTGGGGCCGCCCCCGCGCTGAACGCGCCAGAGGCCGAGACGCAGCAGAGCCCAAGGGTACAGGCTGCGGCCAAACGGGCAGGCGAAGCGCGGCTTGAGGATCGAGCTCGCACGCCGGGATGGTAACACAGGGCCAAGGCTCGGTCCCTGGGAAGGGCGGCAGCTCGCCAAGCGGCGCAGGCGATGTTTGCCCTTTCTTTCGTTCCACTGGTTCAAAGATCCCGGCTCTGGTGCCCATGCCCTAGTCCTGATAGGGTCGCCAAGGAGGCCACAGGGACCACTGGCAAGGGGCACAGCCCAAGGCCGAGGGCGCCTCGATATGTCCCGCTTCTCCTTCGAAAGGAACCTGCCAATGCCATCTTCCCCTACCCTGTCACCACGCCGGAAGAGCGCCATAAGGCAGCCCTCGTCTCGCGCTGGCCTCCTGGGCACGCTCTTCGTGACGGCGGGCCTGGCCTGCCTGGCTGCCCCTGCCCCGCTGGGAGACGCAGCGCGAGCCGCGCCCGCGGCTTCCCTGGCGGCCGCGCCTCGGGCAGCTCCAAGCAGCCGCTACTCACCTCGGCCCCCTGGCCGCTTCACTCACGTGATCCAGCCCGAGCTGGAGGGCTTCTTCCGCTTCCCCGCGGCGCGCCGCTTCCGCGGCCGCCGCCTGCCCGGCGGCCCCGACGCGGCCGAGACCCTCGACCGGGTGGGCGTGAGCATACGCCTGGAGAGCGCCGAGGCCCTCCGCCACCTCCTAGACGCCGAGGACGCCGAGCTTAGGCTGACCCGCGTGGACGGAGCTATGGCGCTCCTCGGCGACATTCTGGCGGCCCGGGTCACGAGGCAGGGCCTCCATCGGCTGGCCGCTCTGCCAGGCGTCGTGCGCGTGGAGCTCGACATGCTCTCTCCCCTGCCGCCGCCCCTCGACCTCACCGCGGCTGAGATCCAGGCCCACGCGGTCTGGGCCACCCTGGACACGGCCGGGCTCCCGGTCACGGGCGCCGGCGTGATCATCGCGGACATCGACTCGGGTATCGATCCCTTCCACCCCGCCTTCTTCCGCGCCGACGGCCCCTATGTGGACTGGATCGACGTCAACGGCGACGGCCTCTTCACGCCCGGTGTGGACGCGGTGGACTGGAACGGCAACGGCGTGGCGGACTCGGACGAGTCGGTGGGCTTCTTCGACGGCGTCGCCTACAACCTCCACCAGTTCCTGCCCATCCTCGACACCGATGACGGCGTATTCGACCTCGGCTGGGACCACCTCTTCCTGGTTCCGGACGGCGACGGCCAGCGTGCCTTCGGCCCGGAGGCAGGCTACGGAGACGAGACCGCCACCTTTGGCGAGCGGCTCCTCGTGCCGGACGACGCGAACCGCAACGGCCGGCTGGACCCGGGCGAACGCCTCGTGGCCCTTGGCACGCCTAAGATCCTCGCCGTCCGCGCGGGCAACCGCACCTACCTGCGAGACGCGGACCTCTCCGAGGTCCCGGTGACCGACGACGCCATGCACGGCACGGGCGTGAGCGGGATCCTGGTGGGCGGGCAGCGGGGCTTCACCACCCTCACGGGCATCGCCCCGGAGGCGGAGCTCCTCATGGCGAGCACCCATGATCCAGGCAACCAGAGCGGAGACCTCGTGCCGCTTCTGACCTGGTCGGCCCAGCAGGGGGCCCAGGTGATGCTCCACGAGTACGCCCCCTGGGTGGGCTACCACATGGACGGCTCCTCCAACCACGAGCAGCTCATGGACCAGGCCGCGGCCCAGGGCATCGCGCAGGTGAACCCGGCGGGCAACCTGGGGGGCTCCATGAAGCACGGCATGGCGGCCGTACCTACCCAGGGCGCGCTGGACCTCCCCCTCCTGCTCCCCGCCGAGACGACCTATGGCTTCCTCCAGATCGGCCTCCTCTGGCGCGACCCCGAGCGCCAGCTTCACCTCGCCATAAGGCACCCGGGCGGCGAGCTGATGGACCTCGGCTCGACAGGCACCGGCAATAACGGCCAGGTCTTCTCCGACGGGACCACCTGGGTCTACGCCTGGCGCGACGACTCCCCGAGGGGCACCGCCAAGCTGGAGGCCTGGGTCTTCGGCCAGCAGGGCATGAGCTACCTGCCCATCGCCTCCGGAGGCTGGACCCTCGCCCTCACGGATCCGGAGACCGCCGACGCCACCGCGCCAGACGTCACCGTGGCCGCCTACGTGATGGACGACGTCAGCGGCTGGGGCCTTGGCGCCCACTTTCCCCTGCACAGCT